>JBOIEE010000328.1:0-18225 GCA_050740975.1 Gammaproteobacteria bacterium | reverse complement strand
GCACGGGCTTTGGTTGATAGGTTCCATCGAGCAACGCTTGACGGATGGCGGACCAGTGCAAACGGGCGAAGGTGGGAAAGTCCTGAAGGGTCATCCCGTCACTACCGGGCGCCCCTTGGTTGGCTTTCACGCGCTTCCATGCCCGGCGCATATTCGCGGGGTCTACAATCCGTTCCATCAGGTTATCGTGCAAGGTTGGCTGCGTGAACACACGCCGCGCTTCGGCTCCCCCGGTCGGGTTCACAGCCAAAGGCGAATACCTCACGGCTCCTCCTTGTACTTTCGTGTTCGGCCCTTCACCATCCTGGCCTCCTGGCCCGGTCGGCTACTACGGCCTTGGCTTCCTTCTGCCCGGTCACGCCCAGCGTTACCGCGGAGCGCGCTGCCACGAACAGGCGGTAGGGTCCGGTGGTTATCCCACGGCTTTCACCGCGGACCTCAGTCCGGCTCCCATAACCTGCCTCGGCCGCTCGCCGGACAGATCTCCCCGAATAAGAACATGAGCTGTCAGTGCACAACCGCCGCATTTACCCTATCTCCCGTACCCGGTGGGCTTCGTCATCTTGTGCTGACTCGCCCGGAGACTGAGCCTTCTATGCGGTTTCTGTTCGTCGGCTCGCACCTTTGCGCTCGAGCTTCCTTCAGACAAGCCCTCGCGGACTTGCCCTTGCCGTCGGCTAGTAGTTATCTTTGTCCTATATTTGGACATTACAGGTACTCCTACAGGGGACTTCCACCCCATAAGTTCATGCCCATGCCGGGCGTACACCATCGCATCAACTCGGACTGCCAACTCCGCTGCGCTTCATTGGCAGCCGGTTATGCGGCTGTTGAGGCTGTAGAAAGACCCCATTTTTGACCAAAGCTGGACATATTATCAGATATAGGATCAATGGCTTACGTAGCTGGAAATTGTGATTTTCGACTTTTCTACAGCCTCATTAGGCATCAGGTCACAGAGGCCGACACATAGCGACAGAACAAGAGCGCGTACCAACCATAAGTACTTTCACGTGTCACTTATCGCATGACATTCGTACTAGCACTAAGAGCCTTTACGTGGCAGCGGATAGCGCGAAAAGCGGTTGCGCTGCTGAGCCTATGGCCGAGCCTGCATGTAAGTTTTGCTGCGCGAGCAAAGGATCGGTGGATAAACAAGACGAGTAAAGCAGCCCTGCTCTCCTTTGTCGCATTCGCTGTATCAACATCAGGATGTGCGACCCATATGCCCCCGGTGACGGTTCGATTGCCAGAATATATGCCTGTTGCGGAAAGTAGTGCGCTATCTGCTATCCCGCCGAAAACCGTTCAGGTGCTTCCCGTCGTTGATAAAAGGAGCGATGCCTCCGGTGGTTCACGCGAAGCCGCGTTCGGGGTGCCCATGGGAGATGTACGCTTTGCACAGAGCCCAGCCCATTTGCTTGGCAACGTGATCGTCTCCGAACTCGAATCGGCGGGTCACACGGTGAGCGACGCGCCCAGTGGCGTGCGAATCGCCGCTACGATGTCGGAGTTCAAGGTACATACCGATACCACGCCGCTGTATTGGGACGTCATCGGAGATTTGGCTATCTCGTTGCAGGTCTCGTCCGTCCAGAATGGCGATCCGCCAGAGACGTTCGAATACAAAGCGCGATGTACGGAACGGACGTACATTTGGCCTACCGAATCCGTCATCGCTGGGGTCATGGGCGAGTGCGTTAGCGACTTCGGTAAGCAATTCCGCAACGACGGCGGGGTGGCTAATGCGCTGAGTCGCTAGCTAGCGTACTGGGTTTGACTTGTGACCTCTATTCTTAGGTGCCCGACGCTCGATTCTTTTGTCTTCTAGGACCATGTCGAAACCGCTATTCATTGGCTTAATGGGTGCGATCTTTGGGGTTGCCGGCTTTTGGCTGACCTACGAGATCGGCTATTCTTCAAGGGGATTTTACTATGCTGGTTGGTCGTTTGTGCTATGTTCGTTTTGTGTTGTTTGGGCTCTTCGGTTGGTATCTTTTATTGATGCAAAGCTAGAGGACGAGCGCGAAAAGCTGTCTTTCGCTATTGGTTTCGTCATTTTTTTTACTCTCTATATGCCCGCAAATTTTTTGCGGGAAAGTCTTGTAAGTTCGCTCCTAGCCAATGGCGCTGAGATCGTGAACGGTCTAGTGGTAAGAGTGTTCGGGGAGATTTGGTTGCGATTGGGAAATGGGGTACCGTTACAATTACGGCTCAGAACAGTTTTATGGATGAACTGCCAATGAATAATTCAAAGGAGTACAGACCATGTCAGACCGTGAGGGCAAAGGTTGCTAGGCAGCACCCACAGCACATGTGTTCCTGGGGCCGGCAGACTCAGGGGTAGGTAAGCGACTGGGCCCGATTGTTGTGCGCTGCGGACAAGGTGGGGCCACTGAGATTTAGTCCGGCAAGGGCGGGCAAAGTGGCTAACGCGCTGCGTCGTGCTGCGACGGATCATGATTTACAGTAAGTTGTGACCACTACGGCATGAGAAAATATTTTGCAAGCGCTAGAACTGTATTTATTGTAGTGGTTATAGTTCTATCTGGCTGCGCCACCACGTCGTCCACTCGTTCTCCCGGCGTTGACTTGAGCAAGATAAGAACGGTCTATGTCATCAAACTTGGCGCAGACGAGCGCGGGATCAATAGCGTGATCGCGGATGAACTCAACGCGCTGGGCTATAAGGCGAAAACAGGATTGGAAGAAGAGCAGCCTCACGATGTTGATGCTGTACTTATGTATCGGGATCATTGGATGTGGGATGTCACCATGTACATGCTGAGGCTCAACATTGAGGTAAGAGATCCGAGAAACGGTTCTCTTCTTGCCGAGGGCGAATCGTACAAGCCATCGTTACAAAGACGATCCCCGATTGAGATGGTAAAGGAAGTATTGGGGTCTATTTTCGCAGCGGCGGAGTAAGCCTGCGCAAGCACGATCTGGACGAAGCGATTCACGCGACGAAAAGTGCGATCTCGTCATCGCGTTCCGCTCGACGCTTTCCGTGTATCCGGCCGCTTCGATCCCTTTGCTCGCGGCCCAGCGTGGACTTCCCTATGTGATCCTCAATGGCGGGGCGACCGAGCACGACACTCATCCTCTAGTGAACCTGCGCATGCCCTGACATTTCCCTCCGGCGGTAAGCCCTCGGCTGATGCGGGGAAACGCCTTTCCGATTGATCATCCCATGCTCAAGGCAGACCAGACGCTGGCCGATCTAGGGGCGAGCTTTGCGCAGGCAGGGCGCCTGGAATGGATCGGGCTGCGCCCCGCACGGCGACGGATCGAGAGCGTGGCTCGCGCCGAGCTTGCCTAGACCTTGGGCTTGTGGGGGATCATCGCGCCGCACGGATGGGCGGGAAGCGCCAGGTGACGCTGATTCAATTCGAACACCTGGCCGTGGTCGCCGCCCTGTGCGGACTCGAAACCGTCTCGCCCGCACTGCTGCGTCGTAACCTCGCCGTCTCAGGCATCAATCTCCTCGCCTTGCACGATCGGCGTTTCCGGATCGGTGCGGCACTGCTCGAAGGGACCGGTTTGTGCCATCCCTGCTCGCGCATGGAAGAAGCCTTGGGGCCAGGCGGCTACAACGCGATGCGTGGCCATGGTGGCATTACCGCCCGCGTGCTCGAGAGCGCGATGGTACAAGTCGGCGATCGGGTACGTGCCACCGAGGATCCTCGCCCGTCGTAAGTCTCATTCACCTCGTAATTCGGCTAAGGTGACTGCACCAAGCTAGCAATGCCTCCCGCTTCTCCGGCAGGTAATCGTAACGGTCATAATGTTTGGCTGAGACGTCAGTGAGAGCATGATTCTGGATCCGGTCGCGCACAGGCTTGGAGATTTCAATCTCCCCCATACGGGTTTTGACTGTTCGTCGAAGGTCCTTTGGCGTCCATTCCTTCATCTCCGATTCCCTGCAATACATTTTAACCGCATGAGGCAGAGTGCTTTTGTTCTGAGGCCGTGGCGGCTGGCCGCGGGCAGGAAACAGGAAAGGCCCTATCAATCCGTTGATGATAGCAAGCTTGTCTATAATCCCAGTGGCAAGGTCGGTCAAAGGCACGAGATGGTAACGCTTGTTTTTCGTTCTCTCGGGTGGCAAGGTCCAAACTCTAGCGCCCAGGTCGAATTCCGCGAAGCGTGCTTCGGTTACCTCACCTGGCCGTTGGCCACCCGTTGCTAATATGAGTCGCACAGCGAGACGGTGGATCAGTGGTAAGTGTTCGTCGTTCCAAACTTGGGCAATTTCTTCCCATGAGAGCGCTCGGTCGCCCACGGATTCGACGCTGCCATCCTTTGGTACGGAATCAACGGGATTGCGATCGAGATGGAATAAAACTTCTGCCCCGACGCTCCGGGGATTGTTGTCGTGATATACGCCCCATTGGAACGCGGTGCGGAGATAGGAGCGAAGCCGATTGGCTTGGACTGAGGCCCCGCGCCGGATGAGCTGGAAGAGAATGTCGCGGATATGGGCTGGAGTGATATCTCGTGCAGGTAAGCGCCCGATTAGCGGGCGCACATCATTCTGCAGCGAGCGGGCAACCTCTTTAACAGAGCGCTTGCCATCGGATGCCATCTGGGCCAAGTAGCCGTCGAGGAGCTGATTGACAGACCCCTTGATCCTTTCTTCCCTCCGAGTGCGAGCCGCGGCTTCCTTCGGATCGACTCCTTTGTCTATAAGACTTCTGGCCTTCCTAGCGCGCTGGCGGGCTTCGGCTAGCGACGTGTCCGGATAGGTCCCAAGCCGCATGAACCGACGCTGGCCGTGTAGGGTATATTGCTGCTCGAAGGTCTTCGTTCCGGTCCGCGTGACTTGCACGCAGAAACCTTTGTCGCTCGCGCGCTCAAACACTCGGTATGGCTGAGTTTTTGGTGTCAGCGCTTTAATCGTTCGGTCGGTAAAGGCCACGTTAATCCTTTATCCGTAGTGCATGCCGTAGTGCATGGAGGTTTGCGGTACGGTGAATATATGTGAAACAATGTGAACAGCGCAATTGCCACTTACGACCTAAATATCATATAGATCTGATAAGCTATGAACATCTGTGGAAAGCGTAGAGACCGCTCCCTAAGCGACTCGAAATCGGTTGGGGGCACACCGCCCCACGTGGGTTCGAATCCCACCTCCTCCGCCAAATCAACTAGTTACAAAGCATTTCTATTCCTCACCGGTAGTGGGACCAGCTTGCAACGTAGCTGATTCGTAACCAGCACGTGTTGCTGCCGGTGTCCGCGGGGACCAGCTTCGATTATTTTGTGGCTAGTAACGTCGCTGTTTCTCCCAAGCCAAAGAAGAATGCACGATGGCATCCAGGTCATCATACTTAGGGACCCAGCCGAGGACTTTCATGATTCGCTCCGCCGCGGCCACGAGTGTCGGCGGATCCCCCGGTCTCCTCGGCTCCTCGCGAATGGTTAGCGGGTGGCCGTGCACCCGCTCCACGGTTTCGAGCACTTCACGCACGCTATAGCCATGTCCATAGCCGCAGTTCAAGATCGTCGAATCACCCCCGGCTTCCAGGTAATCGAGCGCCTTGATATGCGCTTCGGCGAGGTCCTCGACATGGATGTAATCGCGCACTCCCGTGCCGTCCGGGGTCGGGTAATCGGTACCGAAGATGGATACGGCTTGCCGGCGGCCGACGGCGGTTTCGCAGGCGACTTTGATCAGCAGTGTGGCATTGGGTGTGGACTGGCCGATGCGGCACATGGGATCGCAACCGGCAACATTAAAGTAGCGCAAGATCACGTACTTGAGCGGGCTGATGTGTGCCAAATCACGGAGCATCTGCTCGCTCATCAGCTTTGAGCGGCCGTAAGGATTAATCGGCCGGGTTTCGCTCTCTTCGCTTATCAACTGCTCCGTGGGAACGCCGTAAACAGCAGCGGTGGAAGAAAAGATAAAGTGTTTTACCCCCGCCGCGCTACAACACTCTAATAAGGTGCGCGTGTTGCACGTGTTATTGCTATAGTACTTTAATGGGTTGGCCACGGATTCCGGCACCACCGTGTGGGCGGCGAAATGCATTACCGCTTGGATGCGGTTTCTTTTCAGCAGCGCCGCAACGAGCGCTCTGTCTCCGCTATCACCAACTACGCGCTCCCCGGCCAACACGGCCTCTTTAAAGCCCGTGCTTAGATTATCCAGCACAACCACGGAGCGACCGAGCTCGCCCAGTTGCCGCACCACATGGCTACCGATGTAGCCCGCGCCCCCTGTAACCAGAATTGCTCGATCGGACGCCACCGATCTCCTCCCTCGAAGCATATTAGTGAAAAAAGCCGCGGCCCGATGATTAGTCTTAGCCGCGACTTAATGGCAAGATAATATGATAGTAACTTTTTTCGGTAACCCCTAATTGAGGTGTATATGAACGACAGTACCACTCAAAAATTCGGAAAGAGCAGTAATACCGTTTGGCATCAGGCAACCGTTAATCGCCGGGTTAAGGAACAGAGGAACGGTCACAAAGCCGCTATCATTTGGTTCACGGGTCTTTCTGGCTCAGGCAAGTCGACACTGGCGCACGCCCTTGAAGCGCGCCTGTTTGAGCTCGGGTGTAATACCTATGTGTGCGATGGCGACAATATCCGCCATGGATTGTGCGGAGACCTCGGATTCTCGCCCCAGGACCGGGAGGAAAATATCCGCCGTATCGGTGAGGTAGCCAAGCTATTTATTGAAGCAGGCGTTATCGCGCTCACGGCTTTTATCTCCCCCTACCGCAGCGATCGCCAGCGCGCGCGCTCGCTCGTGGCGGAAGGAGATTTTCTGGAAGTCTACTGCCGGTGTTCGTTAGGGGTATGCGAGGGGCGTGATGTAAAGGGCTTATACAAGCGCGCGCGAGCAGGCGAAATCAAAGAGTTCACGGGGATCTCAGCGCCCTACGAAGAGCCGGATGCCCCCGAGATCGTTATCGATACGGACAGGCATCCCGTGGAAGACTGTGTACGACAGTTGCTCGCTGTTCTCAGGCAACGCGGTATCGCCCCTGGGGTGGCCCGCTAGCCTCCTTTGTTGACACCGCCGAGCGTGACCGGCGCTCTCGGCGGTCGCTGGCGGACACAGTTGACGGTGCCGTTTCGATACTGATAATTGCCGATGATGGATAAGAATTCCGCTCCCCGCACACCCTATAGCCGTATTTGGCCGCTAATGCTGACCCTCGTTCCATGGCCTGGCTACGCAAACGATTTTCCGACCCTAGACAGGGTAGACCAGGTACTGACGTGCATGAAACAGCACGGCGGCCAAACCGTCGATAACTTGTACGCGTGCAGTTGCGCGATCGATACCATCGCTTCCTTCTTACCGTACGAACAGTGGTTGGAAGCCAGCACGTTCCGCTCCTTCAAGGCCATGCCCGGGGAGAAAGGTGGCTTGTTCCGAGAATCGCCAACGGGAAGAAAAGACATAAAACAGTTGGAGCAGGCTGAGAAAGAAGCGCAGAAGCGGTGCTTTTTGCGCCCACCACCCGTCGCAGCCAAGCCTCGGTGATTTTTTATGACTGAGGGTGAGAGATGATCGAGAACGTCACCGGGCGAAGTGCTTTTCCAAAACGCGACTTTTTCTTGGTTTCCAATCAGTTGTGTGGCTCCCAGGGGGCGCGTCGTAATACCGAACGGGTGCGCTTAAGTTGATGATTCCTGTGAATGAGTTATGATCTCGGTCGGTGTGCCCGATCGCCCCCGGTGTGACAGCCTTACTGGGCTTTAAGCGCAGTCTTTTTTAGCCGGGATAGTGCTGTTGACAGGCAGCGGTATGTGTGGTGCCAAAATAAATGCTTCCGACATCCCTGGATGATCTCGGGTTGTCGGGAGTTGCAAAAACCCGAAAAAGAGATCTACCTTGTTTGTTTAAAAAAGAGGAGGAGGTCATGAGACGAACATCGTTCAAACGATGGCTAACAATAGCGATGTCGTTGGCCTTGGCGCCTATGGCGTGGGCCAATGACGAGTTGCTCAAGCTGCAACAAGACCCGAGCTATTGGGTCATGCCGAATGGAAACTTTTCGGCTTGGCGGTATTCCGAGCTGGACCAGATTAACATCCAGAACGCGCACAAGCTGCAGGCGGCTTGGACGTTTTCTACCGGTGTGCTGCGTGGACACGAAGGGGGCCCTTTGGTCCTGCCCGGAAGCGTAACGGGCCTGGCGCATGACACGCTTTACGTGAATGCGCCGTTTCCGAACAATGTCTACGCGATTAACCTGGACACCCTGGAGGTAGTTTGGGAGTACGTGCCGGTGCAAAACCAAGATGAGACCGTGCCGGTGATGTGTTGCGACACCGTGAACCGTGGTCTGGCGTATGGTGACGGCAAGATCCTACTGCAACAAGCCGATACCACCTTGGTCGCTTTGAATGCTAAGACCGGGGAGAAGGTCTGGTCGGTCAAGAACGGCGATCCCAAGAAAGGCGAGACCAACACCAACGCGCCGCACGTGATCAAGGACAAGGTATTTACCGGGATCAGCGGTGGGGAGTTTGGGGTGCGCGGCTGGCTTGCGGCGTACAACTTGAGCGACGGCAAGCTCGCTTGGAAAGCGTATAGCACGGGGCCGGACGAGGAAATGCTGCTTGACCCCGAAAAGACCACGGCGTTGTTGCAGCCGGTGGGAAAAGACTCCAGCCTCAAGACCTGGGAAGGCGAACAATGGAAGGTCGGCGGCGGTACTACCTGGGGTTGGTTCGCGTACGATAAGGAGCTCAATCTGGTCTATTATGGCTCCGGCAATCCGAGTACCTGGAACCCGGTGGTGCGTCCCGGCGACAACAAGTGGTCCATGACCATCTTCGCTCGTGATGCCGATACCGGCATGGCTAAGTGGGTCTACCAGATGACCCCGCATGACGAGTGGGATTTCGACGGCGTCAACGAGATGATCCTGGTGGACATGAAGGTCAAGGGCCAGGATCGCAAGGCCTTGGTACACTTTGACCGCAACGGCTTTGGCTATACGTTGGACCGCGTGAATGGCGAGCTCTTGGTTGCCGAAAAATATGATCCTACGGTCAACTGGGCCACGCACGTGGACATGAAGACGGGCCGCCCGCAGGTGGTTGCGAAATACAGCACCCACCAAGGCGGTGAGGACGTCAATACCGAAAACATCTGCCCGGCCGCCCTCGGGACCAAGGACCAGCAGCCAGCGGCCTACTCCCCTCGTACCGGTTTGTTTTACGTGCCGACTAATCATCTGTGCATGAGCTATGAACCGGTGAGCGGGGGCGAATACACGGCGGGTCAACCGTATGTAAACGCGGTGCTCAACATGTACCCGGCGGGCAAGGCGGTGGGCGATGGGACCACTCACCTTGGCAACTTCATCGCCTGGGATGCCAGCGAAGGCAAGATCAAATGGTCCATTTCCGAGCGTTTTTCGGTCTGGAGTGGCGCCGTGGCCACCAAAGGCGATGTGGTCTTCTACGGTACTCTGGAGGGTTACATGAAGGCGATAGATGCCAAGACGGGCAAGCTGCTGTGGCAGTTCAAGACCCCGTCCGGCATCATCGGCAACGTGAATACCTGGTCCCATAAGGGCAAGCAATATGTCGGTGTGCTTTCCGGCGTCGGCGGTTGGGCTGGCATCGGCATGGCGGCCGGCTTGATCAATGACACCGATGGCTTAGGCGCCGTTGGCGCCTATAAAGGATTGGACACCTATACTCGACTCGGTGGCGTGTTGAGCACTTTCTCATTGCCCTAACACGCTTAGACCAGGACGGCTAAGCTCAGTCTGATCTCGCCCCGGCAACTCACCGAATGAGTTGCCGGGGTTTCTTCTTCTATCAATACCCGGCCCGCTGTATGACGCTTAGCGCCCCGACGGGCAATGGCTGGCTTAAAAGTGGAAATTTTAGCCCCGGCCTTATATCATGCGCGATATGGCAATGCGGGCGTTGGCCTCAGCAACCGTTTCGTTCGGGCTGGTCTCTATACCGGTCAAGCTATTCTCATCCGCCGATTCGTCGGTCACCATCCATTTCCACCAGATCCACGCCAAGGACGGTTCTCGCCTCAAACAACAGATGATCTGTGCCAAAGACGGTGCGCCGGTAGCCAAAGAGGAAATCGTGAAGGGCTATGAGTTCGCTAAAGATCAGTATGTACTTTTTTCCTTGGAGGAGCTCAAGGCCTTAGAAGAGAAGGCCAGCAATGTCATTGAGATTAAAGAATTCGTCCGGGCGGAACAGGTAGACCGCTTGTTTGTGGACAAGACCTATTTCCTTGGCCCGGACAAGGGCGGGGCGCGCGCGTATCGGCTGCTTGCCCAAGCGCTGCGAAAAACGGATCGGGCGGCGCTTGCCAAGTACGCCGCACGGGGTAAGGAATATTTGGTTTTGGTGCGCGCCGCCGAAGACGGCTTGCTCATGGAACAGTTGCATTACGCCGAGGAGATCAGACCTTTTTCCGAAGTGCCGGTGGGCGAGGTGGAAGTCAAGGAAGAAGAGTTGCGGCTTGCGGTGCAGCTCATTGAGCAGGCAGCATCGGATATGTTCCAACCCGAAAAATACAAAGATAGCGTGCGCGAGCGGATCTTGGAACTGATCCAGCGCAAGGTGGATGGCGAAGACATTACGGTAACGCCAGCCGACGAGCCTCAGCACAAGATCATCGACCTCATGGAAGCGCTTAAAGCCAGCATCGCGGCAAGCGGTGGTGCGGCACCGAAGCGCAAGCCGGCAAAGCGGGCGACGCCAAAGACGGCCCTTGGGGCCAAGCGCACGGCAAACACCAAATAGCTCGCGTTGGTTTCGGCAGCGATGAGCGGCTTCGCGACTAAAGACGTAGCCCGCTTGTTAGGGATCTCAGAGCAGAAGGTCCGTGCGTTTGCGCGCCAGGGGTTTCTTACAGCGGCGCGCGGCGCGCGCGGAGAATATCGCTATTCCTTCCATGACGTGGTCGTCTTGCGCGCGGCGAAAGAGCTGTTGGACGCCAGCCTTCCTCCGCGCAAGGTGTTGCGCGCGCTCAGCGCCTTAAAACAAAGACTTCCCCGCGGCCGGGCCTTATCCGCGGTACGCATTGCGGTTTTAGGCGATGAAGTCGTGGTGCGCGACAGCCGCCGGTCTTGGCATCCGGAATCCGGTCAATTCGCGTTCGACTTTACCACCGAAGCCATGGCCGACCAGGCTGCCGCGATCGTGCGCCGTCTTGCCGACAGCGCCCGTCACGACGGGGACATGAACAGCACCGATTGGTATCGCCTGGGGCTGGATCTCGAATCGGTATCGGCGGTTGCCGAAGCAGAAGCCGCCTACCGGCAGGCGATCGCGCTACAACCAGGCAAGGCGGATGCGCATATTAACCTCGGGCGTTTACTGCATGAGCAGGGCTTGATTCAGGAAGCCGAGTTGCACTATAGGCTAGCCATGAAAGCGCAGCCGGAAGACGCCACGGCCGCTTTTAACCTCGGCATCGCGCTCGAGGATCTGTGCCGCGTGGATGAAGCGGCCCAAGCTTATAGGCGGGCCATCGAAGTGGACCCCGGCTTTGCCGACGCCCACTATAACCTCGCCCACCTCTACGAGCGCTCAAGCGAGCGGGCCGCCGCTATACGCCATCTGGCGCGCTACAAGGCGCTGACAAAAGACCAAGAGAACGGTATTTAACGGTGCTCAACGAGCTTAAGGAATCGTTCCGCCAATCTCGGGCCGTCGGTCTCGTGCTTGAAAAAAACGTAGGCCGTCTCCCAGCGTTGGTCGCGCACCGTCTTGGCCCAGCTTTTCAATCCGTCCTCCGTGTAGTGATCCTGGCGCAAGCGCAGGTATCCCCAGCTCCCGTTGCTAAGTTCTTGGATCGCGGTTTGGGACTCCGGATCCGATACACACCAGGCAAAATTTCTCTCCGCGAGTAATTCCAGCACCTCGCTGTCTGACCAAGAAGGGTGGCGGAACTCGAATGCAGTCTTGGGCGTTTGCGGCAAAAGTTCGATAAACGCGTGCAGCCGCGCCCTGTCTTTGCGCAGAAACGGAGGGAGCTGGTACAGCACGCACCCCAGCCGATCGGTCAAGACCTTCGCGGTTTTCAAAAAATAGCGGACTTCTTCCTCAGCGTCTTTCAAGCGCTTAATGTGGGTAATTCGGCGGGGCGCTTTCAGCACGAAGCGAAAGTCTTCCGGCACCTGGGCGGACCAGCTTTGCAAGACCTCCGGTTTAGGAAGCCGGTAGAAGGTGTTGTTGATCTCAACCGCGGGGAGTTTTTGGGCATAGAAAGCCAACATCTCTCCGGGGCGGATCTCGGGCGGGTAAAAAATGCCCCTCCATTCGGGGTAACTAAAGCCGCTGGTTCCGGCAAAGACGCACATGGCAACAGGCTTTTGGTCTGGTGGCGATATTTGGGGTTAGGCAAACGCAAGGGGAAGTATTTTGCCACAGCCCGCAAACGGGGTATGCTAGTTGTTCTAGGGAGGATCCCAGTGGGAACAACTAAGGCTAACCGGGGCTCCACGAAGTATAAGCTTTATCGTTGCGCCGTTCTCAGCGCAGTGCTCGTCTGTTCCGCGCGCGAGACTCAAGCGGCCGCGCCCTGTGAACCGTGGGCGGCGAAAATAGTCTCGATTGAGGGGCGGGTGGAAGTGAGTCGCATTGGTGAGCCGCGCTGGGTGCCGGCGCGCCTTGAGCAGACGTTTTGTCCGGGTGACCGGGTGCGCATCGAGAGCCGCAGCCGCGCGGCGGTGCTGCTGGCGAATCAAACCGTTCTGCGCTTGGATGAGGGGACGGCGCTTACCTTCACCCAGGTGAAGCCTGCCGAGCCCTCGTTGCTCGATCTACTAAAAGGGGCTATTCATTTCTTAAGCCGCACCCCCGCCCAATTGCGGATCAACACCCCGTTTGTGGCTGCGGGACTGGAAGGCACGGAGTTTATGCTAAGGGTTACTGAGCATGAGACCGCGCTTTGGGTGTTCGAAGGCCGGGTGCGCTTTGCCAATGCGCAAGGGAGCTTGTGGCTTTCAGGTGGCGAAGCGGCCGCCGCCCAAGCCGGCCGTGCTCCCCAGCGCCGGGTGGTGGTCAGGCCCAGAGAAGCGGTGCAATGGGCCTTGTATTATCCGCCGCTCATCGACTATCGGCTCAGCAGCTATCCTTCGGGGCCGGGGGCGCAGGGAACAAGAGAGGCGCTGAAGTTTTATCGCCACGATGATCTTTCGAGCGCGTTTGCGAGCCTGGACAAAGTGCCGGATGCGGCGCGGGGTGCGAGCTACTACACCTTAAGGGCCGGACTGCTGCTCAACGTGGGGCGGGTGGACGAGGCCCGTGCGGATCTTGATCAGGCGCTGAAGCTTGACCCGAAAAATGCCACCGCCTACGCCTTGCAGTCGGTGATCCTGATGGTACAGAACGAATCGGAACGGGCCCTATACCTCGCCCGCAAGGCCGAAGAGCTCGACCCCCAGTCCCCCATCCCCAAGGTCGCTCTTTCCTATGCCTATCAAGCAAAGTTTGATCTCGAAAACGCCCTAAAGAACATCGAACGCGCGATCGCGCTCGCACCGACCGATGCTTTGGCCTACGCCAGACTCGCCGAGCTTCGGCTTTCCCGCGGCGATTTGGACCGCGCCGTCCATGCCGCGAAGACAGCGGTCGCCCTCGATCCCGACCTGGCGCGGACCCAGGCCGTTTTGGGTTTTGCCTATCTGACTAAAATCGACATCGACCGGGCCCAGGCGACCTTTCAGAAGGCCATAGCGCTTGACCCCGCGTCTCCCCTGTCGCGTTTGGGATTAGGCCTGGCAAAAATCCGAGAGGGTGCTCTTAAAGAAGGCACCCGAGAGATGGAGATCGCGGCGAGCCTCGATCCAAACAACTCGCTGGTTCGTAGTTATCTCGGCAAGGCTTATTTCGAGGAGAAGCGCGGGGGGCTGGCTAGTGCTGAATTTGACATCGCCAAACAGCTCGATCCCAAGGACCCCACGCCTTGGTTTTACGATGCCATCCACAAGCAGACTACCAACCGGCCGGTGGAGGCGCTGCATGACCTGCAAAAGGCTATTGAGTTGAACGACAATCGGTTGGTGTATCGCTCCAAACTTTTGCTCGATGAAGACCTCGCGGCGCGCAGCGCAAGCCTTGGGCGCATTTACAACGATCTTGGGTTTCAACAACTGGGTCTAGTGGAAGGTTGGAAATCGATCAACACCGACCCCAGCAACTATTCGGCGCATAGGCTTCTTGCCGACAACTATGCGGCCTTGCCACGGCACGAGATCGCGCGGGTGAGTGAGCTGCTGCAATCACAATTGCTACAGCCTCTTAACATCACGCCGGTACAGCCCAATTTAGGGGAAAGCAATTTACTGATAGTAGAGGGCGGCGGCCCCTCAAGTCCTTCGTTTAATGAGTTCAGTCCTCTATTTACTCGCAATCGCTTGGCGCTTCAGGCTTCGGGCGTCGTTGGTGACAACGATACTTTGGGTTATGAGGTCACGCAGTCAGGTGTATGGGACAAACTTTCATACAGTGTGGGACAGTTTCATCATGAAACTGACGGATTTCGAGATAATAACGATCTATCTGAGAATATTTACACCGCTTTTGTCCAGAGTAGCTTATCTCCGGCGCTTAGCCTTCAGACTGAATATAGACGAAAAGAGATAGAACACGGTGATCTTAACTTTAATTTCAGATTAGACGATTTTGACCACAACTTTAGAAGAGATGTACGTGCCGACACAATCCGTTTTGGTGGCCACTATTCGCTCACTCCGCGTACAGATTTTATAGTTTCAGTAACTTATCAGGATGAAAAAGAAGATCAAAGGTTTACGCTATTAGACGAAAACACGAACGAGACTATAGGTACAACTGCATTTGAAAGTAAAGGCTATATAGCTGAAGGGCAGCACCTATTCCGGGCGACAGATTGGAACCTTATTATCGGAGGGGGCTATTACGATGTGGACCAAGCTATCGATGCGCCCCAAATCTTCGGTGCGTTGGAATCCCAGGTACAACACGGTACTGTGCACATTTATAATCATTTGCGGTATCCATCCGATGTAATTTGGACTGTTGGTGCAAGCCTGGATTTTTTGGACGATGAATTTATAGGAGAATTTAACAGAATAAATCCCAAGTTTGGGGTCATTTGGAATATAACTCCGAGCACAACGCTGCGTGCAGCCGCCTTCCGGATCTTAAAACGTTCTCTTTTTAACGACCAGACAATTGAACCGACACAAGTCGCAGGTTTTAACCAGTTTTTCGATGACAATAATGCTACAGAATCAAAACGATATGGAATCGCTTTGGAGCAAAAAATGCCCTGGGATGTTTATTTTGGATTGGAGGCTTCCAAAAGAGACCTGGAATTGCCCAGCGTGGTGCGCAGTCGTAAGGAAGACCGCGAGGAACAGTTATATCGGGCTTATATGTACTGGACTCCCGTATCGAGTGTTAGCGTTAGTGCGGATTACCAACTAGAGAAATTTGACGTCCAAGATCCAGATTCTGCTGCTCCAAGTACAGTAACCCATAACGCTCCTGTCGAACTTCGGTATTTTCATCCGTCAGGGTTTTTCACTCAGTGGAGAACAACCTATGTAAATCAAACGGTCGATTTTCCCACGGGGAGATCCGGCACCGACGATTTCTTCTTAGTGGATGCCGCCGCAGGCTTTCGCTTGCCGAACCGCTATGGTATTTTTTCGTTGGGAGTACGGAACTTATTTGACCAGGAATTTAACTACCAAGACTTAGGATTCAGAACGTTCCAACGAAAGAATCCTGAGTTTATTCCTGAGACGTCGTTCTTCGCGCAGCTAACATTGGCATTTTGAACGAAATGACACGCATAGACGTTGCCATAGGCCATTTTAAGGGTGCATTCTAGTCAACGCTTAACCATAAAAATCATGCTTTCAAAAAGGTACGAGAGGTCTGACATATGAACAACCATCAAAACATAAGCATATCGAGATATCTATTCGTTGCTTTGTGTGTTGCTGCAGGGATTCTCGCTATTGCATTCGTAATTGCTTTAATCCAGTTCCAATCTCAACCTACTCTAGCTCAACCTACTCTAGCTCAACCTACTCTGTGGGGCGGGGAAAAAGAACCGAAAAAGCATGTGATAGTCCAGGAAAGCAATAATCCAGTGCCCATCGAAGGGAAATTCTTAGAATTCCTTAAGAGAGGAAAGTACTCCGGATTTATGCTCGTGAATTTAAAGGGACAGGCACGAATCATCGGTTTAGACGGCCGCGATAAAATGCCCTGTGGCGAGATTGTGGGTAGCGAAATAAGGCCTTTCCCTGGTCGCGAAGATTGTCCCTCTTTTAAGAACATCAAATTGACTCACGTTGGTTTGCTTCAGTTTCTCGTGTTTGATGAGGGTACGAAGGATCCGATATGCCATATTGATGGGATATATGTTTGCTAAAAGTATAGGTAGCGTAACCCGAGGATAATTAACAAAATTGATTGCTTCCCCGGGTTTCGCTACGGTCAACCCAGGCTACGAACTGCCTTGGCCCTAAAGGTCGAAGCTAGCCTCTCGTTAGCAAGGACGGGGGTAGAGGCTGCCGAAGCGCGTCTAAATCTTCTGATGCACGTTAGCCAAAACTATCGGCACGTGTTGACTAAAAATCTCAAAGCGGGCGTAGCCCGGATGAAAGCGTAGCGAGCGTAGCCTAGACATCTTGTAGCTGGATGCAGAAATCGTAGCCTAGATGGAACGGAGTGGAATCCGGGGAACCAAAAAATAGGTGCGTGGGGTATGCCTTTCCCATATTCCGCTGCGCTGCATACGGGCTACGAAATCTGGGGGTCTTTTTGTCGACCGACAGTAGGCAACAATGGCCTTCATTTGCGCTTGCACTGTTTTTTGTAGTCATAATCCTCGTGGTACTCGATAGTACCGAACAATTCCATTATTTTGAGCTGGTTGCGACGCTGGACGTACTCACGTAATACTTCCTCAGTCTATTTTAGATCGTTTGCCACGCGCATGTGGCCGTTTCGAAATTCAGCAACTGCTGAAGTAAATCGTTGGGTCCGCTACCCCCGCCGCTTTAAACCCCTCGGCGCGAAGCCGACAAGCCTCGCAAACGCCGCAGGCACGGCCCTCGGTGTCGGCCTGGTAACAGGACACGGTCAGCCCGTAGTCAACACCCAGCTCGACGCCTTTTTTAACAATTTCCGCTTTTGTCAGGTGAATAAGCGGGGTGTGAATGCATACCGGCCTTCCTTCCACACCGGCTTTGGTGGCTAGCCTGGCCATGGCTTGATAGGCTTGAATATACTCCGGGCGACAATCCGGATAGCCAGAGTAGTCAACCGCGTTCACCCCGATGAAGATATCGTAGCACTCGGTGACCTCCGCCCAGGCTAGGGCGTAGGAAAGAAAGATCGTGTTGCGAGCCGGGACATAGGTCACCGGAATGTTCTCCGAAGGAGTCAAAGGGATCTGTATCGCGTCGTCGGTCAAGGCCGAGCCGCCAAACTGGCGCAAGTCGATGGAAATGATCTTATGCCGGCATGCCCCGATGGCGGCCGTGACGCGACGGGCGGCTTCCAGCTCAACGCCGTGGCGTTGGCCGTAACTGAAGCTCAGGGCGTAGCAATCGAATCCTTGATGTTTGGCTAAAGCCAGGCAGGTTGCAGAATCTAGACCGCCCGATACCAGGGCGATAGCACGGGGTTTGTCGTTCACTGCTGGATGGGAGGTTACTCCACGGCTTATCTGCTTGCCGCCCACCCGTTGGTGAACCTACGCGGCTTTACAAGGCAAGCGCCGTAGAATCTAAACGACGCGGGAGACGAAAGTAAAGCGGAAATCGAGCGAAGGGTATCGCGGGCTCCTGGCGCTGAGTCGTATCCGGCCCTGCACCATCCATCTAAGAAGCGGACCTAAACTCCGAAGGAAGCTGTTTCATCGTGTAGAACCGCTTTCCTTTGCCGTATAGCTTGCGCTGTGGGATAAACACGCGCTCCTCCGGGTCATCGATAACCTGCCCGATCACCTGCGCTTTTTTGCCCTGGGATGTGACTGCGGTCAAAACACGCGCGACATCCGCTGGGGCGACCACAACGCAAAAGCCGATCCCCATGTTGTAGACGAAAAACATCTCCTCATCGCTTACTCTTCCGTGTTCCTGAATAAGCGAGAAAATTGGGTGCGGGTCGGGGAGCTGATCGAGCATATAACCAACCCGGGATAGCACGCGTGTCAAATTCAAAAACCCGTCACTCGTAATATGCACCAGCGCTTTCACG
>JBOIEE010000327.1:0-5355 GCA_050740975.1 Gammaproteobacteria bacterium | reverse complement strand
ACCCTGTAGGGCGTCGGCGCGCGTTTCCACGGCAAGTCGCGGCGACCGTGCCTCCGGTACCAACGCAACAGCTTACGGCGAAAGCTTTCGGCGTCCGGCCAGTCGTTCGAGTTGCTCACAGCTCTCCAGCGCAGCGGCGCGCAAGTTGTGTTTGAGGATCCACGGACCGATTATGGGCGGTACCCAAAACGCGGGCGTGAGCTCAGCGCTGAGCTCGATCCGCGAGGCTTCAGAACGGCAACACACGCTTCAACCGGTCTTTTAACGCATCTTCGACGGGGTTTTGCCCCTGGTCCGCGCCGGGCCTGTTTTGCCGTGGGAGCGGCTGCTGCTCCTGTTTGGGCTCGCTGCCGAGGAGGTCGCCGAACTTATTGCTCAGTTCTTTTCCCAGCTTCTCTTGCAGTTTGGCTTGCATTTTGTCTTTTTGCCGTTCCAGCTCCTTCTTGGCGCGTGCTTCGATCACACCTTGGATGTCCGGTGTGAACTTCAGCTTATCGAAGGTACCCCTAACGCGGACCGGGATCGGGATCCCCTTCAGCTCTTCCAGCCCTTTGCCGCCTTGGCCTTTTGAGGTGTCCACCAGCGTGGCATTTATCCTGTAGTCCACCTGCTCAGTTGCGAGGTTCGCGTAACCTATGCCCTCCACGCGCAGCAGCGGTGACTTAAGCACCAAGTCCTTGTTGCTCGCCAAGCCGTTGGCCAGGTGCGCGGTGCCTGTCATTTCGGAAAAGTCGGTCTGCACGGGTGCGCTGTTAGGCGGCAGCGGGAGTCCTGATCCCCTAGACTCCACCTCCCGTATGATGCGGGCTATATTGAATCCCCGAATCACGCCATCGCGAAGCACGAAGCGCAGATCGCCTGTGAGCGTGCGCCGTAATGCCTGCGCGCTGGCACCGGTCGCGGTGAGCTTCGCCTCGGCCCTGGTGCGGCCGTCGATCTTTGATTCACCCGTCACGTGTTCCAACAGCGGGCCTAGCTGAACGGCGTCTAAGGTGCTGTCTACGGTAATGAGCGGCTGCGTCCCGGTCACGGCCACGGCCACGTTACCCTCATAACGGCCGCCGAACAGTTGGGCGGAGACGGGATCCAAGGCGATTCGCCCATCGCGCGCCTGGACCGCGAGCGTTACCTTGGTCAGCGGGATAGCATTCAGGGTGAGGTGCGCGACGCGCAGATCGCCCTTTAGCTTCATTGCGCTCAGAATTTTCGACGGCCATTCTGCCGCCACACCAACGGCGACTGTCTCGGGCGTGATCGCATTCGGCGCTTGGGGAGGCAAGTAGCGGTCGGCATTGATCCGATCCAAATCGAGGCTGAAGCCGACAGCGGGGTTAGCGAAGTCGGTGATCGACACGTCGCCTATGATCTGGGAGTCGTCGAGCTTTGCTTCCATGGCCTTGAGGATCAGGCCACGCTTTGAGCTTATAAACGACGTACTCAACGCTACAGATTTCAGAACCTCCGGATCGGCAGTCTCCGGAACCTCTTGACCGATCTGCGCGAGTAGCGGCCGCAGATCGAAAGGTGCGACCCGGATTGACCCGCGTAGTTCGGGATCATCCGCGAGCTTCGTCGCCTGGCCCTCGCCTGTTATCCTGATGCCCAGAATGCGCAGGGACAGAGCGGACACCCGGGCCGTCGCCCCCTTCAGGTCCGCCGCGATGTCTGCTTTCAGATCGATGTCCGCACTCCCGCTCGGGAAGCGCGGCCCTTTCAGCCGGGCATTGAAATCCAAGGGGCGAAACCGATACTGCTTATGGTCTGGACGGAAATCCAGGAGAGCATCCAGAGCGATGTCGCCGGTGATCCCGGCCGTGCTGTCTTGGAGCTGAAACGCCAGGGAGAAATCGAGCGGTTTGCCGAGACGCACCGCACCGGTCTCAAGGTTTAGGTTCCTAACCACATACACCTGGCCTTGCAACTGGTCTTCCCACACCACACTCGCGTTACGTATGTCCAAGCCGCCAAGGGCCAGCGCCGCGAGCCGCAAACCGGCCGCTCCCCCCCTGGACTTGCCTCCAGGAACCAGATCGGCCCAATTGGAAGCGCCTTTTTGGTTGCGGAACAGATGCACCGACAAGTCATGGATGATCACGGTCCCCATTTCCACCTTCTCGCGCAACAAAGGAAGCAAGGCCACGCCCATCCTGAGCCGCTTTATGGTAGCCAACGGCTGGGGACCAAACCCCGGTGCGTTGCCCAGGGAAGCAGCACCCAGATCAAACCCTAACCAAGGAAACACCGAAAGCTTGATATCACCCTGCACGGACAAGTCGCGCCCCGTTTGGTCTTCTACGAGTTGCACGATGCGGTCTTTGTAGTTATTGGGGTCAATCAAAAGCGGCAGTGCGATCACGGCCGCGAGCACCAGCACGGCAAGCACACCCAGCGACCAGACGATGAATTTAAACAGAGTCTTCATGCGTGTAACAGCACGGGAACATAGACAACGAAAAGGTCGCAATGGTGCGGGGCTACCGTTATTCCATTAAGGCCTTGATGTGCGCCGCTGCACTGTGCCCTAAAGCCGGTAGATCGTAGCCCCCCTCCAGGGTGGAGACGAGCCGTCCTTGAGCGTGCTGCTTGGCGATGACCACCATCTGCTGCGTGATCCAGGTGTAGTCTTCCTCGGTGAAAAGCAGTTGTGCGAGCGGATCTGCGGCGTGAGCGTCAAAACCGGCGGAGATAAACACAAATTGCGGGCGAAAGCGATCCAATGCCGGCAGCCAACGCGCTTCAACCTGCTCCCGGAATTCCACCCCGGTGGTACCGGCGGGCAGCGGCATATTGATGATGTGATGGCTGTGGGTATAGGCACCGCTTCCCGGGTAAAACGGGTGCTGGAAGGAAGAGCAAAACAAGACCCGCGGTTCATTGCGGAAAATATCTTCGGTGCCGTTGCCGTGATGCACGTCGAAATCCACGATCACCACGCGTGAGATCCCCGGCATCGCCAAAGCATGGGCGGCACCGACCGCTACGTTATTAAAAAAGCAAAAACCCATGGCCTGCGAGCGCTCGGCATGGTGGCCCGGAGGACGCACGGCACAAAAGGCGGTGGTCACTTCTCCTCGCACTACCAGGTCGACGGCGTGCACCAGAGCGCCTGCTGCCCGCAATGCGGCGTTTAGGCTGTGAGGATTCATGACCGTGTCCGGGTCCAGGCGCACCACTCCTTCTTTGGGGGCGATCCGCATGATCCGCTCCACATAAGCCGGATCGTGGACGCGGGAGAGTTGCTCGTTGGTAGCAAATGGGGCCTCTACAAGGCACACCAGCGCGAACCGACCATCGGCGGTGAGCCGGTCTTGAATGGCGGAGAGCCTCGCTGGCGATTCGGGATGCCCTACGCCCATCTCGTGCAGCAGGCAGTCTTTATGCGTTACGTAAGCGACGGTCATCGTGGGTTAGGCGCCGAGGGCTTCGTCTGTCTCTATAAACGGGTTCAAGTTTTTGGGTGTCAGCGAGGGAGGATTTTGGCGGCGTGCTGGAGATGAGTTACGGCGCGGAACATCCAAACTTTGCCATACCACGTATAGCTTACAGCGATCAAGAGAAAGTTTGTATATAGGAGTAAATGCCATGATTAATATCTTTTCTCGGATCGATAAAGAGCTGACGTCCTGGGTGGCTATTTGTCGATTCCTGCGGGGTTTGGACCGTTATGGGCCGGATTTGTACAAGGACATAAACACTCCCCACCAGGAAAGTAACCATAACCCGGACGGTTACGGGGCAAAAAGACCTGATAATCCAATACCCGAAGGAGCACCTGATGAAGCTAAAAACATTAATTCCGGCATCAAAATAAAGTAGACAGAGCCCTAGTCTGTTAGCGCGTGGCCGCACTACGGATGCCGTGTCTAAAAGGAGGCGGCTCTAAAACAAGTCGAACAAGGATTTCGCGCGCGGATCGCGTCGTGCGTAACGCACGGTGTGGCGTTTTCGTAGAAAGGAACGTGATCTGCTCGCGCTGAAGGGCTGCCTTCCCTGGCAGCCTAGCTTAGATAAGATCAGTTAACGACGGTATGCCCCCTATTGCGCAAGCAGTTCGTATATGCACGCTTGTACTGATCTTCGGCGCCGTAGCCACTATGCGCCGCCCCGCCCATGCCTCCGGTAGCCGCGCCCAAGGCAGCTCCGCCGGCGGGGTTCCCGACCGCGGCTCCGATCGCAGCGCCAGCGGCCGCGCCGAACAAGCCACCGACGACGGTGCCTTTCAAGGTCTCATTAGCGGTTCCTCCAGAAGCTTGCTTGGCGAGATGCTGGCATTCCGCTGTGTCTGCGGTGATCCGATTGGCATTGGCGTTCCCGTACGGATCAACCGTCGGGGTCCAAGCACCGTAGCTGGCGCAGCCCGATAGCACGAGCAGGGTTAACGCCAGGGTAACAGTATGCGAAGTGTTTGACATAACCATCCTCCATTTGCGGGCTCGAGGGGACCGCGGTTGTAAAAGGTAAAATACAAAAGCAGCGGGAATGTTCCCGATGGTGCCTGCGGGGCAACCGTCGTGCCACAAAAGATTCCATAGAATTTCTAACGGGTTACATTACAGAGGCGTTAAGGTTCCGACAAAAGGCGGGAGGCATGGTGGCCGAAAATTGACGGGGCGGCGACTCGCGAAGCAGTAAGCTCGCGGGCATTGTGGGGCGGCAAGCCGCTAGTTCAAAAAATCGCCCACAGATAAGCCAGAGCCAGGGCGAGGTACACGATGAAACTCAGGAGCAGACCCCAGCAGGACAAGCGACCCGGCTGGGCCCAGCGCGGCAGGTTTGGCGCGAGGTAACGATAGTTCAAAAAGTACAAAGCCGCCGGGAAGATGACCGTACCGATAAAGCCGATCACCGCGCTGATGAGGATAAGCGGCCCGGGGGCCTCCAGCAGCATGGTAAAGGAGGTGATGGCGGTGAGCAGGCCCAGAAAGAAATAATACCAATGACGCAGCTCATAGCGGCGGCTGGGTAAAAAAAGCACATGCACGATGTCCGCTTGCATGCGGCTTACGGCATCCACCGTCGCAAGCCAGGTGTCGGTGAGAAAGGCCGCCGCCACAATCAAAAACAACACCCTCCCAAGCTCACCCCAGCTCACCTCAAAGAAGCGGCTCTGCACCACTGCAAGCTCGTAGTCCTGCGGTAAAAGGCCTTTAGGAAACAGCAAGGCGAACGCGAGCAGGCAAGTCATCAGGGTGGTGAGCAGATTGCCGCCTACGCCGATCGCCACATCGGTTGCGAGATAGCGCCGCCAAGCACGCCAGCGCGCCGCGTTCTCTTCGGCGTCATCGGGCAGGTTCCCATCGCAGGCTACGGGTTCTGATTTGCCTTTGATCGGGCCCGTGATGCGGCCGACATGAA
>JBOIEE010000326.1:0-3245 GCA_050740975.1 Gammaproteobacteria bacterium | reverse complement strand
ATGAGTGAGAACAGGAAAACGGTAGAAAACGCAACCTGCACCTTCTGCGGGTGTGTGTGCGATGACATGGTGCTGACGGTGGATCTGGACGAAAAGCGGATCACCAAAGCGAAAAACGCCTGCATCCTGGGGCGGGCCTGGTTCGCCGAGCACACGGTGGAGGATCGCCCGGTGGCCTTAATCAGCGGCAAGGAGGCGAGTCTTGAACAAGCGATAGAAGAAGCCGCTCAGATCCTCGCTAACGCCCGTTTCCCGATCGTCTATGGCTTAAGCGATACCACCTGCGAGGCGCAACGCCAAGCGGTCGCGATTGCCGACATGATCCATGGCACCATCGATACTACGACATCGGTCTGCCATGGACCCTCGGGGATCGCCTTTCAGGGTGTGGGAGAAAGCACCGCTTCCCTCGGTGAGATCAAGAATCGGGCGGACCTCATCGTGTATTGGGGCGGTAACCCCGCCGAGTCGCATCCGCGCCATTTCACGCGTTACGCGGTCACCCCGAAGGGCATGTTCATCCCCAACGGGAGAAAAGATCGCACCGTGGTTCTGGTCGACGTGCGCAAGACACCGAGCGCGCCCGTCGCGGATATCCTGTTGCAAGTCAAACCGGGAAAAGACTTTGAGCTTATTTGGACGCTCAGGGCCCTGGTCAAGGGACGCCGGATAAGCCCCAGCATAGAAGACGAGACAGGGATCGCGCTCTCGACCTTGGAGGATCTGGTCGAGCGTATGAAGAATTGCCGCTATGGGGTGCTATTCTTCGGCATGGGATTGACCATGACCCGAGGGCGGCATTTTAATTCGGGCGCGGTTCTAGCCCTAGCCACCGATCTCAACGAGTACACGCACTTCGTGGCGAAACCGGTGCGGGGGCACGGCAATGTCACGGGAGCCGACAACGTGGTTTCCTGGCAAACCGGCTATCCGTTCGGGGTGAACTTCAGCCGTGGTTATCCGCGCTTCAATCCGGGCGAGTTTACCACCGTGGACACCCTGTCGCGTGGGGAAGCCGATGCGGCCCTGATCGTCGCGAGCGATCCGGCGTCCAATTTTCCCCGTAGGGCGACAGAGCACTTGCGCAAGATCCCGGTCATTTCCCTAGACCCCAAACCGACCGAGACCAGCCGGCTCGCGCGGGTCGCATTTTGCACCGCGACCTACGGCATCAATGTCGGGGGTACGGTTTATCGCATGGACGACGTGCCCATCACCTTAAGAGTGGCCTTCGATTCACCCTACCCCAGCGACGAAGCGGTTCTGAGCGCGATAAAAAACCGCGTGGCGGAGCTTTTGGCGGAAAAACATGGATACGGAATGTTGAAGAAGGCATCGTGATGCCATTTCTGCCCAGCGGGCGGCTACAAGAATAATAACAAGGGGCTTTAGCGAATGTCTTCCGCCTTACGCATCGTCAACGGCCGCCTGTACGATCCGATAAACGGCGTTGATGGACAAACAAAGACGATCTGCATCCATGACGGGAAGATCGTCGCGGACGTCCAAGACGCTCGCGAGATCGACGCTCAGGGCATGGTGATCATGCCGGGGGGTGTCGATATTCACTGCCACATTGCCGGTCCCAAGGTCAACCTCGCGCGCAAACTTCAACCCGAAGATCACCGCCTGGACGTGCATCCGGGCACCCCGTTCACGCGCTCGGGGGTAGGAGGCACCGTGCCCTCGACCTTCGCCACGGGTTACCGCTACGCCACCCTAGGTTATACCACTGCGATGGAGGCCGCCGTACCCCCGATAGGGGCGCGCCACACCCTGGAAGAATTTCACGATATTCCGGTAATCGACAAGGGGTTTTACGTACTCTTGGGCAATAACGTGTTTCTGCAGCAACTGCTTAAGGAAGGACGCATGGAGGAGTTCAAGCAGGCGGTTGCCTGGTGGATCAGCTCGACCAAAGGATATGCCGCGAAATTGGTGAATCCCGGGGGGGATGAGCCTTGGAAAGGTGGCCGTAACGCCAATGTGGCGGATCTTGACGAGAAGAGCAATGTGTTCGAGATCACGCCGCGCCAGATCATCAAGGCCTTCGTGGACACGGTCCATGACTTGGGCCTGCCCCATCCGGCGCACATACACTGCAACAACCTGGGCCACAGCGGCAACTACAAGACCACGCTCGCCACCATGGAGACGACGGAGGGCCGGCGCGCCCATCTCGCCCATATCCAGTTTCACAGCTATGGGGGGGAGCCGGGCAAGAACCCTGTTTCCATGGGGCCCGAGATCGCAGAGTATGTGAACACGCACCCCAATATCACCTGCGATGTGGGACAGGTGATGTTTGGGAAGGCGACCATCATGACGGCCGATGCGCCGCTCGCCTATGTATTGCGCGGGATCAGCGGGAATAAATGGGCCAACGCCGACACCGAATGTGAGAGCGGTTGTGGGATCGTGCCTTTTTCCTACCAGGAGCACGTATACATGCACGCCCTGCAATGGGCGATCGGCTTAGAGCTTTTTCTGCTTTCTAAAGACCCGTGGCGGATCCTGTTGTCCACCGATCACCCAAACGGCGGCTCCTTCATGAACTATCCGAAGCTCATACGCCTGCTGATGGACCGGGAATTCCGCAACCAAGAGATCCGGCGGGTCAACCAGAGGGCGATGCGCAAGACCATGCTCCTGGATGACCTGGCGCGTGAATACACCCTGCAAGAGATCGCCATCATCACCCGCGCGGGTCCGGCGCGGGCTTTGGGCCTCAAGAACAAGGGGCATTTGGGCATCGGCGCCGATGCCGACATCACCGTTTACGAAGAGCAGGAGGACAAGGAACAGATGTTCAGCGTGCCGCGCTACGTGATCAAAGACGGCAAGCTGATCATCGACAACCACGAGTTTTGCCAAGACCACTACGGCCGGGTGCTGCACGTGGCGCCCGCCTATGATCCGACCATAGAGGAGGTGGTGCGTCCGTTTTTTGAGAACTATTACAGCATCGAATTTGCGAACTACGCGGTGGCCGATAGCTACCTCCACCAGCACGAGTTGATTCCAACGGCGGCGGCCTGAGCGCTGATGCAGATCCATTCCACTCAGCTCATCGACACCTTTGCCGAGGCCTTCAAGATGTGGGGCTCGCGGGTGATCATCACCGGCGAAACTTCGGGATGGGCCTTAGCGGCCGCCCGTTCCATGACCGGGTTTGCCACCTCTGTCATCGGTTGCAAGTGCGAAGCGGGTATAGAGCGCGAGTTAAACCCAGAGCAGATGCCGGA
>JBOIEE010000325.1:0-4913 GCA_050740975.1 Gammaproteobacteria bacterium | reverse complement strand
CCCAGGATAATAAGCAGAAACATGAAGGTGAGCACCACTTCGGCAATAAGCGCCGCCTTGAGTGAATAACCCCCGGGTGAATGCTCTCCGTAACCGTTTGCGGCAAAACCGGCGCTTAAGTCAAAGCCCGCCTTTCCGGTGGCGATAAGGTAGAGCACGAAGGCGCCCAAGATCGCCCCCAATACCTGGAAGATGACGTAGGGCACCAGCTCGAGCCATTTAAACCGTCCCCCTACGCAAAGTCCCAGCGACACCGCTGGGTTGAGATGACAGCCCGAGATATGCCCGATGGCATAAGCCATGGTCAGGACGGTTAGCCCAAAAGCAAGGGAAACGCCAACGAAACCTATCCCCAGATCAGGAAAAGCGGCGGCCAGCACGGCACTGCCGCAGCCGCCAAAGACTAGCCAGAACGTGCCGATCAATTCGGCAAACAAGCGATGTGCAAGAGACATCGGACCCTCCTTTCGATGTGTTATACCAACAGAATGCTCTACGGCGTTTCGGGCTTTTTATTCGCCGTCACTCGGGTATGTACGGGTGCAGTTTGTGCGCAGCGAATGCGGCAGGAGGTTAGCATCTCTCAGGGCAGCGCAGCAAATATCGGTCATCCGCACGTTTCCTTGGACACGTTCAAGGTTGTGATCCCTCGTGCTCCTTATCGCGTTTTAGTACTATAACGGTCACGTCATAAGACCGGCGGTTTAATGGACATGGAGTCAATTACCTTTTCGGCCTTGAAACGCCCTCGCTGCTTTATTCCTCTGAGCCTTTTCTTGGCAGGCACTATTGGATCGCAAGGATGGCCAAGGCCGCCCGATAGTGTATGCGCTCCCAATTAGGCGGCAAAGATCGGTCGCTTGCGCAGCTCTTTACGGTATTTCTGATTGATGTACTGCTCGAAGTCCCGCACCAGCTCGGCGCCCAGGCCGCGCTCTTTTTCCCTTGTCATTGAAGTAGAGCGTTCGGCTGTAGGGCACAAGCACGAGCGGCGGCGAGATAACGGCGATGCCTCACCTGTGCGCCCCCTGCAATCGCCCAGCAGGCTTACCCACATGCCGGTTGATACCCCAGTGGCGTTTAGGGGTTCTTCATGCGCCGAGCAGCCCGCGCAAAGCCTCGCGGGCTGCTTTCGCTACCTTGGGATCCGGGTCCCTGGTAAAGCGTTCCAGTGCGGCCCCCGTTCCCGGCTCGCCAATATCGGCGATGATTTGCAACACCTGCGGCAAATGCTCACGCCGGTCCAAGGCCTCTTGCAGTAATGGCAATGCCTTCGCTCCAGCTTTCACCAAACACATCCCAGCAATGGTATAGACATTTTCGTCCGCCGAGCCTAAAGCGGCGATGAGGCGGCGCCCCACCGAGCGCAGTCCGATGGCGCGCCATATGGCATTGGCAATTAAGACCCCTAAGGCGGCTCCAAGCTGCATCGAGCTTATAGCAACAGCGGCACGTTGTACTCCTGCCAGGTCCCGGGGTCGTGGGTACGGGAATGGTCGAACCAGAGTGGCAACACGTTCTCTTCAATCCGGGGATCGTTGAAGCGCTGGCCGCCGCCATCGGCCATGATCACTAAATCGAGGCGCACGCGGATGGATACAACCTTGGTCACGCGACTGAAGTCGGGGAAATATTTCGGAACGTGTACCGGACAGCTCAGCAATACCAGCTCGCCTAAAGCGGGCTCATCGTGGCTTGCCAGCATCATGACGCTGGCACCGTGGCTGTGGCCGAAAAGATCGATGCCCGCAAGATCGTGATCTTTTATCCACACGCCCAGATCCGAGGCCGCTTGAGCCCGTGCCGCATCGCTATAGCCCCCGGACCATTCAAAGCGGTCGCCCGCCGAATACAGGTCGGAGCGAACGTTGGTCAACAGATAGTTATGAAAATCTCCGCCGGGCTGCCACCACGAGGAATTCCGTGCAAAAGTGCCGTGCACTAGCATGGCAGTCCGCGTAGGAGGGGTATTGCCACCGCGACGGCGCATGCGTTGTGTGAGCGCTGAGAGACGACGATGGGCTGGCGCGTACCGGGCGAGCGCGGTCGCGGCGACCTCCTGGGTCAGCCTATCGCGGCTGCGCGTGCCTTGCACTAGCACATCGAGCAAGCGGTGGGGGGGGTCGGCGCTTATAGGTAGGTAAGACCATGCTGCGGCCACACGGACGAGTGGTTGGGGGTGTAGCAGACAGGCCTCCATCAGCTCCGCGGCCGTGCTGGAAGCCGCTTTCTGCTCCAGCTCATCGACCAACCCTGAGTAGCGGTCGGCCACTTCCTTCCACTGCCCGCGCCTGATGCCTTTCAGGGTAGACTCGCTCAGTTCGCGTGGGGCCGGACGCCTTTGGATGTCTGCTCCCCGAAACCGCTCAGCAGTGGGACGGAGTTGTGGTACCGGGAAGATCGCCAGATCATCTGCAGGCAACGCCTCGACGCGCTGCAAACCCACCGCCGCTTCGGAGCGAGCGGTCACAACCTCGGCTTGGGCGCGTAGCTGAGTACCCAAGATGAGCAAATACGCCGCCTGCGATAGGATGGCGGCGTCGGTGGATAAGCGGAAAGCCTCTGGGCCAGCGATTGGCTCGCTCACTTCGCGATAAGGCATGCCTAAGTCCTCCTTTTATGGTTGTTATATAAGGCGGCGCATCATGGGGTTACATTGTTCAATGAGGATATCATGTCAGCGACGCCAAGGCCATCAACCGGGCCGCTCCAGCCCAACGGCGGTGCGGCTCGGCAATCCATTCAATCGCCGATGAAAAAATTGCTCGTCGTAGCGGCCGTGATTGAGATAGGAGCCGGGCGTTGATGTGTTTGAAATGTGAGTCCTGAGTCGAGACCCATGATCAAGACGCGCCCATTGATTCCTTCAGCTGCGGCAGTGGAGGGCGGCCACTGGTCTTGCGGGTCAGGAGTAACTGCAAAGGCGAACCAAAGCGCTGCCCGCCACCAAGCTGGCAGCGCTTCGCGAAGGAGATCACATGATGTTTGGGCATTACTGCTCGCCCTTAAACTCCACCAGCTCCGCCGGCCAGGGCTCGGGCAGAGGTAGGGAAATTCCGGCGGCCGGATGATGGCAGTCATCACGGCTGCCGCCGCCAGGTCAGCAACGCCAAAACGGTCGCCGGCCAGATAGCCGCTGGGGCCAATCTCGGCTTCGAGCCGGTCGAAGAGGGACGGCAACCGCCGCTGCGAGCTCGACGCTTATCGGTATGCGTCGAGGGAGACCGCTCGACACCACCCCGATTGCATCGATACACCGTATTTTAGATCAGCACGACGGGTGACGTAAAAGGCAAGACGTACAAAGAAGTGGAACAGGATCATCGGCATTCACAGTGCATTTGCCGGTCGCCCGCTCGACGTCAACCAGCGCGTTTACAAGAGCGAGGCGGAAACGAACCAGCGAAACCAAGCGATCGCTGCTTTGATGCACGCGTACGAGGTTCTGGAAGATGACCCGAAAATGGTCACCGACCTTTACACCCGCCAGTGTTCGATCAACGTGAACGCCCGCGATCTTGCGGTAATGGGCGCGACCCTGGCCAACGGAGGCAAGAATCCGGTAACGCGCCGACGAGTGATCTCGACCGGCAACGTTCCGCACCTCCTGGCCGTGATGGCCACCGCCGGGCTCTACGACAACTCGGGCATCTGGCTGTGGAAGGTCGGTTTGCCTGCCAAAAGCGGCGTAGAGGTGGCATCATAGCCGTTTCGCCGGGCAAGTTCGGGATCGCGGCCTTTGCGCCCCCGCTCGACGCTGCGGGCAACAGCGTGAAGTCACAGCTCGCTATCGAGTACGTGTCGGACAAGCTCGGCGGCAACCCGTACGCGGCCACGCCAAGGTAGGATGCGAACAGCTAGCCCATGGTCTGCTCGCGCGCAACGCCAAGCTACGTCCCGCGATCATCCGCAGCAGTCGGAGACCAGAAACGCACGTTAAGAAGCAAACTTCCAAGAAGGAAAGAAGGAGAATTAAGATGACAAGACGACTATTTGCGCTGGCAATGTTGGTTGCCGCCGTAGCCACTGGGATCGCCACATGGCAATCCGCCGATGCCCGATTCTAGACCGAGGACTCGCATGTTTGACACCTCACTAGCACAGCAATACTGTTCCTCTTGCCGAAAAAGGGCGTTTGTTTTTCTTATACCCCGGTTGCTCAATCGTTGGCCGACCAGTGCACTTAGTTTCTGCTTGCGCTTGAGGGTGTAATTCATCCTCCTGGAGAACAGGCTCGTGACCTACCGACTGGAACGCATGGCGATCCCGGCAGTGTTCGGATTAGCCATGAGCTTGCCGTGCATGGCAGCGGCGCCTATTGCCGAGACCGGCGGAGCGCCCGCTTCAGTAACGCTTTTCCAGAATGTGCGCGTGTTCGATGGCAAGAGCGACAGGCTAATTGGCCCGCGTAACGTGCTAGTGCGGGGAAAACTTATCGAGCGGATTTCCGGCGAACCAATCAGCATCGACCCCGGCGCAGCGGCGACCGTGATCGATGGGGGCGGCCGGACATTGATGCCCGGCCTGATCGATGCCCACGCGCATCTGACCCAATCGACCGTGCCGCTGCCCGTCATGCTGACGGCCGACCCCAACTACTGGATGCTGATCGCCGGCAAGGCGGCCGGGGAGTTCCTGATGCGCGGCTTCACCTCGGCGCGCGACGTCGGCGGGCCTGTTTTCGGGCTGAAGCGGGCCATCGACGAGGGCGTCCTGCCGGGCCCGCGCATCTGGCCGCATCCCCTGGACGTCTCCTTCAGGCAGGCTATTCAGGCGTCTCCCGGTGGGGATCAGGTTCAAAGGATCTGGTCGCAGCGATGAAAACAGGGAACACCGTGAAATGAGAACGGGTCGCGGCCAACAATAGTCAGCGGCGGCAAGACGATGACGGCGCGCTTCACAGACCCACACCG
>JBOIEE010000324.1:0-11293 GCA_050740975.1 Gammaproteobacteria bacterium | reverse complement strand
CAGATACTCCACCGCCTTTCGCACCTTGGGCAATGAGATGTCGTGGTTGCGTCGAACCCCGGCGAGCACGAAAGCCTCGACGAGGTTAATGAAGGATAGCTGCCGGTTTTTACGATCGGCGATGTCGATCACCGGCTTGAAGTCCTTTGACTCCCCTCGCACGCTGTAGCGCTGCCCGAGCGTCCAAGCGCGAAGCGTGAACACCGGCAGATGGAGGTAGCCCGCGGCCTCAGGAATGCCGTAGGCCGGAGCTTCTCTCAAGTCTTTTTGGGTAACAGCGTCGCGCCCCATAAACTTACGTCTGTCAGTACGAAATTCCCGCGCCGTCGCATATGGCGCGACAAGTATAATGGGCGAGGGGTGCGCTGGCTATGCCCCCTATGTGGGACACTGGCGGGACACTCACCCACAGACCAGGTTGCGAACTACAAACTCCCTTCTTGCCTCCGGGCCGAGGAAGTCGCCGATGCTGGCCATATCCTATGACCGGAGGTGAACGATCAGCGCCTCAGAATTCGGTAGGGTTTTGGCGATCTCCTTAATGGAGATCAGTTCATTTTCGTCAGCAGAGTTCCAGGCGGCATCGTGACTGAGTCTCGTCAGCTCTCCGAAGCTCTTGCTTCCGTATTCCGCAATGCTCTCGGTCAGGCATTCAATTTCCGATTCGCTTAACTGCTTCAATTCGGACTGCCTCTTTGCCTGTATTCGGCACCCACTACTAACATCGAATGCCGACTGAATTAGCTCGGCTTGGTCCGGATTGGCCCACCCGCGCCCCACGGGCACTTTCATGATGTCGTAGGTCTGGGAGGGAACCGGGCCGTGTTTCATCGCTACGTAGCTGTCACCGCAAATGAGCCGCCCGTAACGCTCAAGATGCTTCTTGTCGGCAAAGTAAAAGACCTTCGATACGCTATGAAACCTAGGGTTGGCAATAGCTTTCTCTGGGGAAAAATTCCGGGAGCTAACCATGGGCGATCCTCGAAAACTCACCCGCTAGTATAGCTATTGATCAACGACATCGGAGATATCTATGGAAGCGGGGCGAATAAGAAACTTAAAAGTCCTTTTTCTTTAAAGGTGAAGATACGACTGGACTGGTTAGCTGTCAATCGCGCGCAGGATCGGGCCCGAATCGGTGAATTATCGGGCTATCGAATCCGGGGAGCGGGGGTGACTTCAGGGAGTGTAGGGCAAGCGGGGTTCTCGGTTCAGGGAAATGAACCGGATCGTAGGGGGCATGGGACTAGGATCAGGCCAGTTGGAATCGATCGTCCGGCCGCGCCGGTGCGCGGGGCGGTGCTCTGACGACATCACCATGTGGGTCGTGCCGTCTCGATAGGGTGTCTTCAGTGTGAGCACCACCTGCCCGGCAGCTCACGAGCCCAGCCGTACCGTGCCTCTTCACGAAAAAGGGCGTTTAAAATCCTTATTCCCCCTCGTGCCTGGCCTCCTTGAGGCAACCGATATCAGTGGCGACGCACTTGGCGGTCGCCGACCCGCCGCCCGGCTGGACGATCACTGGCTCTTTTCTTCCTCACCCGCACGGCGAACGCACTCCTGGTCACCGGCTACACAATCCACAGTCTCGTCCATCTTATCGAACACTTTGCCGACCACATTCGCCGAAGTTCCGCTCAAGCGGTCTTCGATCGTTTTGCTGACTTGCTCACCCACCCGGTTGAGCAGTCCGTCCCAAGGGTTTGCAACGGCGGGCATACTTAGAGTGGCCAAACCGCTCAGTCCTATAACAACCACAAGCAGATAACTCGCTTTCATTGTCCTCTCTCCAAAATAAATGTGTGGAACTGTTTCTGCCTTTTAGGCGACTCCATTAAGCCGTCCTTTTCGCCTGCTTGTCGGTGAAATATTTCCTAACTTCCCTGTGAAATACTTACACCCGATTCGCTTTCGGTCACTTCCCTTGCCCTTGTATGTAGCAAGGGCTAAACATACAAGGCTCGGATATTTCGGGCCAATATCCAGCAGAGAAACGCGACCCTGGCCACTGGTATATCAACGCATAATATATACAGTCATGGAACCTGCATGATGTCGGGTGATCTGTATGAAAGTGGTCCCGGAGAGACTAAGTCGGTAGGATTGCGAGCGTGCCTTAAGCTGTTGGTACAGTTCATCCCGCAGGTAGATCTGGGTTTCGGTGCATGGTTTTTTCCTGACGATGATGTATACGATGATACATCACGTTAGCTCGGATTACCGGCAGTGCCTCACCGAGTTCCGTTGGGCTAAGGCGCGTGAGCGACATGCCCAACAGTCGCGGGCGCGCGCCTGCTTGCCGCGACTCTCAGGCCTTTATCCCGACGCCTTTCTGCAGTAGAGCGAGGGAGAGCCACGTCAGCGCCAGGATAAAAAGAACAATCACTCCAAAGGCTATTCCTACGTTGATATCGGAAACGCCGAGGATACCGAAGCGAAACGCGTTGACCATATACAGGATCGGGTTGGCCAGCGATGCCTTCTGCCAAAACTCCGGCAGCAGGTCGATGGAGTAGAAGATCCCTCCGAGATAAGTGAGCGGCGTGAGCACGAAGGTAGGTATGACCGAGGTGTCATCGAAGTGCTTGGCGAAGATCCCGTTGACCAAGCCACCAAGAGAGAAAAGCGTCGCTGTGAGCAACACCGTGGCCGCGGTAATGGCGAGCGAGTGCAGCGTGAGCTTGGTAAAAAATAGGGCGACCACTGTAACCACCACGCCCACGATGAGTCCGCGTGCCACACCGCCCGTGATGTATCCCGCCACGATCACGGAATTGGGGATAGGCGCGATTAGCATCTCTTCGATGTGCTTCTGGAACTTGGAGCCAAAAAAAGAGGACACCACGTTGGCGTATGAATGGGTGATCACCGACATCATGATCAGCCCTGGTGCCATATATTGGATATAATCGAATCCTCCCATCTGACCGATGCGCGGTCCGATGAGGTTTCCGAAAATGACAAAATAAAGCGTCATCGTGATCGCGGGCGGCAGGATGGTCTGGATCCAGATCCGCATGAACCGGCCGATTTCCTTGACGAGGATCGTTTGATACGCGATGAAATAGGTTTGCGATAGCCCCCTCATGACGACTATCCGTTCTCCTTAAGCAAACGCATGAACAACTCTTCCAGCCGATTGGCCTTGTTGCGCATGCTGATGACTTCCGCGCCGAGCCCGGAAAGGCGGTGAAAGAGATCGTTTAGGCCCTGCTCTTTGCTCACCTCGACCTCCAAGGTTGTGTCATCCAGCATCCTCACGCCATAGCCGTTCAGCCGGGGCGGCTCAAGCATAGGGGCGCGCAGATCCATGATGAAGCGCTCGGTGTTTAGCTTCGCGAGCAATGCCTTCATGGACGTATTCTCGATGATTTGACCTTCGTCGATGATGGCGATGTTACGGCATAGGTTTTCCGCCTCTTCGAGATAATGGGTGGTAAGGATGATGCTGGTGCCTCGGGCATTGATATCCTCCAGGAAGCGCCACATCGAACGCCTGAGCTCGATATCCACACCGGCCGTCGGTTCATCGAGGATGAGCAGCTTGGGCTCGTGCAACAAAGCCCGTGCGATCATGAGCCGGCGCTTCAATCCTCCGGAGAGCGTGCGTGAACGCTGCTGGCGCCGTTCCCATAAGCCGAGTTGCCCTAAGTACTGTTCCGCCCGGCGGCGGGCTAAAGGTCGCGGCACGCCGTAAAAGCCAGCCTGATTGACGACGATTTCCAAAACGGTTTCAAATTGTGAGAAATTGATTTCTTGCGGCACCAACCCGATGAAGGATTTCGCCTGTTCGAGCTCGCAGTCGATATCGTGGCCGAAGACTCGTACCTCGCCCCGGGTCTTCGTGACCAGCGAGGTGACAATGCCTATGGTCGTCGATTTGCCCGCTCCGTTTGGGCCGAGCAGCGCGAAGAAATCACCTTCGGCGACGGTAAGGTCGATACCTTTCAGAGCGTGCCGTCCGTCCTTGTAGATTTTTTCTAAAGCGCGGATCTCCAGGGCGTTCATTGGCATATAGGATTATAATTTATGAAAGGGCAAAGAAATTGTACTACGCGCGTTGATTTCTGTGGTCCTGCCTTACGCGCTTGGAGCATTCCCCTGCGACATCCGACCTCTATTGGGAAGGGAATAATGAGTACAGCCCCGGCGGATTTATACGACCGGTACGGCGAAAAGCTGCAAGTCGCGACTCCGATGTTCAACGACTATGGGGCGCTGCGGTCATTCTACGGCGTCATCGCGACGGTAAAGGTGCACGAAGACAATTTCCTGGTGCGTGCGGCCCTAGAGGAGCCGGGCCAAGGTCGGGTGCTGGTGATCGACGGAGGAGGATCTCTGCGCTGCGCGTTGGTGGGCGATCAGTTAGCGCGGCTGGCGCAGCAAACCGGCTGGTCGGGAATGCTGGTTTATGGCTGTATTCGTGACTCGGTGGCGATCGCGAGCGTGAGTATTGGGCTTAAGGCGATGAATACCAATCCCCGCAAGAGCGTAAGGAAGGGTTTCGGCGAACGGGATATTGCAGTGAGCTTTGCAGGGGTGACCTTTACGTCGGGCGCTTACCTTTATGCCGACTCGGACGGGGTTTTGGTGGCGAACGAACGCTTGGCGTAGCGACTGCATGCCATGACGAGCCCTTTCACAGCGGCTTGCGTGCAAAACTGCGCGGATACCGATGTGCGCGTCAACATCGAGGAAGCTAGCCATTGGGTTGAGCAAGCGAGCGGGCAAGGCGCCGATCTGATCGCGCTTCCCGAGTATTTCAGCTTTATCGCACCCGATGATGCGACGCTTCTGGCAAACGCGTACAGCGAGTCTGATCACCCGGCCTTGTCTCATTTCATGAGGCTGGCGAAAAGCCTCGGTGCCTGGGTGCTGTTGGGGTCTCTGGCCATCAAGGTGAGCGAGACCAAGGTGAACAACCGCTCGTATTTATTGGATGCCAAGGGGCAGATTGTCGCACGCTATAACAAAATCCATCTCTTCGATGTGAGCCTCAGGTCGGGGGAAACCTATCGTGAATCGAATACGGTCGTGCCCGGCGACACCGCAGTGCTGGCGCGAACCCCTTGGGGAATGTTGGGTATGAGCGTGTGCTATGACCTGCGGTTTGCGTATTTATATCGGCGTCTTGCGCAAGCAGGCGCTAGCTTTCTCGCCATTCCCGCCGCCTTCACCAAAACTACGGGAGAAGCCCATTGGCATGTATTACAGCGCGCTCGAGCCATCGAAACCGGCTGCTATGTGTTCGCACCCGGCCAGCACGGAGTGAGAAAGAGCGGGAGGGCGACCTATGGCCATTCGCTGATCATCGATCCATGGGGCGAGGTGTTGGCGAGCGGCGGAGAGCAAGCAGGGTATATCCTCGCCGAGATCGATCCGGCGAAGGTCATCGAGGCACGGCGTATGATTCCGGCACTGGAACACGACCGGGTGGTCTCCGGGCCTGGAGGCCCTGAGAGCTTGTGAAAAAAAATACGCGAGGATTCCGAGCAGCGCGCTGGGAAGCCAGGGCCAGGGGCGAGTACCCGAGCGCCAGCGAAGCTCGCCGGGGCCGAACGTGGCCCTCTTTGGCGCGCCGAGACCAACAGATTTTTCACAAGCTCGTGCATTCAGTAGATATTCAGCTCGCCTTGCTTAAGTTGGGTTGCTAAGGGCCGAAGGGAAACCATTTATGAAAGCTGTTCACACGTTTCTGATGCTGCTGCTGTTTTCTTGTTTAGGGGCATTGAAGCCGCAAGCGCTTGAAATCGGATTGGAGCGGACAGGAGCTATCACGCTCGCTCAAGCGCGGATCGGCCAAGGTCAAGCCATTGCCTTTGCCCGCGAGGCTACAGGCGGCCGGGTGTTGGATGTGCAAACCCAAAACATGGGCGGCCGGGTGATCTACTTGGTGAAAGTATTGATGCCGGACGGCCGGGTACGCATCATCGCAGTGGATGGAGAAACCGGCCAGATTCGATGACCATTCCAATATGCGCGTACTGGTAATTGAAGATGAAACCGCTCTGCGCGAGGGTTTGGCGGTAAAGCTGCGCAAAGAAGGCTACGCGGTTGATGTAGCTCCCAACGCCTTGGAAGGTTCGTTCTTGGGCCAGGAATACGCTTTTGATGTCGCAGTTGTTGACGTTGGACTTCCCGACCGTTCCGGGATCGAGGTCATCAAAGAGTGGCGCGCCGTGGGCCGCAAATTCCCCATTCTTATCCTAACGGCACGCAGCCGCTGGCAGGACAAGGTACAGGGACTGGAGGCAGGAGCGGACGACTATCTGGTAAAGCCCTTCGAAGTGGAAGAGCTGCTCGCTCGCCTGCGCGCATTAGTCAGGCGCGCCGCGGGGTGGGCCGAGCCAGTGCTGCGTGCCGGAACACTGAGCATGAATACGGCGACCCAGCAAGTGAACGTAGCGGGCAAAGAAGTGGACCTGACCGCCTACGAGTATCGGGTCTTAGAATATCTCATGCTGCACGCGGGAGAGGTGGTTTCGAAAACGACACTGACAGAGCACCTTTATTCCCAGGATTTCGATCGCGACAGCAATGTGCTTGAGGTTTTGATCGGCCGCTTGCGGCGCAAGCTCGACCCCGAACGGACCACTGATCCCATTGAAACCTTGCGAGGGAGAGGATACCGGTTTCGGTTCGAGCCGCAAAGCTAATGCCTTCGCTCAATGCTCGGCTCTTAGTCGCGGCGACTTTGGTACTGGCGGCGTTCTTAGGCTTGACCGGTTTTGCCCTAGACCGCGCATTTAGGGACAGCGCGTTTCTGGCAGTCAAGGAACGCTTGCAAACGCAGATCTATTCGCTCTTGGCCGCGGCCCATCTCGATGAGTCGCCGCAGCTCGTCCTTCCTGACGCGCTTCCCGAAGCGCGTTTCTCCATGCCCGGGTCGGGGCTTTATGGGCAAGTTAGTGCTAAGGGCAACAAGGTCGTCTGGCATTCGCGCTCTGCGCTTGGCATCGAGATCCCCTTTCCGACGGTGGCGGCTCCGGGGGAAGCGGTGTTCAGCGAGGAAAAAGCCTCCGACGGGGCGGCGGTATTCACTATCGGATTTGCCGTGGATTGGGAGGTGGCGCTCAACGAAACTCGCCGCTATGTTTTTTATGTCGCCGAAACCCGCGCGGCCTACGACAATGAGGTGGCGGGTTTCCGGAAAAGCCTATGGGGGTGGTTGCTAGCAGCCGCCCTGGTTCTGTTGGCGGTGCAGGGCGTTATCCTGCGCTGGAGCCTCGCGCCTCTGCGGCGCGTGGCCTGGGAGGTAAACGAAATCGAGGCCGGGCATCGCCAAGAGCTGGAGGGCGAATACCCCAGCGAACTGCGCAGCCTCACCGAGAACCTCAACGCCTTGGTGCGCAACAGCAAGCGGCATCTCACCCGCTATCGGAATGCCTTGGGAGACTTGGCCCACAGCCTAAAGACCCCCTTGGCGGTAATGCGAACCGCCTTGGAAAGTGGCTCCGATCCCTCGGAGCTTCGCCTCACCCTCAGGGAGCAGCTCGAGCGAATCGACCGCACCGTGCACTACCAACTGCAGCGAGCCGTCGCCTCGGGTCGCATGGCTCTGGTCACACCGGTCAACGTGCGGGAGGTTTGCGATAAGTTGATCCAGTCGTTTAAGAAGGTTTATGCGGAAAGACCGCGTGAGTTCCAAGTCCTCATTACCCCGGAGGCGCAGTTCTATGGAGACGAGGGGGACCTCATGGAGATCTTGGGAAACCTTATCGACAATGCCTGCAAGTGGTGCCGCAGTGGCGTGAAGATCAGCGCCTGGTTGCGTCCTTGCGAAAGCGCAAAGCGCCCCGCTTTGGAATTGACGATCGAAGACGACGGCCCCGGGATCCCGCACGAGAAACAGTCCAATTTTGAGCGCGGGGTTCGCCACGATCCCGCCAAAGCCGGGCATGGGATTGGGCTCGCCGTAGTGAAGAACCTGGTAGTCGAAGTCTACGGCGGTGAGATCGCCCTCGAGGCGAGTCCCCTAGGGGGTACGCTGGTGCGCGTTTTCATCCCATTTTAGCTTAGCTTCATCGAGCATTGGCAATAGTCAAGAATGGCCGGCGCTGAATCCGCGTTGGTCCCCGAGTACCTCTTTGTACAGAAAGGGGATGTCGCAAACTCATGGCACTGTACATAATGCTCTCAGTGTATCCTTCGCAAGAAAACAAGAGCGATGAATAAGGTGGTCGCTGTGGGCAGTATGGCGATAAACCCGGGGTTCAAGCTGTAAACCACCCCTAAGTGCCCCGCCGCCTGATTGCAGATGTGAAACCCCATGCCGATTAGGCTCCCCAGCAAGATCCGATGGCCAACCCCACGCACCTGGTGGCTGGAGAGCACCAAGGGGACCGCAAGCAATACCATTACCCCGGCGGCAAGCGGATAGGCGAGCTTGACCCACAGGGCCTGTTCGTAACGCTGACTACTTTGCGCGTTGCGTTTCAGGTAGCGGATGTATTGCACGAGATCGAGCATGGCCAGGGTCTCCGGCTCTACCACCAGCATGTTGATCAGCTCCGGCTTAAACAGCGATCGCCAGGTCGCGCGCTTGATCTGCTCCCTGGTCACTCGTTTATCATGAAAACGCGTCTGTTCAATCTGGAACAGCAGCCAATCTTGTCCTTGATACCGTGCATTCTTGGCATAAGTGCTGGCCGTTAAGCGATGAGAGGTATCGAACTCGAAAATAAAAATGTCTTCAAGCAGATCGCCCGGCAAGACGTGGCGAATGTTGATATAGCTCCTCCCGTCTCTGATCCAAAATCCGTTTTGCGACTTAAAAGTGATCTGGTTGTAGAGCGCAAACGCTCGGCGCTGGCGCGCAAATTCCTCGGCATGGGGCACGACCAGTTCCCCAACCACAAGCGCGAGCGATACGATGCCGAGCGCTCCTTTCATCACCGCCAACACCGTTCTCTGGATGGAGACCCCGGAAGCCCGGATCACCGTTAGCTCCCGGCTTGCCACCATACCGCCCAGCGCGATGAGACTGCCGATCAACGCGGCGATGGGAAACAACTTGTAAGCCAGCCCCGGTGAGCGCAGCAGACAGAACTCAAGGACTTGCCATAAGCCATAACGGCCGCCTAGCGAGTCCAGCTCATCCAGAAACTCAAAAAAGGTAAACGCCGTGATCAACACGGCCGCTACCACAAGAACGGTGTTGGCGACGGTCCAGCCGAGATAGCGGTCCAGGATCACGTGGAAAGGGCTGGGACAGTTCGCCGCCGTCCTAGCCACCAGCGCTTCAGTGCGGGATAGTACAGAAGTGCCAGTAGCACCACCACGACCGTGGCGTGAACCGCCCACAGGCCAAGATACGGTGCTAGTTCGCCGTTTTTTACCAAGTTTTTCGCGATCCCGAGTAGGTTGCTGTAGAGGAAATAAATCAAGGTGGTGATCAAAAGCCCGGTGTAACTGTGATCACCGGGCACAATGCGAGCGAGAACAGCCGCCAGGGTTGCCAACACCACCGTGGCGATGGGCATGGCGGCACGCCATTGCAGCTCTGCACCCGAGGAAATGTCTTTGGCTTGGATTAGCGCTTGGGTAGGTATCGCATCCATACCTAAGCTGGAACGGACCGTCTGGCCAGGCTCATAGAGCACGGCGTATTTCTGGTATTCGATGACGGTGAAGTCAAGCTGCCCCGGGCTGCCCGAATACCGGTTGCCCCGTTCGAACACGACGAAACGGTTTCCTGTTTTGGGATCGGTTTCAAATCGCGCCCTATTCGAGGTCAACACGGCCAACGAGTTGCTATCTGTCACCTGCAGAAAAACACCGCTTACTTTGTCTCGGTTTTTCGATACATCCCGAACGTAGATCACGCCTTTCCCGCCGGCAAACTCTCTGAACTGGCCAGCGGCTATCCCGGTAATGTCGGAGTCCTGCTGCGCTTGCTCGCGCAACTGGCTAAACCGTTGCTCGGCCCAAGGGCAGACCAAGGTACTTAAAGCGAGTGTCAGCATAGCGAAGGCGAGACCCGTTTTTAGACTCACGCCGACAAAAAAGCCATCTCCAAGACCCGCCGCTGCTATCGCAGTCAGTTCATTTTCCCGTTGCATGCGGCTGTAGGTTAAGTACACCGCGAGATAAAGGCATAAAGGGATCATCATGGAGGAACTGGTAATGAGCTTGAAGCCCAACATCTGATATACCAGTTCACCCGCCACTTTCCCTGCGGCCGCGTCTCCTAAAAACCTCACAAACCGAACACTGATGACGATGACCAGCAGCACTAGGAACACCGCAATCCAGCTGCGCAGAGTTTCCTTTATGAGGTAGCGTTTAAGAATCATGCTCGGCGCAGCGCTTTTGCTTGTAACTACTGAAAAGAATACACTTTATCAAGAGAGGGGAAAGCGTATAAGCCCTGCCTGCTTTAGCTTTATCGACGCGCCCTGGTTAAGTGGGCTAGCAGTATCATTTCGCCAACGTTTTCACGGAGTGGCAATGGATTTTGAAGCAAAACACAGTGAACCGCAAAAGCTGCGCAGCGATTGCATCGTTGCTGGCCGCTAAAGCGTGGCGGCAAAAGCACCGGGCGTGGCCACACCCGTGCGCCCAGCCGCCCAAATGGGCCGCGGCAAAGCCGGCCGGTAACCCGCTTCGGCCATCGCCTTGGCCTTGCTCTTCGGCACAGACAACAGCTTAGGTGGCACAATGTAGCATAGAGAAAAACGGATATTGAATTGCAACGTGTTACGCTAGTAGTTACACTCAAAAGATGATCAAAGGCTTCCGGCACAAGGGCCTCGAGCGGTTGTTTACCACCGGAAGCAAAAAGGGTGTTGTCCCCGACCACAAGCAGCGTCTTGACGACATTCTTTTCAGATTGCACCATGCGGCGAAGATTGAGGACATGGATTTCCCTGGTGCCAGGTTACATCAGCTCAAGGGTAACCGCAGCGGAGTTTGGTCGGTGACGTAAGCGACAATTGGAGGGTGCTCTTCCGTTTTGAGGGAGGGCACGCGTGGGACGTGGACTATGAAGACTACCACTGAAGCAGGCTTTGAAATGCATAACCCGCCCCACCCCGGTGGCGTCTTTCGTCGGCTCTATTTGGAGCCCTTGGGGCTTACGGTGACAGAGACGGCGAGGCGCCTTGGCGTGAGCCGCAAACAGCTCTCGCTACTCGTCAACGAGCGCGCCGGATTCAGCCCGGACATGGCCGTGCGCATTGGTATGGCGACGAACACGACGCCCGAGTCGTGGATCAACATGCAGGCCACTTACGACCTCTGTCAGGCGAAACGGCGAACCAAGGGGGTCAAGGTTCAGAAACTGGCTGCGTAG
>JBOIEE010000323.1:0-6005 GCA_050740975.1 Gammaproteobacteria bacterium | reverse complement strand
GCACCGGCGATTCGATGTCCGCGCTCTACCACGGTAACCCGCAAGCCTTCCTGTGCCAACTCATAGGCAGTGAGCAGCCCGATCACCCCACCCCCGACCACGATGCAGTCGGCGATCCGGGATTGTTCACCGCTTAAAACGCCGGTTGAGGTCATGGGCACTGGATTGCTATCGGTGCCGAGAACGCTTCGATCTGATTGTCCCACTTCGAGCGCCGGTCGCGCACATGGGACGCCTAACTCGTAACCGTGGCCTTGATCAACTCTCTCGGCAGGCTGAACACAACGTTTTCGCGGATCCCGGCGGCCTCCTGCACGGTTTCCCCACCCCATTCCTTGAGGCGCTCTACCACTTGTTCCACCAAAACCTCGGGCGCGGAAGCGCCAGCCGTCACGCCGACGACACTCTTGTCCTTAATCCAATGCTCCTCGATTTCATCCGCACTGTCGATGAGATAGGCCGGGATCCCCTGTTTTTCCGCTATTTCCTTAAGCCGCGTGGAATTGGAACTGGTTTGCGATCCGACTACTAAGATCACATCGCATTGTTTGACCATCTTTTTCACCGCATCTTGCCGGTTCTGTGTGGCATAGCAGATATCCTCTTTCTTAGGCCCGACGATGGCCGGGAAGCGCTCGCGCAAGGCGTCGATCACCACTGCGGTGTCATCCATCGATAAGGTAGTCTGGGTTACGAAAGCAAGGAATTCAGGGTACTTGACCTCTAACTTCCATACATCCCCAACACTTTCCACCAAATACATTCCGCCGATGCCGTCACCACGTCGGTACTGCCCCAATGTACCCTCGACCTCCGGGTGTCCCGCGTGCCCGATCAGTATGCACTCGCGACCTTCGTCCTGATACCGCCCGACTTCCATGTGTACTTTAGTGACCAGCGGGCAGATGGCATCGAAGATGCGCAATCGGCGTCTGGCGGCCTCCTCGCGAACGCGTTTGGCAACGCCATGGGCGCTGAAGATAACGATACAGTCATCCGGCACCTGGTCCAGCTCGTCTACAAAGACAGCGCCTTTCTCTCGCAATCCATCCACCACATATTTGTTGTGTACCACTTCGTGGCGTACGTAAACCGGGGCGCCAAAAAGATCCAGCGCTCGCTCCACGATACCGATGGCTCGATCCACACCGGCACAAAAACCACGGGGATTGGCAAGGATGATCTGCATACTCTTTACCCTGCGACCACCTTACGTTGACCGAAATTGCCTGTCAACAGGCGTTTTTACTGTTGAGTCGAAGACAAAACCGCTGTTCCGGCTCCGGGCTAGCGCTCCGCTGATCCGCTGAACGCGTCCGCGATTAGCAATCCAGCGCCTATCGTGATCGCCGAATCTGCGACGTTGAATGCCGGCCAGTGCCACGTTGCGTAGTACAGATCGATAAAGTCGATCACGTAGCCGAGGCTTAAGCGGTCCCACAAGTTGCCTAGCGCGCCCCCCAAAATCAGCGACAGGCCAGCGGCCAAAACCGCATTTCCTCGGGGGAGTCGATATAACCAAAAAACGATGCACGCGCTTACCACGAGCGCGATCCCGGCGAAAAACCAGCGCTGCCATCCCCCCGCTTGGTCCAACAAGCTAAAGGCCGCGCCAGTGTTGTGCGTCAAGGTCAAATTAACGGAGGGCAATAGGGGTAACGATTGGTACAGTTCCAGCGCACTGCTTACCGCCAGCTTGGTGAGCTGGTCAAGAGCAATGACTACGCCAGACAGCCACAGCCATTTCATCGTGGAACTGCACTCAATGCTCGCAATCGCGTCGCCCTGCCTATAAAGTTTTTGCACCTTGGGTTCACGCGTATAAGCGTCGCTCTCCCTCGCCCTGCACGTTCGTAACACAACGGCTGCAAAGCAGCGGATGCTCAGGCGTCGAACCCACATCCTCGCGCCGATGCCAGCAGCGCACGCATTTTAAATGCGGGCTGGGTGTGACCTTAAGCCACAGCCCTTCAACGTTGGATTGCACCGCGTCTGGGCCCCTAGAAGCTTCCGGTTGAACCCGCGCGTATGAGGTGATCAGCACAAAACGCAATTCGTCTTCTAGTCTCTCCAAGGGCTCACGCAGGCCCTCGCTGCAATAGAGCTCCACTTCGGCATCCAAGGAAGAGCCGATCTCCCCGGCAACGCGCAGGCGCTCGAGCTCTTTGCTCACTTCCTCGCGAACCGCGAGCACAATATTCCAAAATTCGGTCTCCTCTTTTGCTTTCCCGCCCCCTAGACCGTCGTACCACTGCTCCAGAAACACCGAGTCGCTGCGTTTCCCGGGAATGTAGGACCAGATCTCATCCGCCGTGAAGCTTAAGATAGGCGCCAGCCAGCGCACTAGAGCGTGTGCAATCTGGTAAAGAGCGCTCTGGGCAGAGCGCCTCGCGAGACTGCCTCTTTGAGTGGTGTATATGCGGTCTTTGATGACATCGAGATAAAACGCCCCCATCTCCACGGTACAGAAGCGGTGTAGCTTCTGATAGATGCGGTGGAATTGATAGGACTGATACGCGCCGACGATCTCCTGCTGTAGACTCGCCGCGTGAGACACAGCCCATCGATCCAAGCTGAGCATTCGATCAGGGGCTACGAGTTGTGTCTGCGGATCGAACCCGTCCAGGTTTGCCAACAGATAGCGGGCGGTATTACGAATGCGCCGGTAGGCATCGGCGATCCGCGTTAAGATCTCCTGTGATACACCCATCTCGCCCCGGTAGTCGGTGGCGGCCACCCACAGCCGTAACACATCGGCACCCAAGGAGTTGACCACTTCTTGCGGAACCACCACGTTACCTCGTGACTTCGACATTTTAATGCCTTGGGCATCCACGGTAAATCCATGGGTGAGCACTTCCGCATACGGAGCCGCCCCGTTCATTGCCACCGAGGTGAGCAAAGACGACTGAAACCAGCCGCGATGTTGATCGGAGCCTTCCAGGTACAAATCGGCCGGATAGGCCAGCGCGCTGTTCTGCTTTAACACGCAAGCATGGGTCACCCCGGAGTCAAACCATACGTCCAGTGTGTCCGTCACCTTAACGTAGTCCGCTACCTCCGTTCCCAACAGGGTTTGCGGATCCAGATCGAACCAGGCATCAATGCCTTCGGACTCGATGCGCTTGGCGACTTCTTCCACCAGATCGATCGTCTTGGGGTGGAGCTCGGCGCTCTCTTTATGCACGAACAGCACGATCGGCACACCCCAGGAGCGCTGGCGCGAGACGCACCAATCCGGTCGATTTTCCACCATGCCACGGATCCGCTCCTGACCCCAGTCAGGGGTCCAGCGCACCCGCGCGATCTCTGCTAAGGCCCTCTCGCGCAGCCCTTGCGCCTCCATGCTCACGAACCACTGCGGTGTGGCGCGGAAGATGACCGGGATCTTGTGCCGCCAGCAATGCGGGTAGCTGTGGCGTATGCTCTCCTCGTGCACCAACGTGCCTTTAGCTTTCAATACCTCGATGATAGGCGCGTTGGCCGAAAAAACATGCTCCCCGCCAAATAGCGGTGTATCGGGAAGGAATCGACCATCGTCTCCAAGCGGATTGGCCACCGCCAGCTTGTAGCGGCTGCCGACCACATAGTCATCCTGCCCGTGGCCGGGGGCGATATGCACCGCTCCGGTTCCGGCATCGAGCATCACGTGGCTCGCCAGGATGACGGGTACTTCGCGCGCATAAAAGGGATGGCTCAGCCTCACACCTTCCAGATCCTGTCCTTGGCAGTAGGCGATCACCCGATAGCTCTCGATCCGGTAGCGATACATCGCGTCCTTAATCAAGGCCTCGCCGATCAAGAGCCGTTCCCGGCCAAAGGCGCCCTCGCACTGCACCAGGGCGTAATCGGCTTGCGGGTTCACAGCCACGGCCTGATTTGCGGGCAGTGTCCAGGGCGTCGTGGTCCATACCACAAAGGAAACAGCGCCCTCGCCGGAGTGTCCATCCGGGTGGTGACAACGGGCGAGCAAAGCCTCCTCCTCGGGGACGGCGAAGCGCACATCGATCGCCGGTGAATCCTTGTCCTGGTATTCCACCTCGGCTTCTGCCAGGGCAGAGCGGCAATCGGTGCACCAATGCACCGGTTTCGATCCTTTATGTACATGCCCCATGGCCACGATGCGGCCGAACGCCCGTACGATCTCCGCCTCAAACGCATAATCCATGGTCAGGTATGGATGATCCCAATCCCCCAAAACGCCCAGGCGCTGAAAATCGCCGCTTTGGCGAGCGATTTGTTTGCGGGCGTAATCCCGGCAGGCGCGGCGAAATGTCTTGGCGTCGATCTGGCGCCCGACGGTGCCGATTCTCTTCTCCACCATCAATTCGATGGGCAAACCGTGGCAATCCCAACCGGGCACGTAAGGCGCATCGTCACCGTTTAAGCTGCGCGCCTTCACGATAATGTCCTTGAGCACTTTGTTAACCGCATGCCCGATGTGGATATCGCCATTGGCATACGGTGGGCCATCATGAAGGACGAATTTGGGGCGACCTTTACGCCGTTCGCGGAGTTTTTGGTACAGCCCGAGCTCCTTCCAATGGCGCAGCATCTGCGGTTCGCGTTTTGCCAGATCGGCGCGCATGGAAAATTGGGTATGCGGAAGATTCAAGGTGTCTTTGTAATCGGTCACGGGATCGCCTCATGCCGTTGTTCGACTTCCAACCAAAAATTTCCTCGCCCTGGAGACGTCCAGGGCGATCTGCGCTTTCAGGGCCTCCAGCGAATCAAACCGGTGATCAGCGCGCAGCTTGGTGATGAACTCGACATGGATAGGCCGTCCGTAGCATTCTTGGTCAAAATCGAACACAAACACCTCCAACAACGGTGGCCGAGCATCGATCGTAGGCCGTCCTCCGACATACGCCACCCCGGGCAGACTGGCCGCTCCCAAGCCTTTAACGCGCACCGCGAAGACTCCTTCCAGCGCACAAGCGCGACGCTGCAAACTGATATTCACCGTAGGGAAGCCCAAAGACGTCCCCCGCTTGTCGCCGTGCATGACACGCCCGCTGATCCCGTAATGGCGCCCTAGCAGTCGCTGTGCTTGCTCGAGATCGCCGCGCTCAAGCGCATCGCGAACCCTGGTGCTGCTCACCCGAGCACCGTCCACTTCGAAGGTAGCGGCGCGTTCGACCGCGAAACCATACCTTTCCCCGAGCTCGCACAGCAGTTGAAAATCGCCCCTGCGCTGATGGCCAAAACGAAAATCGTCGCCGACCACGAGACAGCGCACCCCCAAGTGACCGACCAAAACCTCTTCCACGAAGCGTACAGCTGAAAGCTCGGCCAATCGCTGATCAAAGCGCAGACAAACTAAGCAATCTATCTGGAACGTGCTCAAGATCTCATATTTCTCACGAAAGCGAGTAAGTCTAGCCGGCGCTTGTGCCGCTCGGAAATATTCTTGCGGCTGAGGTTCGAACACGATCACCGCCACCGGCAAGTGCGCTTTTCGGGCCACACCTTGAAGCTGTCGCAGTATCGCTTGGTGCCCCAAATGAACCCCATCGAAATTGCCGATTGTCGCGACTGAGGCTCGTAGCCCCGATTGGCGCGGATTAACGCGGCGCAGGAGTTTCATGGTCACAATCCCAGAAAATGCAAAAGTATAACAGGAACAAGGTGGTACCGCTCAGCCGATTGTCGTTCAGTCTGCCCTTCTTGGTGCACGCTCAGCAGATCGTTTCAGCGCAAGCCGGCGAGCGTCAGCGCGCCTAAGTACCCGATAACGGCCCCAGGGAAGCCACACCCCGAGATGAATCGTTAGCGATCTCAGGACGCACAACACTTACGAGAGCTTAGAAGCATGCGGGCATGGCCGCCGCTGAGCAATTCGGGTTAGAATCCACGATCAATAAATATCGGTCGTTCTACTTCAAACGAACGAAACAAGAGGCATCATCATGACTACCACCCACGACGGTAACACGAAGACGAAGAACAAGCGGCTGCTGAGCTGGGTCGACGAAATGGCGGCCCTGTGCCAGCCCCAGCGGATC
>JBOIEE010000322.1:0-6162 GCA_050740975.1 Gammaproteobacteria bacterium | reverse complement strand
CTACATCGAAGAGCGACACCACAAGTAGCCCCACGGCCAGTACGTCCAATGTGGTAAGCCCCTTGTGCACCAGCACCTTGTCGATCACGACCTGGAAGAAAAGCGGCGTGACCAAAGCAAACAACTGAATGAAGAACGAGGCCAACAGCACCTCGCCCAAAAATCGCTTGTACTTGAGAATCGCCGGGATGAACCAGGAGAAATCGAACCTGGCCCGCTCCGACGGCGCGCCGGCGCGCCGGGCCATCAAGATCAATTCACCGGACCAATGGGTCTCGAACTCGTTGTGGGTCATCGCCACCGGTCGCTGCGCCCGCGGATCTTGGACCAATACCTTATCTTCGGCGAACATGGCTAGCAGCACGAACTGGCCACTGTTCAGACAGGCGATGGCCGGCAACTGTGTTTCAGCGAGCCGCTTCCAGTTGCTCTTGACCCGCTTGGCCTTCAGCCCCAACCAACGAGCCGCACGCAGCAAATCGTGGCCATCGAATGCATTTCCCGACTCTCCGAACTCATGCCGGAGCTGTCCGGGATCGGCCGACACCCCGTGCAGCCTCGCTATCAGCACCAGACAGGCGAGACCGGTGTCGAACGGGAGCGTTGCGGCGGGCGTATCTGTGGCGTCTTCGGGCGCAGTGTCTATCATCCCTTGCTCCTCCTAGCTCGGTCGAATCCCGAGGCAGTTAGCGGGTTTCGTGCCAGGCGGAACCAATAGCTGGTTGTACATACACCGAGCCTAGCGCATACGCGCAACGGAAAACTGTACTTATCGGCCCGGCCAGGTGGAACTTTAGAAGCGCCGGACTATGGTGTTCCTAGACTGTGACAAAGTACACAAGAAAGCGGATCATAAAGATGCACGCCTCTGCTGAGCTCGCTATCGGACGTGCGAAACATCGGTCTTAACAGAACTGACTCAGACCGAGCAAAAAAGCAAACCGCCTATCAGTGTCACGGATCAGCGATGTTCTCGCGCACCGAGCGATTGAAGAGAAAGTTCTCTTGCAACACCACCCCTACATTTCGGCGCAGCCAAGCAGTGTCCACCATGGCCAGATCGACCCCATCGACTAGAACCCGCCCGTGCTCGGGGACATAAAGCCTTTGGATGAGCTTGGTCAGCGTGCTTTTGCCGGAACCGTCACCCGGACCGCCGAAGAGCGCATCGTGCGTTCATTTGGTCGGCGTGCGAGCGAGTTTCCACATCCAAAGACTCAGACCACCCAAAATGATGAAAGCCAGCACACTTGGCCACAACGGCATCGGATGACCGGCCACCAGCACCTCTGGGCGTACCACTAGCCGCATCAATTGCGCGATGGCCATCAGACCGAACACAACACTTGCCACTCGCAATCCTATAATTTGTGAGTTCATGCTGTCATCTTCTCTTAATCTCGCTCTACCCACGCCCCTGTGCAACACGCCCAACGAGCCAACCGCCTATCAGTGTCACGGATCAGCGATGCTCACTTCGGTACGATGTCAACTATGATTGGAGACTAATCGGCTTTTTTTGTCGGACCGCTTCAAGAGCACAAACTGGCCAGGCTGAAACGGATTGTTTCGAAGGGAACAGCTCATCGCCATTCCAATTTTTAGTAACCGGGGGCGGTGCCGTTCTGCCGCACCGCCCCTGAGCGACGCGACTAGGCGGCCCGGCCCGCCTCCATGGCCGTCTTCACTTCCAGTAGTCGGCCCGACTTCACGTCATAGATGAAACCGTAAATCGGAATATCGTTCGGCACCAGGGGGTGCGAACGGATCCGACGCACATCCGCCGTGACGCTCTCTTCCTGGTTTTTGATGGTGAGCCAGTCGATATAGTCTCCTTCGGTAGATCCCGGGCCAAGCCCGACATCGCGAAATCCGCTGGCATCCAAGGCCGCCGTCTTGAGGCTGCTGCGCAGCAGACCACGCATCACTTCATCGCTAAAGAATTCCATGCCGCAGTCGGTGTGATGGATGACGAACCACTCGCGGGTCCCAAGCAGTTTATAGGAGATGACCAGGGAGCGAATGGCGTCGTCGCTGGCCCGCCCCCCCGCATTGCGGATCACATGGGCATCCCCTTCGCTAAGCCCTGCATATTTCGAGGGCTGTAGCCGAGCATCCATGCAGGTGAGAATGGCAAACTGCCTTGCGGGGGGTAAAGCAAGCTTACCCTTGTCGCCGAACTCGGCCGCATAGCGAGCGTTCGCTGCCAGTACCTCGTCTAGAATCTTACTCATAAGCGTGTCCTCCACCTGGATCTCGGGCCCATGCTGCGCTGCGCATGTGCGCGTACGTCAGGGCTCATTTAGTTGTATGCAGGGAGCACGGTCGCAGCCTCGGGCCGGCACATGCTCGCTGTCGGCCTTAAGGATAACAAAAGCGCCGCATTGCTTCGACTCCTTCTTTGCCATCTACGCTTAATGCTTGGCGGAACATACCCTACCCACGCCTGGCCCTGCGTGATGACAATTTTCCCCGGCGCTCTGTCGGTGTATTTGCCACCACGCCGAAGACCGCGAACAACGCAGCCCCGAAAACGAATAATGGGGGACGTACCAGGGACGTACCCGAATAGCCTCACGGCTCGGGGTGGATTACGCTTGCGAGTTCATGCTGCGCGGAACTTATCCGGCTGCTTGATCAGGCTCTCGGCCGGGATGCCGAGCCCCCGATGCAGCTTCCAGATCATCTTCAGCGTCAACGGGCGCTTGTGGTTCAGCACCTCGTAGACCCGGTTCAGCCGGCCGATCATGGGCTCCAGGTCTTTGGGAGTGAGCCCCATCTGATCCATGCGGAACTTGATGGCCTCGACCGGATCGGGCAGATCCATCGGAAAGTGCTTCTTCTCATAGGCCTCGACCAGGGTGACCAGGACGTCGAGACGCTCTCCTTCCGGAGTGTCCGCCTCGGCCATCATGAGCGACTCGATCTCCTTCAGGGCCGCACGGTAGTCGGCATCGGTCTTGATCGGCTTGATATCCATCGTCATCTCCTTCAAATCGTCTGCGCGTCAATCTTGTCGTACTGGGCGTGGGTTCCGATGAACCTCACGTAGACCACCCGATAGGCGTAGTTGATCCACACCACCAGTCGGTACTTGTTGCCGGCGATGTTGAACACCACGCGCCCATCCCGAAGGATGCTGGCGTTGCGGAAGTCTGCCTTCACGTCCGCCGGCGACGCCCAGTCGGCCTTCAGCGCGTGCCGGTACCAGGCCAGACAAAGCTCCTTGGCATCGACGTGGGCCGGTTTGTCTTCCCAGAACGCCCTCAGTGTCGAAAGGGCGATGATGCGCATGGGGGGTATCATAGTCCCAACATGGGACTATGATACCCAGCGCGGACGCCGAATAATAGGGGGGGTACCCAATGCTGTTCACTTAACTTAACGAATCTTCTCCTCCACTTGCCCATGTGTCGTTACAGGGAAGGGTGAGTCATGCCGGGCAAAGCAGCCGAGTTGGGAGGGCCGGTACGCATCGCGGATTACCTGAGCGTGGGGTTGTTGGCGGGCGGGTGGCCGCCCGCGCTGGCCACGCCGCGGATGCCCGCTCCATCGCTCGCTATTCGAGGTACTTCACTGGGAGCGCCGCAATCTTGCCGTTGAACTTAAACGGCGCGCGGTCAAAGTACACGAGAGACACCGGTGAGTAGCTATCTACGCCGACATCGAAGGCGTTGTGAGCACACCCGGCGGGCATTGTCCAATTTTGATGTAAATGGATCAATGTGAATACATAAATCGGCAATGACTCGCCACGTTGCAGGCTGCAAGTGCGTGTTCTTCAGCCCGGCTTATCAGGTGAGGCCGTAAAACCTAAGTCGCCGAACGCATGGGCGTTGATGTGGCTCAAAAACCCTTCTCCAGGGTCACCACGAGGTTTTCCCCTTCGAACTGCGCCTCGGCGCCGAACTCCCACTGATAACGAATCGTGAGCGCCGTCTTCCACGGCACGAACGTCAGCCCGGCTTGCAAGCCCGCGGCGTGGATTTCGTCCTTGGCGTTGAGCTGCACATTCAAGATCTGCGGCACATCTGATCCCGAGTCCTTCTCGACCTGCCACTGGCTGTAGCCACTCGCCCCGAGTTCCGCAAGCCAGGCCTGCTCCTTGTCGAGGGGCAGACATTGACTCACTCCCCAGTTCAGCGAGACCCGATCCCCCGGGGTGAGATCCTTGTCCTCCATTTCGGATTGGATCTCGTAGGTGCCTGCCAGCGTGACCGCCGTGCCGCGGTGCTCGAATGGATACCAAGCCCCGGCAAGCTGGAACTGGTGGGTCCAGAACTCCAGACCGATGCCCTCCTCCCCTGTGGGGGCGTAAAAACCGTAGCCCGCCGACACGTCGTAATGTTTCCCGCCCCACCCGAGCCAGACCGGCTGCACGAAGAGATCGCCGATCCCGAATCCCGTGTCAGCATCGAGAGTCGTGCTCAAGCCGCTATCGCGAAACCTGGGGCCAGGAAATTGGCCGGGGGCAGGCTCTGCCCTTGGCCTTTTTCCGTGAGGTAGGCGCGCTCCCGTTTGAAGCTCTGGATCGCGTCTTGAAACGAACTCGAGCATTTCGGCGCGGACCACGTAGCGCGCCCCCGGCAGGCCGACCACTTCGGCTTTCTCGGACCAGGCGTGCGGGACGGCGTGTTGCCGGATGGGCAGCGAGCAGCCCGATAGGCAAAGGACCGCGCCGATGAGGATCGAACCGAGCGAGCACTGTAGCGTTGGCTTGTGAATCGGTACGAACGGCGAGGCCGTGGCTCCGGTTCCCATGCCTCGGAGCGTGGCGGTGACCGCTCTTCTAATAACCGTTTCGGGCCGGAGGCTAGGGCGGCACCCGGCTCCGCCCGTCGAACCGCCTCCGTTTACTGGCCCGGGAACCCTTTGGCCGCCATGCACGAGGCATACGCCTGGTTGTAAGCGTTGGCGGAGGTGGCTTGCTGTTGCTGGGCCTGCTGTTGGGCCCCCGCGCTCTGCCGGCGTTGCTGGCGCTGCCGGGCCGCACCCACGGCCGCGCCACCCCTGGCGGCGTTTTGCATCTGGTTGCGGGTGTATTCCTCGGCGACTTCGTCGGACACATTGTCGTACTGATTCGCTTTGGACCGGCCCTTCGCCGCGCCCGCCATGGCCCCGGCCGCCGCGCCGCGGGCACGACCGCCCGCCTGCGGTTGGCTCGTCGTGGTCGTTGGGGCGGCGTTGGGGTTATAGCCGGTCTGCTGCTGGGCGATGCTGTAGCATTCAGCCTGCGCCTGCTGAAGCGAGGGTTCACCCTCGCCTTGCGCCCACACCGAACCGGCCAGGATGAAACCGAGTGCGCCGATAACTCGGCGAATGGATATTTGATCCAAGGGTTGTTAATTAACTCTACAGAATGCACCGGTCTTCAAGCTAAATCCGAGCTATCCGCACGCTGTGAATAGGTCGGTCGGATTGCGGTTCTGATCTGCGGACATCACACGTAGGGTGTGACATCCCCAGAGTAATACCAATCCGTCGCCAGGCCAAGCCTAGCGACGGATTGGTCCGGTTAGAATTGATTCCGACGCGCTTAGCGGCCGCTACTTGGTCGGTTGCTAGAGCTTCACCGACCCGACATAGAAGCTGGACTTGGATGTCCACCTTGGATTGGCCGGCTCCGAATCCGGGGCACTTGGGTTACTACGGATTGATCCTGGTTATCTTCGACCCCTGCAATCCGAGACCCGCCATCAGCCCCCTTTGGTCGAAGGTGAACGCATAGACATCGTCTTTCAGCGTCGTCGTGGTGATCGCTCTGGCTTTGCCGTGGTCCAAGATCACGATGCTAGGGCCAACGCCGACCTCCCAGCCTCCGCTCCGATCCAGATAGCTAAGCGCGTCCTCGTTCATGAAAAACAGAACGTAGCCAAAAGACTGGATGCCGGCCTGAAGACCATACGAAGCCGCAAGCGTCCTGTAGTAGCCTACCGTGTGCTCTCCTTGGCGCAACGCGCCTTTGCCGTAGTACGCGCCCACAACGAAACCACCTTTGACGATCCTCGGGAAGACAAGGATCCCGTCGGCTTGCCCCGCAATTTCCGTAGCCGATGGCACACTGTCATAAAGCTTCGTCAGTGCAAGATCGACGTCACGGTCGATCTGAGCCGCGGCTGTGGAGTCGGGCGCCGTGCCACCGGTCGTCTGGCAGCCCCCGAG
>JBOIEE010000321.1:0-9456 GCA_050740975.1 Gammaproteobacteria bacterium | reverse complement strand
GAAATACGATGTCCAATGGGACCGACATTCCGGCACACTCCACGTTGCGCGTCAGGCAACTCCGACGGATAAGAGAATAGTCTCCCCGTTGCGCAGGCGTATCGACGTTCATGCGCAGCCACTGTTCGAGCACAAACAGAGCCCAGAGCCTGTGCGAATGGTTGTGGCGCCGCCGCTCATGTTCTTCCAGTAGCTGGCAAACCGCCTCGGACCTGAACAGCCCGCGATCGCGGAACGACGGGCTTTCCAGCGTCTGACGCACCAGCCGGATCAGCCGGCCATTCCCGCGTAGCCAGTTTTTCAAAGGCACCGAGTGACCCAACTTGTCCTTTCGATGATTGATGATGTCGGGGAGCACGCCTTCCATTGCGAGACGAAACAGGCGCTTGGTACGTTCGATGCCCTCGAGCTTAAGATGGGCGGGAATGCGCGCACCGTACTCTACGAGCGCACGATCGTAGAACGGCATCCGCACCTCGAGGCTGAACTCGCGCGCTAGCAACAGCCGGGAAAAATAGAAGCCCGACGCTGTCTGATAGTCGCTGTACAGCCAAATGGATATGCCGTCGTCCGGACCGTCGTAACCCTCGAACGAGTCCAGCACGGGCTGGAAAACCGCTTCGGCCTGGGCGTGCGCCGCAGCCGGGCCGGCGAGAAGGCGGCCCAGCGCGTCCGGCGTGTAGTATAGCCGCCAGCGGAAATGCCCCAGCTCGCGCGGCACTTCGGGCGAAGGAAGAATGCGCTTCAGTACCACCGCGAGATTGCGTTTCTGATCCGAATCCCTGACGAGGTCGAAAGCGCGAACTAATGCACTGCGCAGCGCTCGCGGGATCGGCAGGCGGTCATACCACTGGATCATCCGCTGCGCCGCGTAGACTGGATGGCTCGCCCAGATCTCATCGCCGCCATCACCCGTCAGCAAGTAATCAACCTGACCTCCGGCTGCACGCGCAAGCAGCCAAGTTCCAATCTCGATGCCAATATCGCAGAAGGGGATATCCATGCTGCGGATGGCATCGAGAATGGTCAGTGACTGTTCCTCTCCATACTCGACTTCCGTATGGATCGTGCCGATCTCGTTCGCCAGGTCGCGCGCGTACACAGACTCATCGAAAGAATTGCCACCGCAGCGAAAGCTAAAGCTTGCGATCGTTCCCGAGCTGCGTCGGCGCATGAAGGTCGCAACCGAACTCGAATCCATGCCACCGGAGAGAAACACACCGGGCCGCCCTTCATCGAGGCGGCGCACGACGCTTGCTTCCAGCAAATCGCGATAACGCGCGGCGATAGCCGATTCGCTATCGCGCCAGGGCTCGGCGAACGAAAGGCGATACCATCTGCGAACGGCCGGCGCCGCGCCGCCGTGCCGCCACTCCAGCAGCGATCCAGGAGGAACGCGCGCAATCCCTTCGAACAGCGTTGTGTTACCCGGAAGATAGCAATAAGTGAGAAACTCAGTCAGACCCTGCGACGAGAGGCGCGGCGCCGCTCCGAGAGCACGCACGACATCTTTGGCGCGCGATCCGAATACCACGCTTGCCGCCCCGATCGAGTAATGAAGCGGCTCTGCACCGAATCGGTCGCGGATCAGCGTAAGCTTTGCGTCGCATGCGTGCCACCAGACGATCGCGAAACTGCCGTCTATGTCGACGAGCGCGGCCGTACCTTTCCTTGAAAGGCCGTCGAGCAGCCGACGTGCCCTCGACTGATCCTGCGCCCCACCCCCCGGTTCCGTGGTCCAGAGAGGATTTCCGCAGAATGCCAGCCACTCCCCGGACGATTCATCACGCACGAACGTATCCGCCGCGCTGTAGGAAGGCGCGCCCCATTGGCCGCGCAATATCTCTAATTTGAAGCCGGTCTCCGGCTGCGGTAGGGGTTCACGGACAAAGACGCTGTCGGAATACTCACAAATGGCCGTCCCGCAGGAACCCAATATCACGCGCGGCCTCCGGCACGCTGCGGACCAACGCCGCCCTTCGCGTCATGCAGCGATTCATACAGGCGTGCCAGCTTGTCTGCAGCCGCATCGACCGTGAGATCCGCCGCGCCCAGGCGCGCTTTGCGTCCCATCTCCTCCAGCAGTGGCGGATTGCCGGCGATGTCGAGCATCGCCGCTGTCATTGCAGCGCCATCGCCTACCGGCACCGCAATCCCTCCTCCATAGCGCTCCACCAGTTCCAGCGGCTCACCGATGTTAGTGACCACGTGCGGCCGCCCATAGGCCATTCCTTCCACGAAATTGACCGAGCTGAAGCGGATGTTCTCGAATGGCGCAACGAGCACGTCGCTGGCGGCGTAGTACGGTTCCGGATGTTCCAGCGATTCCACCATCCTTACGGAATCCCCCAGACGCAGCGTCGTCGCTGCGCGATCGATGCGCGCGCGCATTTCTCCCGGGTCGCGCGCCCAATCGATCGCTTCATATTCCTTGGGGAGACGGTGGTACAGGGCCGGCTTGTAGACGATGAAAAGGCGGGTCTGCGGCAGTTGCTTGTGAACGTTCGCAAATGCGGCAAGCAGCGTCTCGTTGCCGCGTTCTGGACCGAGCTTGGTCACCGCGCAAAAGACAATCTCATCCGACAGGCCGAGCTGCGCGCGGGCTTTGCCACGTTCGAGCTGCAACTGGATCTGCAAATGGCTGGTCGGAATGGCGTGGTAGAGGACATCGATTCGGTCCCCCGGAATGCGGCGCACATCGCGCATGTACTCTTTGCACATGGCTGAGGCGGCGTACGCATGACCGGCCTGTTTTGCCAACGCCCGATCGGCATCTTCAGATACCAGGGGTAGGGAAAATAAATCTGCGTGTCAAAGTCATGGACGACCGAGGGAATGCCTTTTATCGCGCCCACCATCCTGCCTAAGGTCGAGGATGCGTAACAGAACAGATGCATCACGTCGATTTCATTCTCGCGGCACAGTGCCGCGATCTTGAGCAGTGCCGTGGGATCGTACTTGGCAATATCCAGAGTACGGACCGGATGTTTCGCGGCAGCGAACAGCTCCCGCCTCGTTCGATGCGCGCAGAAAGTATGGATATACGCGGACTCGCTTCGGGTCGAACCGCGGCATCAGGTTCATGAACAGTCGGCCGCCACCGTGCAGGCCGCCATCATAGCAGACATGGTCTATCAGCCAGAGTACGTTCAAGGATCGCGAGGGTTGATTCATTTCTCTTTCCCTGTGTGCTGTCTTGACCCCCGCGTTCCGTCGATGTGGTTCAAGCACGCTTCGTTGCGAATACCCAAGCGTCCGTTGCGAACATGCGCAGACCGCGGCTGTCGGCAATGGCGTTGCGCAACGCAAGTGGCCAATCCCATCCCTGACGGGCATGCAGGCCGGCAAGCAGCGGAAACTCTCGCGATACGACCTGGATTTCGGTCAGACCGATCCTTGCGAGCATCGCTTCGATGGCAGTTGGGTGGCAGAGATACGACACTCCGCCCGTCGGCTTTTTTATGGCCCACTTGAGGCGGCGTAGCGCACCATATAGCCACGACGTACAACGGAAATCCGCGAACAGGATGCCGCCGGGCTTCAAATACTCGCTCATCTTCCTGAGAGCGGGCTCCGGATCGGGAAAGTACGTCAGCATGCCGAGAGAGCAGACGACATCGAACGCGGCCATCGTTTCGGCGAACGAGAGCACGTCACCATGCACCAGGCGCGCACGGTCAGAGAGTCCCGCCCGCGCCAGTCGCTGCGTTCCCAGCGCGACCAGATTGGCCGAGTAGTCGACGCCTAGATATGAAGCCATGCTGGGATAGGCCAGGGCGAGCCGGCCATGTCCGGCTCCGAACTCGAGCACGTTCTTGCCTTGCAGCGCCACATGAATGCCGTGGTCGATTGCGAACAGTTTGAAGCGGTTCATGCGCTCTTGCGCATCCGCGCTCAATCCGACGAACGGGATCTCTATTGCCGCAGCGTCAGCGAACCGCTCAGCGTTGTCGTCATACCAGGCGTGAACCGCTGCGTCCGCTTCATCGCGCATCTGTTTGTCCATGATAACTACCTGATATTATGAATAGTGACAAAGCGCCGCGTTCCGGCCGCACATTCGGAGCGATCGGAAAGATATTTCACAACGCCACGCCGGTGTCTTTCCGCAGCCCGCCACCGGGCGATAGCATAAGAGCCAGCCCTCCGACGGTCACGTTCCAGAACAGGTGCAGAAATGCGTAAAAGGCCGACAGTACGAACGCGGATGCGGCCGGAACACCCACGATCCCAAGCAGATAGACGTGTGCTGCCTGATTTGCCCCGAAACCTAAAACCGAGGCCGGTATCAGGCCGATGGTTGCAACCAGGGGCGTGAAGACCATCCAGAACGGAAAGGCAAACCGCACCCCCAGAGCGGCGCCCGCGGTCCCCCATGCCGCAGCCTCCGTCAGCTGCACCAGCAGCGCGGTGAGGAACACTGGTGCCAGATGCGTATGTGCGCTGCCAAAAAGGTTGAGTCGATGCAGAAATCTGCGCAACGGCCGACGCAGCCAGAACATGCTGCGCCCTGCCAGCTTCAGGCCTTTTAGAACCGTTCCGCGCTGATACCTCAGCAACAGAAAGGCTGCGCAGGCTCCCGCAATGATTGTGGTAAACAAAGTCGCCGCCACACCGGCAAAACACGGCGTGTGGCCGATGAAGTTCAGCCACAGCAATCCGCACAAGCCCATTGTGCAGGACGCCGCCCAGCCGAGCATATTGAGCACCACGACCGACGCTGCAAAAGCACTCACCTTGCCTCCCAAAATGCGCTGCGTATATACCGCTCGGACCGCGTCGGTCCCGGCCGTGGAAGGCACCACCGAACCCAGAAGGGCACTGGAACAATAGCAGTGAATCACTTCTCGACTGCGAGCCAGGGTTGTCAATCGCAGCCCGACGAGCAACTGGCACCAGTTCCATGCCTTGGCAATACTCCCGATGAACAGGATTCCGAATGCCGCGGTGCCCAGACCGACGTCGACGTGGCGCACCAGGCCGAAGATCTGTTCGATTCCCACTGCGTGGAGAAGCCAGGCGATGATCGCCACAGCGATGCCTGCTCACAGCAGCCGCGGCAGGCTTGCGCGCGCCGCTTCAGACATTGTCGGATCGCCCCCATCTCACATCAAAGGGCACTTCGATTAATTTCGAAGTGCGCGGCGGTATAGGCATATGCCGCACATATTTCAGATAGGTAACTGTAAAGCAAAAACCGCGCTTTTCGCTTTGCGGTTCGATAAATTGCAAGCAATTTATCGAAGTGCCCAAAAGCCGCCCGGATCCAAAATCACTCACCCATATCAGCACCGTTGACAAACACTTGAAATTACTTTAAATCAGCGAGTTATATGAGGCTGGTGAAGGGAATTGAACCCGCGTTCTCAGCTTTGGAATCTGTACCATTGAACTGCTTCTGGGCGTCTCCCCAAACCCGGGCCCGAGGCAATCGACCCTCCCTGGCATCCCTAGGAATTGATGGGCCGCTGGCCATGCACCTCTCCCGACCCCCCCGGCGCCAGCCACACCACTATCATGGTGCCTTGCCCACGCTGCCTTCCTTCCGCGGTTACCAGGGCCCACTAAAGAGGATAACAGAAACTCGTAGTCACATGCCACCCCGTGTGGAGCTGACTCGTTGACCGGTCTCTACGAAGCCTCTCCCCGCAACCTCACATCCGCCGACGCGTGGATGCCTGTCTAAGCGTACGTTCCACTCTGCGCAGTAGTAGGATGGCGGCGTCCTCCGTGAGACCCGAAGCGATTGCACATAAGGCACCGCCCTAGACCGTCCCGGGATCCCCAGCTCCGCCGCTATGGAACCCAAGCGATCTTATTTGTAAAGTACCCTCCATTATAGCGAGGTCGACGGTAACAGTTCCTGCGTGTTTGAAGAAAACCGCGAAATCTTTGCCGAAGCGGCCGCAGATGCTGCGCTCGCAGAGGCGTTTAACGGCTAAAACGACCTTGTGAAACACCTTAAAGACTTCGGAGTCCCATATCGTGCGCTTCAGATATATAGTCCCCGAGCTTCGAGCCCGCCTGCTCAGCGAGGCGCGGTGGGGGGCTCTGCATGCACTCTCATCAGCTTTCTCATGGTCGGAAATGCGAGGGTCGCCACGATTGCGACGCATGTTTCGTAAACCCCGGCGAGCACACATGAAGATCGGTGTAACGCTTAGGCACATCGGCGAGATCGGCGGTGTAGGCGAATACACTTACGTAATATGCTGGACAATCTTATTCGCATCAATCGGCAAAATGAGTACCTATTGTTCTTCAACGAAGACCTGTTCGTGGAGCGTTATTCGTCATCTCCCAATACTCAATCGATCGTATTGAGGTCCAAAAGCAAACTTCTCTGGGACCAAGTCCTTGTCCCTCTCGCCGCCAGAAATCATCGTTGTGATGTAATCCTAAACACGAAGCAGTCAGTCCCCTTGATCACGAGCTGCAGAACGATCTTCGTAATGCATGGAGCTGATTGGATTGCTTATCCGCAGAATTTTTACTTTCTTGATCGAATCTACCACACGATATTCCTGCCGCTTTATTGTACGAAGGCCGACAGAATCATATCGGTGTCTAACCATACCACCGAGTTGACGACTGCCCGTCTAAAGGTTAATTCCAAGAAGCTTAGGACCATCTTATCACGGTTTTGAAGCGCGATTCGCTCGCATCTCCAGTTCCTCAAAGCTTGAAATGGTCCGCGATCGCTATGGCTTTCCACAACCCTTCATTCTGTTTGTAGGCAGGATCTATCCCATGAAAACGTGGGAAGAATCATTATGGCATTTGCCTCATTGGTCAAAAAGATCCCTCACCACTTGGTGATCGCGGGTGTTGCATTCAAAAAGTCCGCGAGGGAGTTGTCATTGATCCAGAAGCATCATCTTAATGATCGCGTGGTTTTGACGGGTTTTGTCGAGCAGGAGGATCTTCCCGCCTTGTACAGCATGGCGGATCTCTTTGTGTTCCCTTCTCTATACGAAGGTTTCGGCATCCCCCTGTTAGAGGCAACGGCGTGTGGCTGTCCGATTGTGACCTCGCGCGCAGGCTCTTGCCCCGAGGTGGTGGACGATGCTGCGCTCTTGGTTGAGCCTACGGACACCTCGGGTATCGCCGATGCTATTTATAGGGTGCTATCGAACAGGCGGCTCACCGAGCAGCTGATCGCCAAGGGTCTCAATAGAGTGTAGCACTTCAGTTGGCAAAGGTGCGGAAGGGAAACACTGGTCCTGCTTGAGGAGGTCCACCAGATGCTTGCCAAAACACCCACTGCATCGCTGGATACATGATGCGCAATTATGCCTCCTCTTTGGCAGAAATTTAACTAAGGGTGCAGATCGAAGGGCCCGAGGAGACCCAAAAGCCCCACGCGCGCAAGGCTGCATGAATGCACCTGAACGTCGTCCCAAAAGAGCCGCACTCAAAAGGATTCAAGAAACAGTGGCCAGGATGTATTCGGAACATCCCTGGCCTCTCAGCTTGAAATGGGCACGAGGAAATGGGTTGGCGGTTAAAATGCTCGGTGTTACGCCCAAGGACTATGTCGCTAAACGGGTGTGGATATGGGCTGTGGAACCGGAGAATATGCGTTATGGTATGCCATGAACGGCGTGCCTAGCTGATCTCTAGGGACGCTGGGCGGCAATAGTTTTTCGGTGCGCGGCAGATACTATGTTCTCGCCACGGGAGGGATAGAAAACGCCCGGCTTTTGCTCTTATCCAACCGTGCAAGAGAATGGTTTGGGTAACCAATATGATCTAGTCGGGCGCTTCTTCATGGAACACATTTGGTACCCGAGCGGAGCTATTCTTCCCGCCCAACAAGGTAGGCCGCTTAAGCTCTACGGGGGCTTTCACCCTTACGGTGATATCTCGGTGCGCTGCCATGTCGCTCTGCCCGAAGCGATTGTTCTAGAAAACCAGATCCCGGATTTCCGAACGGAATTCGAGTTTGAATATGAATCTGTGGCGTCAGCCCGTATCCTTAAGCACTCCCTCAAGAAGCGTGAGGTCCCGAATGACTTGACCGTGCATTTGTTAGACGTCATCCGAGACCCGAGTGTTCTTTTGCGATCTCCAACTGGGCCTATGTTGTACCAGCTGATTAACTATGTAGAGCAGACGCCAAATCCAACGAGCCGTATCGGCTTGTCCGAACAAAAGGACGCCTAAGGCCTGAATAAGGCAACGGTGGACTGGCGCCTCTCGGACATCGACAAAGAGGGCATCCGGCGGGCGCACCGGTTAATCGCCGTTGAGGTCGGGCGTTCGGGCTTTGATCGCATGCGCATCGACCTACCCGATGAGGACCCGGAGTTGTTAAAAGGCGCCGAAGGCGTTTGCCACCACATGGGTACGACCAGGATGCATCCCGATCCTCGTTTAGGCGTAGTCGATGCCAATTGCCGTATACATGGATTGGAGAATATCTTCATCGCGGGCTCCTCTGTGTTCGCGACAAGCGGGTACGCTAACCCTACCCTTACCATCGTTGCCCTTGCGCTCAGGCTAGCGGACCGCGTGCGAAATATCCTGCTTACATGATGGTTACCTATGAGATCGTGTTACTTGAGGGCTTGAGAGTATATGATGGCACCTCGGGCGGCGCATTTTTTCCCAAACAAACAAAACGCAAGATCGGGTTTTTTTGTGTTTCAATCACGGGTAAGCAGCAAGGCGTCGCACCTTTTTTCTTTGCGACCAGCAAAGAGCCGCCCTGGTGAACGATTAGCTAACTTCATCCGCTTTAGGTCAAAGAGTAAGCGAGTCGTATTCTAGGGGTTCGATACGGCCATGCCGTGGTTGATAAACCGCCGTAGGTTTATCGCTTTAGCAGGCAGCGCGCTTACCCTTTCCGTCGCTCGGGGTCTTAAACGAGGAGTTACAGGCTCGGATCGTCCGAGTACTTGGATTCGATAGGCGATCTGCGAAAGCGGTAGGTGAAGCCTATTTCTCCCAAGCCTCAGAAGAGTGTGACTGCAATGTTCTGCTGCGAAAAATCATCGGGAGCGAGCCCACCTTGCCGGCTGCGCTAGGGCTGCTATCCGATGTAGAGCTTGAGCGCATGCTCAGGCAGCGAATCAAGAAAGACTTTTATTCTCACAACACTCTAGAGATCCAAGGCTGGGTGCTCTCGAAAACCGAAGCGTGGTTATGTGGCATTTACGTCTTGGCGACAGGATAGGAATGTGCGGCACTTGCACCGCGATCCTTCCTTGGATCCGTGTGCAAGACGCAGATCGCTCATGCCGTTCACAGCGAGATGGCCGTGAGACTTTCCGATGTGGTGCTGCGGCGGACCGGGCTTGCATCCGCGAGGAGCATGGTGTCGTTAATTCTACTTTGTCACTCCGCCGATGGGTTTAATAGAGCTGCGTTCTGTTTCCGATAGGCGGATTCGCGCGCGTTCTGTCGTCGTTGGTGTCGTTCTGCGATGAGTTCGGCCACGGAGTCCGGGTCATG
>JBOIEE010000320.1:0-8906 GCA_050740975.1 Gammaproteobacteria bacterium | reverse complement strand
TGGAAGAGGTGATCAACATCGCGACCATCCGCGATCAGCTCGGCAAACGTTTCCAGATCACCGGGCTTTCCTCCACCCGGGAAGCGCACGATCTGGCGTTGCTGTTGCGGGCCGGCGCGCTTGCGGCCCCCATCGACATCGCTGAGGAGCGCACCGTCGGGCCCAGCCTGGGACGGGAGAACATCGACCAGGGATACAAGTCGGCACTGGTCGGGTTTATCGCCGTTTTGATCTTTATGGCCGTTTACTACAAGCTGTTTGGGGTTATTGCCGGTTTTGCCCTGGTGATGAACGCGGTATTCGTGGTCGCCTTATTGTCCCTGCTGCAGGCCACCTTGACCCTGCCGGGGATCGCGGGGATCGTGCTTTCAGTGGGTATGTCGGTGGATGCCAACGTGCTCATTTTCGAGCGCATACGCGAGGAGCTGCGCAGCGGTAACACCCCCCAAGCGAGCATCAATGCCGGCTACGAAAAGGCCTTCGGTACCATCGCCGATTCCAATATCACCACCTTGATCGCGGCTCTGGTGCTTTTCGGGTTGGGTACAGGTCCTATCAAGGGGTTTGCGGTCACGCTCTCGCTAGGGATCGTCACCTCCATGTTCACGGCCATCACCGGAACCCGCGCCATCGTGAACCTGCTCTACGGAAAGCGTAGAGTGACGAAATTGTCGGTCTGAAGCCAAACAAGAACAGATACGGAGAAGAAAACGACAGAGCGCTATGGAATTTTTCACCAAACCGCTAAATATCGACTGGATGAGCAAGCGCAAGCTTGCGGCTGTCATCTCGGGAACCTTGACCGTGATCAGCATCGCCTCACTGGTGGTGCAGGGACTAAACTTGGGGATCGATTTCACCGGCGGGACCCTGGTTGAGATCGGCTTTTCGCGGCCGGCTGACTTGGACCAGGTGCGGGAAAAGCTCGGCAGCGCCGAGTTCAAGGGGGTCTCGGTGCAGCGTTTCGGATCGTCTCACGACATCCTGGTCCGGGTAGCGCCGCGAGAGGAGCTGAGCAGCGCCGAGCTGAGCAACCGGATCTTGAGCCTCGTGCCAGAAGCCGAGATGCGGCGGGTCGAGTTCGTAGGTCCGCAAGTGGGCGAGGATCTGCGCGATAAAGGAGGGCTGGCGATGATCATCGCCCTGGTCGCCATCCTCATTTATGTGGCCTTACGGTTTGAATCGCGCTTTGCGATCGGAGCGGTGATCGCCTTGATGCACGACGTGCTTCTCGTCGTTGGGGTATTCTCCTTGTTTCAGCGCGAATTCGATCTCTCGGTCTTGGCGGCCGTGCTCGCAGTGATCGGCTACTCGCTGAACGACACCATAGTGGTGTATGACCGGATGCGGGAGAATTTCCGCAAGATGCGCCGAGAAAGCACCTTAGCCATCGTCAATGTCTCCCTCAGCCAGACCCTATCGCGAACCTTGATGACCGGAATCAGCACGCTCTTGGTCTTGATCGCCTTGTATGCCTTGGCGGGTGAAATGCTACGGCCGTTCTCCTTCGCGCTTATCGTTGGTTTGATCTTTGGGACCTATTCATCAGTTTACGTCGCAAGTGCTTTGGCGCTTGCTTTAGGCGTCAGCCGCAAGGACTTGTTACCGGTGGCAAAGGAGGGTGTCGCCGACGACCGGCCCTAGGAGCTTGCCGGATCTAAGTGCTGGTAGGGAGCCCGCAAACGGGATTCGCTCTGTGCTGATCGTGGCTGATCCGGAGATCTATGGTGTCGCTGAGGCGTTCGGAAGCCTGGGCGAGCTGCGTTTGCGGGCAGGGCGCACGTGGGATAAAAACGCGGTAGCTGATGCCGATGTTGTGCTTGTTCGCTCGACCACCCGGATCGACCGAGATCTGATCGAGGGCACTCGGGTCAGCTTTGTGGGAACCGCCACCAGCGGCGTGGATCACATTGACCAACAGTATTTGAGCTCCCGAGGGATCGGGTTTGCGAGCGCTGCCGGCAGTAACGCGGGGCCGTGGCCGATTACGTTATCAGCGCTGTGATCGCGTGGGCAGAACAGCGGGAACTGAGCCTCAAAGGACTGAGCGCCGGAGTGATCGGTTGTGGCCGGATAGGAAGCCGGGTGGTTCACAGGCTCAGGGCCCTGGGCGTGGAATGCCTAGAGCATGATCCGCCGCTCAGCGAAGTGGATGGCAGCATGCGATGTCGGACTCTGGAGGAGGCGCTGCGGGCCGACCTCGTTACCCTGCATGCGCCTTTGACGCGCGAAGGCCGACATGCGACTTGGGGGCTGCTGACCGCACAACGGTTGCAGCTTTTGAAGCGGGAGAGCTTGTTTATCAACACCGCACGCGGCGGGATCGTCGACGAAAAGGCGCTCACCCGCTGGTTGCGGCAACATGCGGAAGGCGGGGCCGCGGTAGATTGCTGGGAAAACGAGCCTTTTATAGATGAGCACTTGCTAAGACAGGTGCGTTGGGGCACGGCGCATATAGCGGGATACAGCGAGGACGCGAAGCAGGCTGCTACAGAGATGTTGCTCCACGCCCTGTGTGCCCACCTGAAGGTGCAGGCGCCTCCTGTCCAGTTGCGGGCGGGAGATGACCATGTGCCGCCCGCGATCGAGATCGGGAGCGATGTGGATGACACCCAAGCGGTGCGGGCCGCGGTGTTCAGCTGCTATGATGTTCGGGTAGACGCCCAAGCACTAAGAGCGTTATCGGGGCTGCGCCCCGTGCAGTTGGCAAAGGCGTTTGATGACTTGCGAGCGGGCTACGGGCCGCGGCGCGAGTTCAGTGCCTATCGGGTCATTTTGGACAAGAACAGAGCCGATCTGGCCAGGGTACTGTCTAGTCTGGGTTTTCAGGTTCGTGATCGCGACCAAGCTGATGCATGAGTAAGGCGGGTAGAGGATCGCATGGTTACAATCGGCACCCCTTTGACCAGCAGCGCATTGCGATTGATGTTGCTCGGATCGGGGGAGTTGGGGAAAGAAGTGGCCATAGAGGCCCAGCGGCTAGGTGTTGAAGTGATCGCGGTGGACCGCTACGCGAATGCCCCGGCCATGCAGGTGGCGCACCGCAGCCATGTCATCAACATGTTGAACCCGGATCTGCTTAAGAGCCTCATCCTGAGTGAGCAGCCACAGCTCATCGTGCCTGAGATCGAGGCCTTGGCAACTGAGGTGTTGGTGGAGGTGGAAGGTCAAGGCTTTACGGTTATCCCGTCGGCCAAGGCCACCCGGCTCACCATGAACCGCGAGGGGATCCGGCGCTTGGTGGCAGAGGAGCTAGGGTTACCGACTTCCTCTTACCGTTTTGCGGACAGCGAGGTCGAACTGCGCCTAGCGGCCCAAGATTTAGGCTTCCCCTGTGTGGTGAAGCCCGTCATGAGCTCCTCCGGAAAGGGACAAAGCCTGGTTCGCAAGCACGATGATATCCCGTCTGCTTGGGTTTATTCGCAGTCTGGGGGGCGCGCTGGTGGCGGGCGCATCATCGTCGAGGGATTTATCGACTTTGACTACGAGATCACTTTATTGACTGTACGTCACCGCGATGGCACCTCGTTTTGCGAGCCGATAGGCCATTTGCAAGTGGACGGCGACTACCGTGAATCCTGGCAACCGCACGCGATGAGCGCCAGTGCCTTAGAGCGGGCACGGTTTCTAGCCGCTCAAGTGACAAAAGCCTTAGGCGGCTATGGTCTATTTGGCGTTGAGCTATTCGTGCAAGGGGAAGACGTGATCTTCAGCGAGGTCTCCCCGCGGCCTCACGACACGGGCATGGTTACCTTAGTATCGCAGGATCTGTCGGAATTTGCCTTGCACGTGAGAGCGATCCTGGGGTTACCCATCCCGGCGATCCGGCAGCGGGGCCCCGCCGCTTCCTGTGTCATTATGGGAGAGGGACAATCAAAAAACGTTCGTTATCAGCGCTTGGAGAAGGCACTGGCCCAACCCGACACGGCGCTCCGATTGTTTGGCAAGCCGGAAGTGGACGGGCACAGGCGGCTCGGTGTGGCGCTGGCCTTAGCGGAAAGCGTAGAGCAGGCACGGGATAACGCCAGACGGTCGGCCGCCGGAGTGAGGATCGCGCTTTAGGGCACCTCTTCGCACACGTTGCGTTCTACTAATTCTCGGTGTTGGAAGGCTGGCAGGGTCGGTTGACCTTGCCCATAGGGTCGAAGAGAATTGGGTTCGGGGGGGTCATCATCGGTGCTTCCGGCTTTTACGACTGCCCTCCGGGCCGCCCGTTGAGTATCCAGGATAAGTTTGAATAGCAATACCAACAACTCAGACCCCTTAGTGGTCGTCAAGGATTTGAGTTTCAAGCGCGGTGAACGGGTGATCCTCGAAGGTGTTAGTCTAAACATCCCGCGAGGGAAAATAACGGCCATAATGGGGCCCAGCGGGTGTGGCAAGACCACCTTGTTAGAGCTGATCGGGGGACAGCTTAGGCCGCATGACGGCACGGTGATCGTCGACGGTGAGGAAATCCCCGGCTTGTCTCGGCGAAGGCTTTTCGCCCTGCGCAAGCGCATCGGAAGGCTGTTCCAGCACGGCGCTCTGTTAACCGATCTTTCTGTGTTCGATAACGTTGCCTTTCCTATCAGGGAGCACACTCGCCTGCCCGAACCGATTATCCGAAACCTGGTGCTAATGAAACTTGAGGCGGTAGGGCTGCGCGGCGCGCGCGATCTCATGCCCGCTCAACTATCGGGCGGCATGGCGCGACGGGTTGCGCTGGCACGCGCGATCGCTTTGGATCCGGCAATCGTCATGTACGACGAGCCGTTTGCCGGCCAGGATCCGATTTCCATGGGCGTATTAGTAAGGCTAATCAAGCAGATGAACGATGCCTTGGGCCTCACCAGCATCGTAGTATCGCATGATGTCCCAGAAACGGGCTCCATCGCTGATTACATCTACGTTCTGTCGAACAAGAAGGTAGTGGGCGAAGGCACACCGGAAGAGATCCGCCAGACAGGATCGGAGTGGGTACAACAGTTCATGAACGCCTTACCGGATGGTCCCGTTCAGTTTCATTACGAAGCGCCCTCCGTAAAGCACGACCTGCTGGACGGTGGGAAATAGTGGTGGGGAGCCTGCGTCTTCTCGGGCGTGCCGGATTGGGTGTGTTTGAACGCCTGGGCCGCGGACATCTATTCCTGGCCTACACTTTGGTTGGCTTACCAAGAGTATTCCTGCGCTGGCGCTTGTTGTCAGCCCAGCTTTTTTCGGTCTATGTGCTGTCGCTGGTCATCATCGTAGTGTCGGGGACATTTGTCGGCATGGTGTTGGGGCTACAGGGGTACAACACCCTGGTCGATTTTGGGGCGGAGGAGTCCTTGGGGATCTTGGTGGCTTTGTCTCTAGTACGGGAGTTGGGACCGGTGGTCTCTGCCTTGCTGTTTGCCGGGCGCGCAGGCTCTGCCTTGACGGCGGAGATCGGTCTGATGAAAAGCACCCAGCAGCTATCCGCCATGGAAATGATGGCCGTCGATCCTCTACACCGGATCATCGCGCCACGGCTGCTGGCGGGTTTCCTAGCCATGCCTCTGTTGGCCGCGATATTCAGCGCTGTCGGCGTTTATGGCGGATATTTCGTCGGTGTTGGCATGTTAGGCGTGGACGAAGGCGCCTTCTGGGCACAGATGCAGGAGGCGGTAGATTTCAATGACGACATCCTAAATGGAGTCATCAAAAGCCTGGTATTCGGTTTTGTGGTCACGTGGATCGCAGTGTTCGAGGGCTACGACGCCCTACCCACCTCCGAAGGGGTGAGCCGGGCAACAACCCGAACCGTTGTGAACTCGAGTCTCGCAATATTAGGACTGGATTTTGTCCTAACCGCACTCATGTTCGACTAAGAGAGGTAATTATGTATCACTCGAAGACCGTTGAGACCTTGGTGGGATTGTTCATTTTAGTCGGGCTATCGGCTCTACTGGTCTTGGCCTTACGCGTAAGCAATCTGAGTGAGCTGAGCCTCTTAGGCGATGCAGGTTATCGGGTGCGTGCTAAATTCGAGAATATCGGGGGGCTGAAAATACGGGCTCCTGTGAAAATGGGCGGTGTGGTAATCGGTCGGGTGTCCGCGATCGGTTTGGATCCCAGCACCTATGAGGCGGTCGCGATCCTAACGATCGAAAAGAAATACAAAAACTTACCTGAGGACACCAGCGCGAATATATACACCGCGGGATTATTGGGCGAGCAATACGTATCGCTGGAGCCGGGCGGGGAGGAAACCTTTCTAAAGGAGGGTGATGAGATTACACTTACTCAATCGGCAGTGGTTTTAGAGCGCGTGTTAGGCCAGTTTTTATACAACAAGGCCTCGGGAGACGAGCAGTAGAAAGGGCTTCCTTGCGCAGCGGTCCTTTAAGGCATCCATCCGAGATGACATTTACCCTGTTGGAGGCATTGGACAGTTTATGAAGGGCTTTCTCTTGGCAATAGGCTTGCTTTTCGCCGTGCCGTGTGCCGCTTTAGCGCCGCCGGAAGAGGCGAAAGCATTGGTGCAGTCGACGGCAGATAAGGTTATTGAACGAGTCCGTACCGAGCGGGAGGCGTTACGAACCGATCGTTCGCGGCTGTACGGTCTGGTGAACGAGCTCGTCGTGCCCCATTTCGATTTTGGACGCATCGCACGCTGGGTGTTAGGCAAGCACTGGCCTACGGCGAATGCGCAGCAACGGCAACGCTTCACCGACGAGTTTAAGAAGCTAATGGTTCGTACCTACGCGACGGTGCTGTTAGAGTACGTAGACGAGGAAATCCGCTATTTGCCTCTAAACGCGGATCCCAATGCAGAGCGGATAACGGTGCGCACAGAGATCGCAGCGCCCGGGGGGGGAGCGCCGCTGCCAGTGCATTACCGTTTGCACGCACGAGACAACCGGTGGAAGGTCTACGACATCTCCGTAGACGGGATAAGCTTATTGTCCACCTATCGGTCGAGCTTTGCGGCTGATATTCAGAGGCTAGGACTCGATGGCCTGATCAATCAGTTAGCACAGAAAGATACACTGGCGATTCAAACCCAAAAGAAGTGATGGCGAGGATCGCACCTGTCGATGACCGAATATGGGCGGTAACGGGGTCTTTAGACAACTACAGCATCGATGGCGGATTTCAGGATGTAGATACAATGTTTCAGTCGGGGCCCGGTAAGGTGCTGGATCTTTCGGGTGTGGAACGATTTGACAGCGCGGGGCTCGCATTTTTGGTTGAGCTTCAGCGCCGCGCTCGGCGCGCTGGTGTTAGGCTTAACTACAAGAATATACCGAGGCGCATGAGAACTGTCGCTGCGGTTTACGGATTAGATGAACTCCTTCCCGAGGAAGCCTTTGGGCCGGGCGGTGAATGAATTTTCCAGGGCTAAGCTACGGTTTGTGGATGCTATTGCCGGAGTAGGCTATGTACCATAGTGCGGATCTCTTCCGCGACTAATTCCGGTTGTTCGAGCAGCACGAGGTGGGCGCTTTTTTCTGCGATCACAAAGCGGCCGTGGCGTTGGCGCTGAGCCAAGTCGCGAAGTAACTGCAACCACTCCCGCTCCATCTGGTCACCCAGTCCAGGCGCCAGAACGGGTAGCCCGTGCATGATCACCACCAACGGCAAGTCTGGGTTGATGGGGGATGCAGACAGCTCATCACCGCTATCTTTGAAAGCAGCCAGCTCGCCCAAAATCGCATGCAAGGTTTTTGCTTTGAGTCCCAGGAGTGGCGCGATCACTCCCAGATCCGTGTAGGAAAGCACGCTGGCCAGCTCGGGCGCCCATAGTTGTTGCAACAAGCCGTGCGGGTCGATCATGCGTATAATCTGGTGCTGAAAAAGATTCGGTACTTGGGCTTCATGGCGAGAATCGACCAGCACCAGGCCGGCCGTATCGTTCGGATAAAAGCTGGAAAACAGGCGCGCGTTATACCCCCCAAACGAATGGCCTACGACGAGATACGGTGGCGGCACTTTGGCACGGGCGAGGAGAGTCCGCAGTTCCGATGCGAGGCGGCCGCTAGTACGAGGAGCAGGTCCGGGGTCACTCCACCCGTAGCCGGCCCTATCGTAAGTGCAGGCGCGGGTAGTTTGCCACACCAACTGTTTAACCTTGGACCAGTCATTCGCCGATCCCCCCAAGCCCGCGTCGAGAACCACGGTCGGGGATCCCAACCCGACGCAGTCCAGGTGAAGTTTGAAGCCGCCCACATCCAACAGTCGGCCTGGAGGGTTTTGGTCGGCACTTGCCACCCCACCCACCAGCGACGCAAGCAACAGGATCTGGAAAACTAAGCGAAGCATGCGGTATCGCCAGAATGATCTTAGAGATCTAGAATAGAGAGGTTAAAGTTTTTGCTCCAATGAAGCATAGACCCTCATGCAGCTCCTGATGGAAGCGATCGCCGCAATGCAAAGCACCCATATGCCGGTGTTGTTGATTACTCTAGGTTTAACTGTACTGATGCTGGTGCTCATATCGGGGATAAATAAAGAGGTTGAGCTTTCTGAAAAACAGGAGCGGCTGGGAAAAGCCATCAGCGTCGTGCTGGTGGTCTTGGGTTTCCTGCTTTTTGTGATCCCCACCGATCCGCAGGTGCCGCCCCCACCAAGCTCGCCCGCAACAACGGCACCGCAATAGAGTGTCAACGCGGCAGGAAAGGATTCAAAAATATCGCTAACACAGCCCGCCTGGTTGCAGATTATCTGCGCTAGAGGTGTTATTTAACCCTATCGTTGCATAAATTTCAGTTGATCGGCGATCTCAGGCGGCTTTCAGAGCCTCTAGATAATGCAACAACTCGTCGCGAACGGTTGGGTTTACAGCCATACTGAGCGTGAGCTGTCCGTGCGGTCGGATCAAACGACCCGCGCGCTGGATAAGGCGACGCCGTAGGGTGTCGAGGCGTGTGAACTCCCACAAGGGGGGTCGCTTCTCGAGCGTT
>JBOIEE010000319.1:0-7666 GCA_050740975.1 Gammaproteobacteria bacterium | reverse complement strand
TGATCTTTCAAGAACCCCAGACCTCGCTCAACCCTGTGCTCAGCGTGGGCACCCAGATCGGTGAGGCCTTGACCCAACACCAGCGGTTGACTGGCCAGGCGCGGCGGAAGCGCATTCTCGAACTACTGTACGCGGTCGGAATTCCAGAGCCAGAGCGCCGGCTAGAGGAATATCCCCACCAGTTTTCCGGTGGCATGAACCAGCGGGTCATGATCGCCATGGCGCTAGCCGGGAACCCGGATCTGTTGATCGCCGATGAGCCGACGACCGCCCTGGACGTGACCATACAGGCTCAGGTGTTGGAATTGCTGCATGAGCTGCAGCGCACGATCGGCATGGCGATCCTGTTTATCACCCATGATCTGGGAGTGGCTTACCAGATGGCTGACCGAATCGCGGTAATGTATCGGGGAAGCATAGTCGAACTGGCAGGGCGCGACACATTCTTTAGATCTCCGCAGCACACGTATTCGCAACGGCTGTTCGATGCCCTGCCCAGTAAAGCGAAACGGATCCGAGAGGCTGTCCCCCCAACGGCGAAAGAGCCTAGCACGTTACTTGAAGTCCGTGATCTCAAAGTGCATTTTCCGATACGCAAGGGAGTGTTTCGGCGCGTTGTGGGACAGGTGCAGGCGGTAGATGGGGTTTCGCTAGAGATCGAGAGAGGTCAGACGCTGGCGATGGTGGGAGAGTCGGGCAGCGGCAAAACGACCGTCGGCAAAGGGATCCTACAGCTCATACGGCCGACGTCGGGTACGGTACGCTTCCGTGGCGAAGAGCTCACCGCACTCAGCACCGGGCAGTTGCGCAAGCGGCGTTCCCAGATCCAGATCGTGTTCCAGGATCCGTACTCGTCCATGAACCCGCGTATGATGGTGGGCGATATCATAGAGGAAGGCATGCTGGCGCAGCGGATAGGGAAAAACCGTGAAGAAAGGAGGCACACGGTACGCGATCTATTGCAGCAGGTAGGCTTAGAGCCCGCTTATGCAAGCCGCTACCCGCATGAGTTCTCGGGGGGGCAGCGGCAGCGGATCTGTATCGCGCGAGCTCTTGCGGTAGGTCCTCAACTTATCGTCTGTGACGAACCGACCAGCGCCCTGGATGTCTCCGTGCAGTCGCAGATTTTAAAATTACTGCGGGATCTGCAACGTCGTTTGGGTTTGGCGTACCTCTTCATCACCCACAACTTGGGGGTAGTAGAATACATTGCGCATAAGGTAGCGGTTATGTACCAAGGGCGGATCGTGGAGCAAGGAAACGTCGATGAGGTGCTTTTTCGGCCGCAGCATCCTTACACCCAGCGTTTGCTCGCCGCCGTGCCCAAAATCGGCTGAGTTGGCTTTCTCACCCAGTGACGGAGCTGCGATGAAACAAAGCGAAACATGACGATACCGCAGCGAAAGGATCTAGGTTAGCGGCGGTCCTATGATTGCCACCCTGTCAAAATCAATCTTAAAGGAGATACCGCATGACCCCGTCGATCAAGCAATCATTAGTTGGCCTTTGCGCAGCTTCCCTAATCGCGGGCGCCGCGAGTGTGCTCGCCGATCAGAATCGCGAACACCGTGGCCAGGGTTTTCATGGCTGTGGCAAGAGGTGGATGCACGATGACAAGGCGCACGCCGAATTTCGAGCGAAACGGATGGAGCGAATCAGCACGCAGCTCGGCTTGGATGACACGCAGAAGCAGAAACTGTCAACCTTATTCGACAAGCTTTCCGAGCAGCACAAGGCGATGATGGGCGACTCGAAAGGCCGGCATATTCAGTCGCTTATCGCCGGCAAGGGCTTCGATCGCGACGGGGCCCAGGAACTCCTGAACGAGAAGGTGGCTCGTCTAAAGAGCAGCGGCCCCGAGCTGATCGCGGCCGCAGCCGATCTCTTCGACAGCCTCAACACCGAGCAGCAGCAGAAGGCGCGGGAGTTCCTAAAACGGCGTCATAGCCACCGGGATCACCAACCCAAAGCCGATCAGGCGGATTAGTTTCTCCACCTCTAGGTATGACGGCCAGGTGTGCCGGGCCGTCACTGTTTTTCGCCTCGCTGGGCTGCCAGAATGCGCTATGTCCCGGATCCTGCTCGTCGACGACGACCAACAATTAGCGGTGCCGCTCACCGTCTATTTCCAGCATTTCGGCCTCGAGCTGGAGAGTGCTACGCTTCCCAGCGTCGGCCTCGCGCGGCTGCGGACAGAGGCCTTCGACGCCGCGATCCTCGATGTCATGTTGCCCGAGATGGACGGGTTCGAGCTGTGTCGAACCGTTCGCAAGGAGAGCGACATTCCCATCATCATGCTCACCGCTCGCGGTGAATTGCCGGATCGCGTGGCAGGACTTGAGATCGGCGCCGACGATTATCTCGCGAAACCCTTCGAGCCGCGCGAGCTGGTGGCTCGGATTCAGTCCATCTTGCGTCGGGAGCGGCGCGGGGCACCGCGGCAGCGGCTCGTCTTCGAAGGCATCGAGATCGATCTCGAACGCCGGGAGGTGCTGCGGCAAGGCGAGTTGGTGGATCTCACCGGCACCGAGTTCGAGCTTCTCAGGCTGCTCGCATCGGAGCCAAAAAAGGTCTTCAGCCGCGATGAGATACTGAACCGCCTGCGCGGTACGGAAGCCGATCTCTATACCCGTGCCGTAGACATCCTGGTGAGCCGCTTGCGCAAGAAACTCGAACCGCTCGACTGTATCAGGACCCTGCGGAACGCCGGTTATACCTTCGCCGAGGCGCGCAGGTGAGAGCATTGCTCCGACGCCTGCAGCGTTCCCTTGGCCTACGGCTTACGGTTCTGCATTTGTTTCTCGCCGTGGTGCTCGCCGCGGCGTTCCTATACGGGATGAGGCTGGCGCTGTCCCGCAACTTCCACGACGTCATGCGCCCCCATATCGAGCATCATATCGATGCCCTTGCCGACGAGATAGGTACCCCACCGAGCATCAAGCGGGCACGGGTGTTGGTCGCGCGTCTGCCTCTGAAGATCATCATCCGCGGGCCTAAGGTCAATTGGTCGTCGCACCCCGATGGCGATGTAGATGGCGCGGGCGGCCGTGCCGGCGGCAGGCAGCGCCCGTTGGTGCACCTGCGTGTATTGGGCGACGGGCATCGCATCCTGTTTCGCTTTCCGCAACCCGATCGCGAAGGCCGGCCGGCGATCATAGGGACCGTTACCCTGGCGGCGCTGCTGACGGCGGCGAGCTACTGGTTGGTGAGGCGCCTGTTTCTGCCGTTGGACGATATCCGCGCAGGCACAATCCGCTTCGGAAGCGGCGATTTCTCGCAGCCGATCCCCAAGCGCCGCGACGATGAGCTCGGCGATCTCGCTTCCGAGGTCAACGCCATGGCCGAAGATATCCAGCGTATGCTGGATGCCAAACGCCAGTTGCTGCTGGCCATCAGCCACGAGCTGCGCTCGCCCCTCGCCAGGGCACGCCTGAATACCGAGCTTCTTGCGGAGTGCGGGGAGCGCGACGCCCTGCTGCGGGACCTGGCGGTGATGCGCGATCTGATCGAGAAGTTGCTCGAGGGCGAGCGGCTGAACGATCGACACGTGGTCCTGCATCGGGAACCGACTGACCTGAACACCCTCATTGACGAGGCCTTGGCCGACCCGCTTGCCGATGGCAAGCTCGAGCTAGAGCTTGCACCGCGTTTACCGACGATGATGCTGGATGGAACTCGGCTGCAACTGCTGTTGCACAACCTCGTCGACAACGCCCTGCGCTACGGCGGCGAGGCCACCAAGCCGCCAATCGCAAGCACTGCGATCGAATCGGATCGGGTGCTCTTATCCGTGCGCGACTTCGGGCCGGGCGTCACGGACGAGCATTTGACACAGTTAGCGAAGCCCTTCTATCGCACCGATCAGGCGCGCACTCGCGCGAGCGGCGGCGTGGGGCTCGGGCTCTACCTCTGCCTCCAGATAGCAGAGGCACACGGTGGCTCGCTGAGCCTGCGTAACGCCCAGCCGGGCCTCGAGGTGGTGGTCTCTATGCCGGCATGCTAGCGCGCACGCGAGCCTGGTGTCCCCCAGCTTGCACATCTCACTGCGCGCGTTTTAGCTACGTTACGTTTCACGCCACTCGCTCATCATGTTACGAAGCAGGTAGTTTGGAAGAGCTTTTGTCACCTACCAAACCGCGGTCGGCTGCCTTCGCGGTGGCCGCCTGTCAGCCATGGCGCACACCCCGTAGCGGCCTTTTCCCATCCCCTTGGTGTGAGATCCAGGCTAGGGTGTGGCAGCCTTTTCACTGGAATAAGCCATCATCTTCCGCACCTGTCGAAATGAACGCACCAGCGGTTTGGCCGGCAACAGGTGCGCCGGTAACTGAGCGAGGGCGCCGCGAGCGTCCTGGCCAGTTTGAAACTCCCCGTAAATGATGACGTAGTGGGCCGGACCCGCACCCTTTACCCGAAAGTAAGCCAGATCCTGATCTAAAGTCTGGCTTTTGATAAAAGGGATAATGGTGTCTTCGTCCGTAGTAGTGGCAAGCTGGACGGTAAATTGGGATGGCTGGCGTGCCCGGATCCACGACTCGGCCTTGATCCCGTTGGATGCGCTTTGTGCATGGATATTGGCCAGCGTTTCGTACGCCGTGGTCAGTCTTCGTTCCGGGAGCTCGCGGCGCGATTGCTGTGCTTCTTGAGGGGGCCGTTCTTGCTCGGCCTTGGCTAAGGCGGCCACGTTATACTGCGCTTCTGGCATACCGTGTTCCGCCGCTTGTTGAAACCATTGGGCTGCCTTGGCGACATCCCATTCTGTGCCCTGGCCAAAGGCGTACATAACGCCCAGTGCAAATTGAGCCCCGCTGTGTCCTTGACCGGCGGCTTTCTCGAACCACTCTCGAGCGCCACGGTCGTCCCTGCCAGTACCCATTCCCCGAGCATACACCAACCCCAAGTTGTACTGGGCGGCTGCCAGGCCAGCGCTTGCCGCGCGGCTCCACCACGCAATCGCCTGCTCCAGACTGTAGGGTAGCGTTTTGCCTTTGAAGTAGGCGGCTGCCACCGCAAGCTGGGCTTCTGGGACCCCGTTTTCCGCTGCTTTTCGATACCATCGAATGGCTTCCTGCTCTGTGGGGGTCACTCCCAAACCCTGGCGGTACATATCCGCCACCAGCAGCTGGGCTTCTGCATCCCCGCTCTCTGCCAGCGGTTTAAGGATCCGCCAGGCTTGGCCATACTCCTTATTGGCATAATACCCTTGCCCTTCCTCTAGAACCGCCGCCATTGCGGCGCTGATGGCCATGCCCAAGATGATACCTAGCCTGTATCGTTTAAAGCGCATGCGCATGTTGCGGCGAATTTTCCTGGAAAGAGGGCAGGGCCGAGAGGCATGACGGATCGTCGTTGCGGGGGTCGTTAACGCGATGGCTTACCGGGTGTGCCGCAAGCCCGTCCATGAACCCGTGCTGCAGGATGCCGCGCAAGAGTGTGCTATCGTTTAGGCTTGGATCGAGCCAGCTGGAGTAGTCCTCAGGGCTAAGGATCACCGGCATGCGCTGGTGGATGTCACACAGAGATCCCAGCGCCGCTTGGGTCAGCAGCGCGCAGGCCGGCGTGTCAGGTTCGCGCTGCCAAATCGCGGCGAAGGCGAAGGCTTGTCCGTCTTGGCGAGAAATGTAATAAGGCCGAGGCGGTTTCTCGCTGCGCTTCCATTCGTAGAATCCGCTGGCGGGGACCAGGCATCGTCGCCGCCGAAAGGCGTCGCGAAAGCTTGGCTTGCGATCGAGGGTTTCGCTTCTTGCATTTATTAGCAGGGGAGGGCGTCGATCGCGCTCAGACCAAACCGGCGTGATCCCCCAGCGCATGCTCACGAGCCCCCTAGCCACCCCCACAACGGCGATCGGTTGGCTGGGCGCGATATTGTACCGGGGCTTTATCTCGGGTCGCGCTGCTAGTAAAAACAGAGCAGCAAGCTCATCGGAGGCGGCATGAAGGGCAAATCGGCCACACACGGGGGTTAATTCGACAGCAATAGCGTAGCTCCATCAGCTACCGCCAGATCACCATTCCGGTTGCGCCATTTCCTTGGCCAGCGCATAGATTTCCTCAGCGTCTAGGTTTTGGTCATGACGGTCGAACAAACGGCCGATACATACGCGATGTAACTTTAGCTTTAGACCGCCGACTCCGATCCCGCCGATGACGATCTTGCCGTGGCGTTCTACGCCTTTATCCATCATATCCACGCCCTCGATGCCTAAGGGAGGCGTGGCGTTAGCGTCAGCCATGAACCGCAGATCGGGGTGATCCCTCCATTGTTGTTCCGTGAGCAGTTGGGCGCCGGCGGCGCCGGTCGCGTAGAGCACTTGAGCCCCGGCCAGCACCTGAGTGAACGAGGCCTCGTCATTGGCCTCGAAGGGTGTCAGATCGACTCCGAAACGCGCTTTCATCAGCTCACAGGCGTGTTGCGCCCGCCCCATATGGCGTGAGGTTAGGGTTACATGCGCACCTTCCTGGGCGAGCAGGGCAGCCGCTCGCTGCCCCACGGGGCCGGTACCCGCCAGCACCACGGCGCGTTTGCCCCGCACATTGTTACCAGCGGCTTGCACCAGTTGCACCACACCCGATGCAGCCGTGGTATTGCTCCCATTGCTATCCAACATCACGGAGACGCGGAAGTTGGCGAAGAACCTTTTCTTTACCGCTTGCAGCAACTCCTGCCCCTTGGCGAGATCGCTGCCTCCCACGAATAAAGCTGTGTACTGCTTCTCTTTGGGGGAACGGGTGAATATCGCCCCGTCTACGATGGTACCGATGTTCTCAGGGGTTAATCCGCCGTAGCCCGTCACTTGGTCGGCGCCTCCGTCGTAGGCGACCACGGTGTCGAAAACGCTCGGCATGGGGTCGGTGTCTAAAAGGAATAATAGCTTTTTCATCGTCGTTTTTCCTCGACTCGTTCTTGTGGGAAACCGCGGTGATGAGGAACTGGGTCTTCTTTGTTTGCCGTAACGTTAACCTAAGCGCGAATTTTCGACAAGCCGACTGCCGCGATCGGGTTGCATCGACGGGAGCGATACCTAATAATCGTGGCGCACTAGTGCTCTCGGTGAGAAAGCGCGCTACTGGCAACCGGGGGCCCCAGGCGCTCCAGGAGACGCCAGGCGCGGTTCGATGAACAAATTACGTTCTGAAGGTATGGGGCTCGATTGTGAGCGGCTGCTGCTTACGCTCCCGGAGGCCGTGCAGGCGTGGGTGGATAAACAAAATGACGCACGCGCATAATACCAGGCTGCGCGGGGTCTGGCGTGCGCGGAAAGGAGATGAACGAACAAGATCTCGACGGAATCTACGAGTGTTCCGATTCCGCCTTCTACTGAGCATCTTCCACCGACGCAAACGGCGCGCGAATCAGATGCTCTACTGGGATACCGTAAGTCCGTTGAGGGGAGGAGGGAGGCGGAGGCGCTCTTAGCTGAGGGACTCGAAGTGCACCGCTCTCGGCGTTGGGGCGAGCAACCGAGTCGGACATTTGAGGAGCTTATGTTGGCCTACCTAAAGCAACGCGGTTTGTGTCGCAACCCTTAGCCATCCCCTCATATTTACACATAACCGAACACCTCTGAGAAGGTGCAATGTTCGAGGAGCATTGCGGCGAAGCGTTGCATGAGGGGGCGTAGGCGCTCCTCGGGCATCGTGGGTATGAGCCCGTAATGCATACAGCCTT
>JBOIEE010000318.1:0-13628 GCA_050740975.1 Gammaproteobacteria bacterium | reverse complement strand
TACGGGGTATTCGGCGGCAAAGCCGGGCGGACCGGTGGTTAGAGCGTTTCGAATGGATCATAAAAGCACCCTTATTTGGTTGTGAAAGCTGCGGCCTATGCCGGCTGGCAGCGACGCAGTATGTATGTCCGGAGACCTGTCCGAAAGGACTTGCCAACGGCGCCTGCGGTGGGACGCACATGAACCGCTGCGAGTTTGAAGACCGTGAGTGCATCCATAGCCGGAAGTACCGAATTGCCAAGGACGCCGGAATCTTACAGCAGCTAGAACGCTGGCTAATCCCGGCGGTTCCGAAGGCGATCCGACACACCTCGTCGTGGCCGCCGCACTTCCGGGGTGAAGGTCCGGCGATCGAGATAGTGGATATGAGCGGTTACGGTGGGCCGGGCGGGACGGAGAAAGTTTAACCATCCATCACCTGACAGGCCCAACGATTCCTATCGGTTCATAGCCAGGCACATGATCTTTTCATGTTGGGCGCCATCTAGTGCGCGCGGGTCATTATCGGATGCTTCGTTCACCCGTCTTTGTCGCAGGGCAACAGGCGGCCTGCGCCTCCTAATTAACTAGGCAATCCCATAGGTGTTGGGACAGCCGGTTGAGGAGACGAGTGAGCAGGCTGGATATACAGGCTGTATTTGGCGCCGACATTATTCTCCCTCCGTGAAAAATCAACAACCATATGATCCAACCTAAGTATTTTGGTTTAATAAAGTAAAAATAAGCTCGGTGGGGAAAAGCCGGTATCCCTCTTTCGTGGGATACCGGCAGAACAAGAGGCGGCGATGAATATTGGTTACGCAGCCTGCTTCACACCCGCGACCTTGATCAGTGGCGGAGTCACGGCTTCGAAGCCTTTTTCCATCCACGCGGTGAGTTCGGCTCTGGCAGCTTTGAGCACACTGGCCGTACCGCTGACAATGGCGAGCAGCTTCTCACGCTGCTCGGCCGCCTGTTTGGCCTGGCCGGACAACAGCTCCGCATACCCTCTAGACTCAGTGGCTAGCTGGATCTGGTGGGCCCAGACTTCGCTCAGGTTAGTCACGAGGGCCTGTTGCTGCTCGGTCAACTTGGTGAAGGCCTTGGTGTTGATCTCGGTGAGTGTCTTCATCGATTCAGAAAGGGTGTTTCCAGATTTGGTCCAGTATTCGAAGATCTCGTTTTTCATTAGCATTCTCGCAGTTAGGTTAGGGAACGGTGTGTTGTTCCAATGTGGTTATTGTTGCATTGCAGCATAGGTTTGTCAACACTTTGCGACCGGTCGATTTGCTGAAGTGTATAAGAACGCCCAAACAACCCCCGCCTTCACCCCTAATCGATAGGGGTAGCCTCCCCTACTTAATTATCCTTCAAACGCGCGAACGCATGACATGAGCCATTGCCGTCGCAGGCTGGGGTGATTTCTTCTTCGGGCGATGGCGTCGTTCCTTGGCCGTTCCAGTGACTGGCCGGATTGGGGGTCATTAGGTTTTCGTTCCGCCTCCCGCCCTTTATGGTGCGACGGTGGGAGAGGCCTATTTCAACGGTATGGCGGGGGAACGGTTTGCGGTGCGAAATTGAGGGGCAATCGCCGTGGTCGAAGGCGTCGGCGATCATGGGTGCGAATATATGACCAGCCGACCTTAAGCGAGTTTCAGAACGGCGCTGACAGCAACACCGCGTGGGATGCGATCGAGTCCCTTTCCCCCGTTTTCGTTATCTATAAATGGAGCTGAATAACGCCGCACTAAAGCGGGCGGACGTGGATCGATAAGCGCCGCTGGTGCTAACCGTAAGACCATAGGTTGCAGGCTGAATGTTGGCGGGTAGACTAACTACAACCTGGTTCGCCGAAAAGCTTTTTACCTTTAGGACTTGGTTGGCCAATCTTATAGTAGGCGTCGCACTACCAAAATTATCGCCGGAAATGACCATAATGTTTCGCTGGAAGTCTACCATAGTGCTCAGTATCACGGGTGGCATACCTCGTGGGAAGCCCAGCGCCAGCGACATATCCGAAGGAGGCAAGCCCAACCATAAGTACGATAGTATTAATGCCTAATTTGAACATATCCGTTACTCAGTGGTACAGTTAAAGCAAATGATGGCGAGGCTTGTCTTTGTTTTCTTAGATGAGTGCCTGCTACGGCGCTCCCCGTTATCCGTTCCTATAAGCACTGGATAACCTATCACTCTCTATCGACGGGTGGAGGATTCGGGGTCCTCCACCCCTCTAAATTCAGGGTGACTACAGCTTTACGGCGTCCTGAGCCTGAAGCCCCTTCGGACCCTTGGCGACTGTGAACTCAATCTTATCGCCCTCGTTAAATGATTTGAATCCCGTTGCCTGAATGGCAGAATGGTGCACGAAGACATCGTCTCCGGAATCGCGACTGATAAATCCGTAGCCCTTGTCGTTGTTGAACCACTTTACTGTGCCTTGCTCTTTCATGCTATGTTTTTCCTATTTACTGTATCTACTGTATCCGCTCCGAGAGCGGGAGGATTTGTATTTCTTCTACTCCGAGTTTTGGTAAAAATTCGCGAGGCCATGAGGCATAAATAAAAAAGGCTGCCCTCCCAATCTCAGGAGTCCGCAGCCGCTCTTCAGAACGAGTTAGTTACAAAAACCGGATCGAAGGCGATAGATAGTACGCGCTCTGATCCCTAAATGCAAGAGCGAGTCTTTTCCAACATGGTATGAGTCTGAGCGGGAGGATGGATTTCCAGCGGCGGAGGAACGAGTCTGAAGCGACGTGAATGGGTCGATCAGCCAGATCTTTTGTTTATCTAAGCGGCCAAGGGAGCTAGGAGATTGATCAGCTGGCTTTGGTATTTCGCAAATTCCGGGCGCTCGACAGTGTGCATCAAGTCCTGGTGTGGCTTCGCCAGAACGCGGGAGTGGCCTTTTGGCGGGGTTGTTGCGTTGTGGACACTGTGGGCGCAAGCTGCAAGTGACCTATTCTGGCGTGGGCGGTGGCTGTGTCCGCTATGACTGTCGTGGCAGCCTAATCAAGCACGGCGCCGGGCGATGTACCTCCTTTGGCTACTTACATCCAACGGGAGCCGTCCTCTGAATCACCGTCTGAGGTCAACGCGCGATAGTCGCCTCACCGGATAAACATTCGAAGCCGGGAGTATCTTGACGCCCCTGATGCCTCACCCACACTCAGCTCTTTGATGTCATTATCGACCGGTCCGTACGAGCCGACTCAAAGAAACAGCTGGAATAAGTAATTCCAACGTGCTACCGTAACAATGTCTGTATTTTTCAGCTAAGGCATTTGGTGATTTCCTTCCCGAATCTAGCGCGCTTCCATTCACCGCTTCCTTCCTGAAGTTCTCGCCCAATACCCGGCGCTCCAACTGGCGCTAAGCATGGATGGTGATCCCTCTCGCTAGGAGATAGTCGGAGGAACTTTCAAAAATAGTACGTCCGCTATTGAGGCGGGCATCGAGCTATAGCAATGTCCACAAAGATCTATGTTGGAAATCTCTCTCCCCGTACCACGCAAGAGGAGATCCGTAACCTGTTCACACAGTATGGCGAAGTTGACTCAGTTGACCTCATCATGGACCGATACTGCCGTGAATCCCGTGGTTTTGGCTTGGTTACGATGAACAACAATGGGGCCAAGGAGGCCATGCTCGCCCTCGACAAGAAAGAGGTGCATGGCCAAAATATCAAAGTCAACGAGGCGAGACCCCGCGAAGCTTCAGGACGTCGGCAGAGTGGTTGGGGAAATCGACGAGTTTTTTGAGAACAAATCGATACGTCTCGGAAGGCCTGAAAATCGGGTTGGCGGCCACCATACGCGAGCTCGCTGCGACTCCGCAACGAATGCTTCCCCTGCCCGTCGCGCGCCCGGGGGTGTGTTGAGAACGGCGCCTTAGAAGCAACGTTTGATGCTGAGCACCCTGCAACACATCGTGCAACAGGTCAATGAGGCGGCCAACCTCGATGAGGCCCTTGCCATCATCGTGCGCCAGGTCAAGGGGGCGATGGCTGTCGATGTATGTGCGGTCTGTATAAAAAACGCAACCACCGGTCACTATGTTCTTATGGCGTCCGACGGACTCAATCCTGAGTCTGTCGGCAGGGTCCGGCTGGCCCCTAACGAGGGCCTCGTCGGACTGATTGCAGCCCGCCAGGAACTGCTCAATCTAGAGAACGCCGCGGATCATCCCGCCTACCGCTATGTTTCTGAGACGGGGGAAGAACGCTACCACAGCTTCCTCGGTGTTCCCCTAATACATTTTCGTAAGTTGGTAGGTGTGCTTTACATCCAGCGGCGCGCGCGACAGCGCTTCGGCAAGGACGAGGTCGCCTTTCTCGTGACCATTGCGGCCCAGCTTGCGGGTACCCTGAACTCGGCCGCGCCGGACGGGGTTATCACCGTTCTGCAAAACGAGCGGCCCCATCGCGTTGGCTTTAACCAGGGATTGCCCGGTGCGCCCGGGATCGCCATCGGGACGATCGTCCTGCCCGCGCCGTTCACGAGCCTCGAGTCGGTCACGGATCGCGGAGCAATACCACGTCTACCGCCAGATACTGGGATCCTTTGCCCCAAAAGCAGTGACCATGCGCACCCTGGACGTGGGCGGGGACAAGCCCTTGCCCTACTATCCGATGAAGGAAGACAACCCGGCTCTGGGCTGGCGAGGGATCCGCTTTACCCTGGATCATCCTGAGATCTTCTTGCTCCAGCTTCGGGCCATGCTACGAGCCAATGCGGGACTCAACAACCTGCGCCTCCTTCTCCCTATGGTAAGCCAAGTCCATGAGGTCAAAGAGGCCCGGGAACTGCTCGATCGAGCCCACCGCGAGCACCTAGAGGAAGGCCGGGACTCCGCCATGCCGCCGGTTGGTGTGATGATCGAGGTGCCATCGGCGATCTACCAAGTTCGGGGACTTGCCCCGCACATTGATTTCGTTTCTATTGGCACCAATGATCTCGCGCAATACCTGCTTGCCGTGGACAGAAACAACCCGAATGTGGCGAGGCTTTACGATAGCCTGCATCCGGTGGTGCTGCAGGCGTTGCGCACGGTGGTTAGGGTCGCCCGACGTTATGGCAAACCGGTGAGCGTTTGTGGTGAGATGGCGGGTGATCCGGCCGCGATGATCCTCTTGCTCGGGATGGGCATCGACACGTTCAGCATGAGCGCGGGGAGCCTCCCGCGTATTAAATGGGCGATCCGCAGTATTACCAGCGGCCGTGCGAAAGCGGTTCTCCGGGAGGCGCTGCAGATGGATAATGCGCAGGATATCCGCCAGATGCTGAACAACGAGCTCGAACAGGCTGGCCTCGGCGGGCTGATTAGGCCCGGCAAATAACGGATGGCTGTTGCCTTGCAATCCATCAGGCTCTGGCAAAGAACCGGTTTTGTTTTAAGGGACGCTGAAGCGACGCTAACAGATCATTTAATAGATCATAGGAGGCAAACGCTTGCATGTGATCGTGCGTTGCCGACGCGTGCTCTGAACGCCAACATGGGGATCCAGGCTAGCGAGCGCTAGCCCTCGCGGTAGGCTTTTCTTGCCTCCTCCCCTATGATGGCGATCCCCTGCTGCACGGTCTCGGGCGCCTGGGCGTAACTGATGCGAATGCATTCATGGCGGTGGCGCCAGTCCTTTTTAAGGCCTGGAAAGAAATAGTGCCCCGATACCACTACCACACCCCGGCGCCGCAGGCGCTCGTAGAGCTGTTCGCTTTTGATTGGCAGCTCCCGCAGCCACAGCCACAAAAACATCGCCCCTTCGGGACGGTGGACGAAATAGTCCAAACCCTCTAAGGCGGTATCCAGCCAGCCTACAGCCTGTTCGGCTTTGACTTGGTAAAATGGTTTGACGACTTCTTGGCTTAAGCGAATGATCTCGCCGCTTTCCACCAATTCCAGGGTCAATAAGGCACCCAGGCTGCTGGGCGCGAGGTTGAAGATGGCGTTCATTCCCGCGATGGCCTGAGCCACGGGTTCGGGTGCGATGACGATCCCCGTACGCGCCCCGGGCAATCCCAGTTTAGATAAGCTCAGGCAAACGATGGCGTGCTCATCCCAAAGCGGTGTTGCCGCAGTAAAGACAATGTTTGGAAAAGGGCTGCCGTAGGCACTGTCGATGATCAATGGGATCTGGCGCTCTTGCGCCAAGGCCATTAAACGCGTCCCCTCTTCGTCCGTAAGCACATTTCCAGTAGGGTTGGTAGGCCGCGAGAAGCAGATCGCGCCAACATCGGGGGATGGGTCGAGGTGCGCAAAGTCAACATGGTACTTGAAGCGGTGTGGAGCTAAGTGTTCGATCTCCGGTCGCCTCGCAATAAACAGATCTTCTGTTAAGCCCAGGTCGGCATACCCGATGTATTCGGGCGCCATCGGTAGCAGGATCTTTTTCTTCTGTCCGTCTCGGAATCGGCCGGCAAACATATTGAACAGCAGGAAAAAACTCGCTTGGCTGCCGGCCGTGATCGCGACATTAGGCGGAGCTATGTCCCAAGCATAATGCGTTCTTAACAGTGCGCACAGAGCTTTAATAAAAGCGGGGTTACCCTGCGGAGCTTCGTAATTGCCGATTAAACGCTCGAATTCATTCCCGTTCGCAAGAATGCTCTGCATGCGCGCACGAATACAGGATTGGACCTCGGGAATGAAGGCAGGGTTACCACCACCGAGCATAAGCGGCGCCTTGGGGCTGGACAATGCCTTGCCCAAGTCATACATGAGTTGCAGAATGCCGGAGCGCCCGCTGAACTTATCTCCGAACTCGGAAAATCGCATTTTTCTGTATCAAAAGGTATGTGTTAAAAGGCAAGTCAAAACGTTGTATAGTACCCTCAGTATGACGCTTCCTGCTTTGGTCGAGTTGGTCGAGAGTGAGAACCCGCGATGCGGGACGATCCGTGCTGTACTTGTTCGGAGACGCCAGGCGATAGATCCATGAACCGGGATCAGTTTGAAGAGCTGCGTGAGCAGATGCTGCGTGATATCACTGCGCACATGGCGAAGGTTCCCCGGCATGAGTTCGTGCCGGTAGCAGTTGGAGAAAACCCATCGCGTGCTCGAGGTCGGCACCGGTCTGGTGCGCTTCTCAGAGCTTGAGGGCGATGAAGCCGCTAAACCTTGCTGAACAACGAAGTGCCCGGTAGTGGCGCCACCCGTAAAGATACCGCTTATTTTTTGCTTGGTTTCTTCTTTCCCCGCTTGCGCTGACCTAGCTTTTGCCCCAACAACAGCAGGCGCATAACCCGCTCTCCGGCATTTTCTAAGTGCACCCGCGAAAGCCGCATGGCTTCGGTAAGGTCCATGTCTCGTGCCGCCGCACTGCCTAATCCATCGATGCCGTGTTCAAACACACCGCGCGCATCGTCGGCCAGCCCTCCACCGATCGCGATCACCGGTACTTTGAAGCGTTTGGCGGCCTCGGCAACTCCAGCGGGAGTCTTACCAAAAGCCGTTTGGAAATCCACCCGTCCTTCGCCCGTAATGACTAAGTCAGCATTTTTTACCTCACGCTCTAACCCCGTTATCTTGACCACTAATTCGATGCCGCGCTTCATCTTGGCGCCGGCGAACGCGACCAAGCCCGCACCTAATCCGCCGGCGGCGCCCGCTCCCGGTAGCTTTGCGATGTCTTTTTCGAACGTTTTTTGCAGCAGGATCCCGAAGTGTTTTAGGTTGTCATCCAGCCGCTTGACCATAGCGGGGCTGGCTCCTTTTTGTGGCCCGAACACACAAGCGGCGCCGCGCGGACCGTACAGCGGATTGTTCACATCGCAGGCGATCACGACTTTGCTGCGGCGAACACGCGGATCTAATCCGCTGGTGTCGATCGCGAAAATCTGCTTTAGCATCCCACCGCCCGCGCCTTCCGCCAGAGGCTTCCCCGATTTATCCATAAACCGGACTCCTAAGGCTTGCGCCATGCCTACGCCGCCATCGACGGTGGCGGAGCCGCCGATACCGACGATAACCGCCTCAACGCCCCGGTGCAAAGCATATTTGATCAGCTCTCCAGTACCATAAGTGGTGGCTTTGCTGGGGTCTCTTTCGTCTTTCTCGACCAGCGGCAGACCTGATGCTTCTGCCATCTCGATCACTGCGGTTTTGCCGTCGCCGAGCAACCCAAAGCGGGCGTTGACCGGCTTACCCATGGGGCCCGTCACTTGTTTGCGAATGATCCGTCCGCCAGTCGCGTCGACCAGAGCTTGTACCGTGCCTTCACCACCGTCAGCCATCGGTATTTTTACGCAATCGACGTTGGGCAGCACGCGTTTTATGCCCTTTTCGATTGCGGTGGCTACCTGTAACGAGGTGAGGTTTTCTTTGAAAGAATCTGGCGCGATCACGATCTTCATCCTTCTTCCCCCTTACGGTTGTTATTTTGGATTGGCTTAGGCTTTTATCCGGGCTTGATCACGTCGCATATTAGCTCAATCGTCCGCGTTTGCCAGATCTGCGATGGTCTTGGCCAGTCCCTGCACGACGATGCTCATGTAATCGTAGCGCAGGGTGTCGGGCGTATCGCTCGGGCGGTGGTAATTGGGGTTACGAAACGGCACGGTATCCGTGACCATGATCGCGGGGTAAGCTTCGCGCCAAAATGAAGAATGATCGGAACGTCCAATATCGGGCACCAGCCGCTCCGGCGCGACCACACCCTCGGAGGGAAACGCAGTGTGAATGCGAAAAGTGTGTATAGCTCGACGCAGCAGGGGTCGCGATGTTAGGTTCCCGACGAAGGCCACAAACGACCCGGTACTGGGATAAAACCACTGGAAGACCTTCGGATAATGCTGAGTATTCGGCCTTTCGTCATAGTAACCGATGCTCTCCAGGGAAAGCATCCCGATGATATTAACGCCCCGTTCCCGCGCGCCGCGGGCATAGATGCCGCTACCCATCTGCGTCGAGTGGAAGGGTTCTTCTTCATTGACGAAAGCGACAAAGCGTACCGTCCTCTCCAAGGTTTGCGCTCTGAGCAGCCTTGCCAACTCGATCAATGCGGCGATCCCGGAGGCATTGTCATCCGCACCCGGGGTCCCGGGAACCGTGTCATAATGCGCCCCGACAACAATGACTTCCTTTGGCCTGTTAGCCCCTTCGATGGCGGACTCCAGATTGTGAAACGTGTAGCCTCCCTGCAAACGATAAGCCTGCCGCTGCGGCTTAAAGTCGATCGCCGAGAACGCTCGCTCGATATATCGGGCGCTGCGCTCCAAAGTGTCTCCATGCCGATAGTGGCGCTCGCCTATGTCTTCTGCAAGATGCTGGACATGCCCGCGTAAGCGGCCCTCGAGATCGCGGTTGATAGGAGCACCCGGTTCGCGGTTACGCGATTTCCCGGGCATGCCCACCATGAAGTAGATGGCGCCCGCTATCGCGAGAGTCAGAATCAGGTTAATGCTAAAAAGTAGGCGCATGTTGGAGAGTTTGGTGAAGCTTTTTATTGCTGACCTCACCCGGAATAGAAAGATCGTGACGCTGGATGCCTATGGTCACGAGCCGCCTCATCCAATGGGGCGACGCCCGCGATTCAGCGGGGGTTAGCGCGAGAGGCTAAACCTATCGAAAGCATAAATGACGCTAAATAACCCCGCGTGGGCGGTGGCCGATTGACCGCCGGGGGAATTGTCATCCTCCCAGCGAAAGCGATAGCCCAGGTCACAGGACAAATCTTCGGTTATGCGGTAGATTATTCTCGGCTCTACCTGCGCATAATAGCGGTCGTCGCTCGCCGAGCCGGTACCGGACGCGCTTTCGTTTTGAAAAGCGCGCGCCAGCAAAGAGAAAGACCATCTTTCAGAGAGATCACCGAACCAACGTATATCGACTTGGTTCCTGTCCAACGCATCTCCCCTCTCGTTGGGAGCAACACCGCGGCGGAATGCGGCAGCAAGCTGACTGCGCTCTAGCTTTTTGTTGACGCCGAAACCGACCGAATAACCAAAATCGTCTTTGCCGTCGGACTCGTCGGTATATTCCGGGCCAACGTTCAGGGTGGCTACTAAGGTTTCGGAGAAGCGATGCTTCAAGCCGAGTCCTATCCGATAGGTATCAAACTCGCGGTTCTCGTCGTTCTTGAAATTCTGAAACGCCGTGAACACCGAAACATCGTCCACCTCCGAATAGCGGTACGACAAACTCCCACGGCCAAGGTGACGGCGGCTGTCGACCAGGCCCTGGCTTACACCGTCGTCGCCGTAAAACGTATCCACGTAGGTATATCGGAGTCCCAAATCAAGCCGGGGCGATAATTCTCGCCTCCATTCCGGCGAAACGAGGACCACGTTCCTTCGCGTTTCCTGCCGCCTGAGGCCAAGATCGGGATCTTCTCTCTGGACATCCTCCGGGTTCGGCGGAAGTATTTCCGCCCCCGCAGGGGGCTCCCTAAAAAACGCCCGCTCGAAAATGTTGGTCCGTAAGGTCGTATCTCGGCGGTAGGTAGTATCCAGGCTCCACTCGCTGCGCTCCGTTCGATATACCGGAAATAGACCCGCATAAACATCCGTGCTGTCCAACTCCTCCCTGTTGGACTCATTAACCTCAACACGCGCCGCTCCCGTCACCTCCGAGTTCGGGGTGAGCCTGCCAAACGCCGCGAACGGAGAGAACCGCCATGTCGAGGCAGACTGGGCCGGGTCGTCTAGAGTGCGGTTGTTGTCAAACTCATATCGCGCCGTGACGGCGGGTTCAATATAGTACTCTGCCGCGATGACCCGCGTGGAGCCCGCAGCCAACACAAGAAAGAAATAGCCCCAGCTTCCCCTCCCAGGTTTGTGCATGCAAATCTCCAGCCTTTTAGGATTAATAAAGGGCTTGTCAGGGAACGACTACCGTGTCCCCACCCCTCAAGATCACATTTTGTTCTAGGTTCTTTCCCTTTTTGACATCCGCGTATTCGAACGGAAACACAATTTCTCGGCCCCCCTCGCGCCTTAGCACCTTGATTTTGTTTTCACTGGCAAAAGGCGTCAATCCTCCCGCTACCGTCAAGGCTTGCAGCACGTCTACATAGCGACCCACGATGTAAGCCCCAGGGTTGTTGACTTGGCCGATGACGTAAATCTTGCCGCCGATCGTGGCTAGGGTGACAGTAACCACCGGGTCCGGGATATAGCGTTGGAGTTTCTGACTGATGTCTTGTTGGACTTGCTCTGTGGTCCTGCCTGCGGCTTGTATGTCGCCGGCGAGTGGAAAGGAGATTTTTCCATCGGGTCGCACCAGCACTTGCCTCTGAAGATCCTCTTCCCTCCAGACGGAAATCTCCAACATGTCTTCGGGTCCGATACGGTAATCGGAAGGCGGAGTACGCCCTGGCGCGGGTTCTTCAGCAGCCATCGCAGGGGGCGACAGGCTTGCGAAAAAGAGCAATACCAAGAATGATAACAATGACTTCTGTACACTGTTTACCAGGAATCCCCTGCAACGATATCCCAATTGGCTGATCATAACGGCTGTTCTCCGCAAGTCTAACATATTGTTTGTAAATGCCCTTTAGATTGAAGCAAATTACTGCCGTAGATGTCAAGGACAACGTCTAAACCCAGACTAAGAATTTACAACCCCTGCCTCGGGTCCTTGCGCAGCTCACCCTGTTGCACTTTGCGCTTTCAACGCCTCGCCCCGCGAATGGCGCCGCTTTCATCCGCGATTATTCTTCCCCGTGACATTCGGGTTGTGCAGGCGTACAGCGCGGGAGAAGCTTATTCTTCACCCAAGACAAGCGGGGGTTGGTCTGCCTTAGCCCGCAGCCAGTTGATGGAACGTAGCACGGCGGGCTGCGTGACGAGCTTTCGCTCTAGGCCGTATTTGCCTGGAAAGTCCATCAGTATCAAACCGATCAATGCCGTGATCACCCCTTGTCCGGGGGTGAAAAGCATGATCACTCCCGCAAGCAGCAACAACGAGCCCATCGCGTTCCTGGCAACAAATAATAGCGCCCGCAAAAGCGGATGGCGGTGCCGCCAGGGCGCTCGGTGCTGCTCTGAGGCGAAGTAATCCGCCGGAATACGAGCAACTAGGAAGGGAACCAAGAACAGCGTGCCGAAAAAAGTGATGACAGAAAACAACGCGAGCAATCCCGTCGTCTGGCCATAGACGCTTAACCAGTCAAACATGACTAACCACCAGTTGCGGCATTGCAATATTCCCTTGAAAAATTGTAACATGCCTTTGAAGGTGAATGATTCAGCTTCTAAACCTCAAGGGTCGGGGCTACGCCGTCCCGTGCCTATTTATTGGAAAACCTATAACCCCGCCGGTTTCTATGATGAGCTTATCAGCTCTCCGGGAAACCCCCGCCGCCATGCAAGATCGTTGGTGAAGTATCTCGCCTCGCTAAGCGAGGAGGAGATCGGGGCGCGAAAACGCGCAGCCGAATTGGCCATTAAGACCATGGGTATCACCTTCACCGTCTACAGCGAGGGAGCCAACATCGACCGCGAATGGCCCTTCGACATCATCCCTCGGGTGATCCCGGAAAAAGAATGGAAGACGGTGCAAGCAGGATTGCAACAACGTTTGGTGGCGCTGAACCGCTTTATCGATGACGTATATAACGACCGCAAGATCTTCAAGGACGGTGTTGTTCCGAGAGAGCTGATCCTGCGCTCCAAGAATTATCGTACCCAGTGCGTGGGCATGCGGCCGGTCAACGGGGTCTGGGCCCACATCTGTGGCACTGATCTGGTGCGCGATGCGGACGGGACAATATATGTGCTCGAGGACAATCTGCGGGTACCCTCCGGCGTATCTTATATGCTGGAAAACAGAAAAGTCATCAAACGGGTGTTCCCCGAGTTGTTCGAAGACCAAGATATCCTGCACATCGGTGACTATACGACGCAACTGTTTGACACCCTGGCCTCCATTTCCCCCCGGCCCGCCGAGTATCCCGTGGTAGTAGTGCTAACACCGGGGATATACAATTCCGCCTATTTCGAACATGCCTACCTCGCCCAGCAGATGGGCGCCGAGCTGGTGGAGGGAAGCGATCTGGTTGTTGAAGACGACTGCGTCTACATGCGCACTATAGACGGGCTCGCGCGTGTGGATGTCATCTACCGGCGCATCGATGATCTGTTCCTGGATCCCGAGGTATTCAAGCCGGACTCCATGCTCGGAGTGCGGGGTATGATCAGGGCTTGGAGGGCGGGTAAGGTCGGCTTGGCGAATGCACCCGGTGCCGGCGTTGCCGATGACAAGGTCATATACACGTTTGTGCCTCAGATCATCAAATATTACCTGGACGAAGATCCCATCCTACCCAATGTTCCGAGCTACCTTTGCTGTGACAAGAAAGACCGCGAATTCGTGCTTAAGAACCTAAGGAATCTGGTCGTCAAACCGGCGAACGAGTCCGGCGGATACGGCATGTTGATGGGGCCTTCCTCGACCAGTAAACAACGCGAAGCATTCTCGAAACTGCTGGAAAAGGATCCGAGAAACTACATGGCACAACCTCCGATCTCTTTGTCTACGGTTCCCACCATCTGCGGTAACGCGGTCGAGCCGCGCCACATCGATTTACGCCCGTTTGTGCTGCAAGGGCAGGATGTCTACGTCACCCCAGGTGGGCTTACGCGCGTGGCCTTGGTTTTGGGCTGCTTCGTAGTCAACTCGTCCCAAGGGGGCGGGAGCAAGGAGACTTGGAT
>JBOIEE010000317.1:0-7476 GCA_050740975.1 Gammaproteobacteria bacterium | reverse complement strand
GCCTTGTTCTACCTGGTCGCGCAGATAGTCAAGCGACTCGAACTGTTGCAGCTCCAGCCTGGGATCAATGGCGATCCCCTTTAGCTCCGTTTGTCCCTGCAGGTAAGTAATGGCCTCAATAGGTGAGAGGTCACCCACGTATACAGCCTGTTGAAGACGCAGGAGAAGCTGATCATAGGTCGGCTCGCTTACGCCTTGAATATCGCCAACCGATCTCTGCAGCTCACTCACGGCTTGCTGGTAATTCGCGCTGCCGCCCTCCCCGCCGTCGTCGTCGAGAAGAGAACCAAACCCTGCGGTAATGCCGCCCCCGACAGCGGCGGCTGCGACGCCAGCCAAAAACCCTTGTTGATTCTTCGGCCCTCTAAACTCTTTCACGTTATGCTCCTTTCTCAAGGTTAAATACATGGACTAAAAGACGATCTTTCTCGGCGGTAAGCTCGGTTACCTGCGCCGCTAACTCAGCTTTCCCAGCAACACAAACCATAAGCTTTTCCCTCAGCCCATTGTTCTCTCGCTTAAGATCATGGCACCACAAACGCAGGGCGTTTATCATTGGATCGGTCTCGCGAGTGGCCATGGGCTTAATAGGCGAGCCCTTAGCTAAAACCTCCCTCACCTTCTCCGCGTTCGCTGCCAGCTTTTCGCAGCGGTGTGCTTCGGACGTGGACACTCCGGCTTCGGCTAGGGCTTCTTTCTTGTACTTCCCCGTACTGGGAAGTACGGTACCATGGCCCTTGTCATAGACTGCGGTCTCCAGTCCAGCGCTCAGCCCCCCCATCCTCCGCTTGGCCCGTTCCCTGATGTCCAAAGCCATCGCTTCCATTTCCAGCCAAAAGTAAGGCGATCCTGTCCGCCGCCGCTCTGCCGGCTTCCTTCTCTACAGCCGTTAAAGTGTTCGCATAGTCTAGAAAGCGGAGCACGGCTAAAAGGTCTTCCACGCTTGCGTCGCGTAACGGCCTGTCATTGCGGGGCTGCGCCGCTTCCAGATTCTCCAGCCGGGTTTTATTGCTTACGCTCGGCATTCAGTCGCTCCAGCGAGTCAAGGCGTTTAGCGAAGTCGTCTGCTTCCATGATCCGCGTCTGTGAGGATAGGGCAGCCAGCAAAGCAATTGCCGTGTCTGTGTCCAGGACCCCGCGCACCATAGCCCCCCAGACAGCGTGCCCTCTCTCGGCCAAACTGCCACCTACCAAAGCGGTGACATCCTCTTCAGGCATTGAAATAGCTAAGCCCACGGGGCGTAATATTGGCAACACCCGATCAACGAGAAGCTTGGCTGCCGCTACGTCGCCCTCTTTTGCTTTACGCAGCATGGCGGCAATTATGTCCGGCATACCTGCCTCGATAGCCCTTCGCATCTTGACGCTGGCGCGCTCAACCCCGGCCTTTGAGCCGTTAGGGTTGCCTGATTGTCCTGGCTTAAACGGCATTGCTACCCTATTGCACTATACATGTCAGCATTGTCGGCACAACCAACTTGCCGTGCAAGGATCCGAGGGGTGCGGAATTTTCCGCACGAGCCGCCGGGGAACCCGCGCCAGCGCTAGGCCCAGGAGATGGCAGTGCGGAATTTTCCGCACTACGTAGGTCATTGCGCACTGTTTTTTCATCTGCCCCCACCGCTTGCGCTATCGCCCGCTGGCCTCGTGGCCGCTTCCTTCCAGGAGGTCATTACCTGAACAAGAGATTCCTTTTCGGCTCTCTCAATAACCGCAAGGCGATCCCATTCATCGCGATCGATTACCCCACGGATACAATTCTCTACTTCGTTCCGCAGGATCGTCGGCTTCAGCGCGTCAAGCTCCCAGCACGTCTCCCCGTACTTTTCGACAAACCAGACAAAGCGCGGATCCCCTCGCTTACTCTCCGCCGGGAACGATGGTAGGTTATCGCCTATATGATCTTCGGTTAATGCCACCCGCTGAATGTGGCAGTTTCCGCCGTACTGAGCGACGCGCTTAGGTAGATCGACCTCAGACATATTCATCCCAGACGGATCCCAGTCGCCCACGTAGAGAACTAGCAACGGCTTAGCCATTTCCGCGGTTTCTGACGCAACTTGATTCGCTACAGTCGCCGAGCTATACCCGTGCATGACCCGTAGCGTGACCCCGTACTTATCAAGCACCGGCGCCAGAGTGCCACGTATGGTGCCCTTTTCAGACCACACCTCGACTTTCTGCAGAGCTTGCGCCCACATGTCTCGCCGGTAGGCCCGCTGCACCGTTTCCGCGAATGAGTCCGGGTGATCCCACATTGAGACACGCTCAGCGCTTCTCGTCTCGTCCACGATCCAGGACCACGGGATTATCCCTTGCTCCCTGGCATAGACCAGCTGCACACTCACTCGGCTGGTGCTGCCCTTACTCATGTCGGGAATAACCCCGAGAGTAAATAGCTGGTAACAGACGGCGCGTACGCTTGCAGGCTGAATCTCCTCTAGGATGTCTCGTGCGGCGTGAATCAGGTGCAAGCTTTTCGTAGACTTCCCGCGCCCCGGCCTAAGCTCATTCCCGTTTGGGGGTATTTCTGGACTAGTCCAGATTTGCTCGCACAGCGCATAAAGCATCCTTAGCGCCGGAAGCGTCGCCAAAAACTCCCGGTCCTCATAAGCGTCGCCGGGGGAATCGTCCCAATCCTCAGCCCATTTCGCCGCGGCACACTCTTCCAAGGGCAGGCCGTTGTCGAAGTAGCGAATAACGTCCTCTAGCTCTAGTCTGCTTGCAACTAACGCGTGGTGAATGGTGGCTTCCTCGGCCTCTGGTACATAGCTGAAGAAATTCGCTGTAAGAAGACAGCTCCTGATCTGGCTCTCAGTCATTTCTATGCCTTGCAAAGCTATGCCTTGCAAAGCTGCGGCTACCTGGCGCTTACTCGGGGCCAACTTCGCCATTAGGTCGGCCCCTGCCTCTTTGGCATGCCCTGCGTGGTCGTCACACATCGTGTGCTTCTCCAACGCTAAGCACTGTCCGTGTCCTTAATAAACTCCTTTTGTGCCTTCATGCACTCCAAACTTGTTTTCCACTCCCTTTCTGCCTGTTCCAATTCTCCCCTCATAGTTAACAGCATCCGATTGTATGGCAGTCCAAGCTCTAAACATTGACGCGTTTCTTTGCGTTCATCCCAAAGAACTGAAGTTGCGTAGAGGCCCGCCCCCACCATTAAAATAATGGCGAAAGTTCCACTTAACTCCAGCCAGTCCCGTACCTCGCAAATTGGAGGATCAAATTCAGCACCAAGCCAGAGCCAACAGTTGATGGGCTCAGAGATACTCATAAAGGCCCATATGCCTACCCATGTCGCTAAAGCTTTTGTGCTCATCGCCAAAACCTCGGGGTCAGAGTTTGCCTAAAACGGCAATGGGTCGTCATAGAACGGCTCATCTCTTGCGCCCTTACCCGCGCCTTCCTTGGGGCTGCCCTTGTTGTCAACCGGCGCCGCCGCCTTAGCACTCGCGAGGCAGTCAACCAAAACCGAAAACCCAGAGCGCTTCTCGCCGTCTTTGCCATTCCATGTGTTCTTGGAGAGTTTGCCGTTCACGGCCACCATATCGCCCTTGACGTGCAGCGCAAGGCGCTCGCCCACCTTGTGAAACGCCACCAGGGAGAACCATTCCGAAAGCTCCTCGTCGCGGCCAAGATTGACCACCATTGATGCCGTCACCATGCTTTTACCCCCCGCCGTGGTGCGCTCCTCGGGGTCGCGACCAAGGCGGCCATAAAGTTGAATCGTCGTCATCCGGTTTACCTTTATCTGTTAAATGGCCCTTGGCGCATCACGCACGCCGAACAGGGATTTGCCTTGCCCTGGCACGATCTCTCGCGCCTCAGCCCGTACAGTGCGAAATACCCACCATTAGGCCGTCCCCGCCTGATCCTTAATCGCCAGTACGAACTCAAGCGGGTCGAAGCGCTCCTTGGGGATCGCGATCTCGCACGTCCCTACGTCTCGAATCCCGAATCCCACGATCACCGGATCGGAGTCCGGGTCGTCCACCACGTAGGCGTATTTAGTCTCGGGGTTATCAGTCAACTGCTGTAGTACCTTGCGCCGCAGCTCTGGATCAGGCGTGGGCTCCGAAAGCCGCATCGCCCCGCCGTGCGCTACGCAGCGCAGGTACGCGGCGGGCACTCGCCCCGCCTCGATATTCTCCAGGTCCTCGGCAATGAGCTTAGACAGGAACACCCTGGGGTCCATCAAACCGTCGCAGGCTTCGCGGATAGCCTTATATGCAACGGTCTCACGCTCAAGGCTAGGGGCTGGCGTGCTGCTGGGTGTCTCAGGGGCTTGTCCCACGTCGTCGTTGCTAGGCTTCACGGGAGGCGGGTTTGTCCGTCTCAGCCAGGCAGCATGCTCTGCATCATCCGCACGTACCTCTATAGGCTCGCCCCTCGGGGTGTAGCAAGTGACTACCAAGGGGTCTAGTCGCGCTTCGCCGCATGCGCCTTGCGTGTGAGTTTCTCCTGTCTGCGTACCACGCACAGGCAAGGGGGCTTGTAGCAGCGCCAGCAGCTCGGGCTTGTGTTCTTGCACTGCTTTGCGAAGCCCGTCCGTCACCGCGGCTTTCGGGGCGCCATGGATGCGCCCGTCCTCTGCTCTTAGCTCTACGCCCAGATCCTCGGCAAGCGCAATGACCTCAGCGGCGCTCATGCCAGCACTTCGAAATCGTCATCTTCAGCGCTCTCAGGAGAGTCCTTCAAGGCAGGGTTTTGTTCCTCATGGGCGTCGTCATTTTGCCTATCTCGCCGTATCTCGCCGGTAGTGTCGGCGAGGTCGCCGAGGAACGGGGAAATTTCGTGGCGGCCTATCTCGCCGCCGCGATTTTTCCTATAGGGTGGCGAGATAATAGAAACGAGATCTGGGTGGCGAGATAGATCGGCGTCATTTGGGGCATCTCGCCGTATCTCGCCACTTGTGGGCGGCGAAATTGAAACGGGGTGTAAATAGTTCTTTCTTGCCCCGAGCTGTTCAGCTTTCGGAAGCTCGCAATCCTCCACCCGCCCGCTAACTATAAGTCCACTTACCGCAACTCGCAGAGCGTTCCGCCCAAGACCCAAAACATCTCTGGCATCATCCAGCGTTTTTCTCGTATACCTACGCCCATCTGTTAGCTGATCATGCAAGAACTGCCACACCTGATCCTCGGTGGCTTTTGTCCGCTGATTCTCTGTCTGCGAGATCTCGATCACGTACTCGAAGGCGTACCCGGTGCGTTGGATGAATATCTTCGGCTGCGGTCTGGCGTAGTTGCATTTAGCCCGAGCCAGCACGAAAACCTGATCGCGATCCGAGAATGGCACGTTTTCCTTCTCGCCCGGCCTACCTAAAACAGCAACCATTCGCGCCCCATCCGATAGCGCACTACCGCCCCGAGGCGCGTATTGGTCGGTAATGTTCTCCCGGTAAACCTGCTGCCCGGTGTGGTGAATAATCCTCACGCAACAGTTCAGCACCCGGACGATCCGCCGCGCCGCATTTATCGCCCCTTGCGCCGCCGAGTTCACGGTCTCCTCCGGTGCACCAAAGCTCGCCAGCGGGTCGAATACCACCAAACCAAACCCTTGACCGGCATGCGCGGCGATAAGCCGATCCACGTCAGCACTCGTCTCGGTGTTGCCGTTTCGGTCCAGCTCGCACAGGCGGAAGCGCGCGCCAACCAGATCCAAAATTGATATCGACTCTAGGCAAGCGCGCTGTTCATCCGCGGACAGCTCCATCGCCACCATGATCTCGCGCAGGCGTGCACCAAGCCGCTCCCTGGCGTCTTCACCCGTTACGAACAATGTCTTGCTGGCGCTTGTCCTAAGCCCGTATAGCGGCCTGCCGAGTGCGATGTGTACCGCCTCCCATAAGCAAAGGGTGGTTTTATTAGTGCCGCCAGGCGCAGCTAGTACCGCCACGTCTCGGTAAAGATAGTCCTCCACCAACCACGGCGGGGACAACTGTGCCGCTTCCAGCTCTTCCTCTGTGAAAGGCGGCGCGCTCATGGAGCGGTCGTCAGCCCGCAGCCGCCATTCAACCTCCTCCGAAACAATGCGCGAAGGCAGCCCCAGCGACGCGGCAACAAGCTCTATCTTGATCGGGGACGGTCGCCCGTTCAAAATGAGATCGTCAACCTCGTCGTCGAACCTCAAACGGGTGACCTTGGCAGCAAACTCCGCGGTGCTTTCTCCTGGTTCCTCGACCGGGGCAATGACGTCCATGACCCCACCTCCCGAGTTATTCTCCATGGGGCACTCCAAGAAAGGCGCCGATAGCCTCGAATGCCTTATTCTGGAACTCCCAATGGACCTCACCATATGGAAGCTTCATTGTATGGCGCCACGTTATCTCGTCACCCTCGGTGACTGACCTTACGGCAGGGAAGTTAATCCACCGCCTGTCGCCTTTACGGTGCACCGTACAGTTGAGGATCAGCAGCTGCGGGGGGTTAATTAGAAGGTCTGCAAAGCCCTCAAGCGTGTTCTTCTCGAACGCGCGGAAAGCGGTGCAGGTTACCGTGTAGTCTTGTGGGGGCGAGGCAGGACCGGTAGAATGATGGTTGCTTTCCCCGTCATCTATCGGATCCTGAATCGCCCCCTCTAGTCGGGGGCTTTTCATTCTAGATCCTCAAGTTAAGCATTTACCTAACCCTCTGCCCGCTCTCAAGGGCGCGCCGTGCCACGATTTGAAGCCATGTCGAAACGCACAACTCATCTCGTTTCGCGGCCGCTCTGATGGCCTCTTCAAGCTTTGGGTTCATGCAGAAAGTTAGTCGTCGCAATGGTGTATAGTCGTGTGGTTTCATAGTTTGTTAGACGGCAACCAGGGGGGTTAATTCCCAGCCAAAACAACAAGATAGTGTATACATTCTTCCTTGGTGCTCATCGAGCCCCCTCTGTGGGGCTTTTCATTTCTAAATCCTCAGTTAAGGTTTACGTAATGCCGCCGGCATTCCCACCAGCGCGTTCTCTTGTGCGGCGAATTCATTCACATACCCGATATCGGAGAACACTTCGGCAAATCGCCCTACAGAATCTCCAAGATAGACAAACATGTTCTGCATAGTTGGATTAGGATTCACCCGGCCTTCGGCGTCGATGAACTCGATCCTGTGGTTAACAAGGCAGATAGGGAATTTGAATAACGGGGCCTGCCACTTTTGGCTATGCAGTGAGTTGACAAGCAGAACCGCCTGCGTTGCCCGGCCGGCCTCATATTCCTCGATCGCCTTAACGCAAAACTGACTGGCTAGCCCGTCTTTCCCGTATGGGGGGTTCATGAACACATTTCCAAACCACTGCTGAATAAGGCCGTCATCCTGCTCGGTGAATATGTTCCTAGCCCCCACAGTCTCGTTCGCCCTTTGGCAACTAGTGTAGTGCTTCTTAGTTGATGGAACTAAAGGCCTTCCGGTCGATCTGATCTGGAGATCGAACGAGGAGGCGACCATGCGAACAGCCAGTGTTATCGAGCTTACAGATGAACAACGGCAA
>JBOIEE010000316.1:0-6429 GCA_050740975.1 Gammaproteobacteria bacterium | reverse complement strand
AACCGGGTGAATTCCTTATCGTTGCTCGCGACTCCGGTTGACTTTTCAAAACCCGATATCCGGGTGCTCTGGGGCCGGTGTTTCGATGCGGGTTTCTTCAGAAGACTATGCCATAACGTCCCTGGCGCGGTCATCAATGCGATTGGCCTCGCTTTACTGTACTACCATCTTCCGCAGTTCTCATGGCATCGGGAATTCATCGCGGAGATGCTGAGCGAGGAGGTCCTCGTAGACTACGGGCGTCGGCTTCGATGGATAGTGGACACGCCCGCGATCCCCGGCAAGGCCTATGAGGAATTCATCCAAGGCTGTTACAAGGAAAATGCTCTCATCAAGAAGGCGATGAGGATCGACGGCCATCGGGTTGACTTAGGCCGAGTGAGTGTCCCTGTGCTCAATATTATGGCCCAATACGACCACATCGTTCCTATCGCCTCAGTCAGGGCGCTGCGGCACGCGGTCTCATCGGCTCACTACGACGAACTCGTCTTTCCGAGCACGCACGTGGGATTGTCGGTGGGGAAGAAAGCCCATGAGGAACTTTGGCCCAAGGTCGCTCTGTGGATCGAGGAGCAGGGGCATAGCACGATCTCCAATGAATAACGCGCTTGCGATCAGAGATCTCCAGATTCATTCACTCGATGTGCCATTGGCTGCGCCGTTCACCACCTCTTCATCGGCGCTTGAAGCGCTCAACAACATGGCGTTGTGCATTGAGCTCGCCGACGGCTCCAGGGGCTGGGGAGAGGTGCCGGTCCTGGATTGGCTATAGCCTTCATCAAGGCTCTGTCTGCAGTCGTTTCCAATGCCGGTCGCCGTGCTGGCAATCTACTCTTCCTGGCAGCATTCTGAGCATACGAGCAGCGGCTTAAAAGGAGACTATCATGCACCTATCCAACTCGTCCGACCCTACCCAACGTCCAGTGACGGAAGATCACTCCGACGAAAGGATAATGAGGAGCGGACCAGCCTTACTGTTTGATCTGGATGGCACGCTGGTCGACAGCGTGTACCAGCACGTCCTCGCGTGGCGCGAGGCGCTGGAAAAGGCCGGCATTGAGCTATCCGTCTGGCGCATCCATCGCCGGATCGGTATGAGCGGAGGCCTGTTCGTGAATGCCCTCCTGCGGGAGACTGGGCGTCGCGTAACGGCTGAGGAGGCTACGCGTCTGCAACGATTGCACGCGGAAGCCTACGCGCGTCAAGTGAAGCAGGTTCGCCCGCTCCCTGGCGCGCGAGAACTTCTGGCTTACTTGTCGCAGACCGGTATCCCTTGGGCCATTGCGACCAGCGGACGATTGGAGACTGCTGGCCCTGCGCTGGAAATTCTTGGAGTAGACCCTGCGGTGCCCATCGTCACACGGGACCAGGTGTCTCATGCTAAGCCCGATCCTGATCTCTTCCTCGCCGCCGCTGAACGCCTGGAAGTGACCATCAGCAACTCGGTTGTGGTGGGCGATAGTGTGTGGGACTTGCTAGCCGCCCGTCGCGCCAGGGCACTTGGCATAGGACTTCTTTCCGGCGGCTATGGCCAGGATGAACTGGAGCGTGCCGGTGCCTATCGTGTCTATCAGGATCCAGCGGACCTTCTGCGGCATTTGGACGAGGTCGGAGTGCGGATCGCAGAATAACTGATACATTGGAACATGGGATTGTGTACGTGCGGCATAAGACCGTCGCTGTGAGAGGAGCAATCATGAACTTACAGTTTTGAGCGCATGCAAAACCAAAAAGATCTCTGCCACTGTCTCTGGGTCGACCTCTCCAAGCAGGATTACGTCGATTATCGCGACCAGAAGTGGGGCGTTCCCGTTCGCGACGACCGGCGTCTGTTCGAGTTCCTCACCCTGGAGTCCGCCCAAGCGGGGTTGAGTTGGTACAGCGTGAAAAAACACGGTTCGCGCTTGTGGCCGCGTTGCACGACGTGCAACGGTACGCCATCAAGAGGTATGCGTGGCGGTTGGAGCTTGTAGCCATAATTGCAAAACGATCGTGGCTCCTTAAACCCGTTGATTTCACGTGCGCGACAACAAAGCGATAAAGCCAAGCCAGTGTAAGAAACAGGCACAAAATCGCTACCGTCATTTGCCCGGGTGGATAATCGGCATGATGGGCGATCACGAAGCCGCTGACCGCAGTGCCCAGCGCGACTAGGGGCGCCACGACGAACATGCCGCGGACTTCGTGGCAAAGGATCTTGGCGATCACGGAAGGATGTTCGATGATGGCGGCTGCCCTTCAGAAGCTCGCCCGCACGGTGAGCAGGACGCTGCGGCCGGGGAGGGGGGCGATGTCTTTTAAGAATGAGGTATGGCGCCTTTCCTCTTCGTCCAAGAGGTTGGTGCCCCGCAGCGTCAACGTGAGATCGGCCGGCGTGGTGCCGAAGGTGTAACCGACACCGAGATCGATCTGCGTGTACCCGTCGGTCTCGGTTTCGAGCGATGCGTTGTCGGTTTGCTTGGCGACCCGTATGACCTCGAAATCGCCACTCCAGGGCCCTAACCGATAGTCGAGCCCGCCGCCGAAACGCGGCGGCGTGATCCGCGGGAGGTCGTCGCCGTCGGTCAGCTTGCCGCGCACATAGTCCGCAAAGAGCCGGGCGTCGAGCTCGCCGTAGCTCGTGCCCTCGAATATCCCGAAAACGGTCTCGGCTTCCGCGCCGTAGAAGATCGCGTTGTCCTGCACGAAGGCGAGGCTCAAGAGATCGCCATCGAGGACCGGGTTGCCTTCCTCGTCCACGCGGTCGGCCACACCGTCGCCGTTCGCGTCCACGGAATCGGCGAAGATGAAGTCCTCGATGAGATTGGCGAAGGCCGCAACGCGCCAGGTCCAGCGGCCCTTGGATTTTCGCAGGGTGAGGTCGAGGTTATTGGCGGTCTCCGGATCGAGCGCCGTGTCGCCGCGCTCGAAGGTGGCGGTCGCGAGATGGGACCCGTCGTTGTAAAGCTCCTCCAGGCTCGGGGCGCGCTGGGCGCGGGTCACCGAAATCCCGGCCGAGTAATCGTCTCCGAAGTTCCGCACCGCACCGGCCGAAACGCTGTAGATATCGTGCTCGACATCGTCGGTATCGTAGCGGGCGTTTTCATAACGGGCGCCGGCCTCGAAATGCCAGAGGTTCCAGTCGCGATCCTCGAACCAAAAAACGCCGACCGATCGGCCGCCGACCGGGGGCGTCAACGCCCCTTCGCCGGTGGCCTCGAAGTCCTGGTGGCGGATCTGGACCCCGAGCACGCCGCGGAATCCCCACAGCGGTTGGTGCAGGAGCTCGACCCGTCCCTCGTATTCGTCGTTCTGGAAATCCGTGCCGACCTCGCCGCTCGGCTCGATCTCCTGATGCTCATAGTCGTTGTGACCGAGCTTCATCTTCAGGAGGCTGAAACCGGGGGCCGGGGCCTCGACCTCGCCTTCGATGTCGTAACGGAGCTGATCGAGATCGATGCGAACGCCGGCCTCCTCGCCGCTACCCGGTACCCCGTAGTTGCTCGCGTAGTGGCTGATGGCGAAGCCGAGGTGACCCCGATCGCCGATATAAGAAGCGCCACCGGCCACGTTCTCGGTATCGACATCGCTGTTGAACAACTCCCCGGGTCTCTCGCCCGGCTGGGGCTCGATGGAGCCGAACCCGGGGATGTCATAGTCGGAGGTGCGGCGTTTGAGGCCATCGAAGTGCAAGGCCAGGTTGCCGCCGATGCCCGCGTCCAGTTTTCCGCCACCGGCACGCTCGTTGGTGGCGGCATCGTAGCGGAACTCGGCCTCGGCGTGGGGCGCATCCGGCACCTCCGTCGGGATGCGATCGGTCACGATGTTGACGATGCCGCCGATGGCCCCGCTGCCGTAGAGCAGGGTAGCAGGCCCTTTCAAGATCTCGATCTGGCGCGCGTGCAGGGGATCGATGGCAACCGCATGGTCGGGGCTCAAATTCGAGACATCCATGGACCCGATCCCGCCTTCGAGCATGCGCACACGGGATCCCCCGAGCCCTCGGATGATCGGCCGGCTAGCGCCCTGGCCGTAGTCGGTGGCGCTGATCCCGGGCTCGCGCGCCAGCATCTCACCGATGGTGAGGGCCTGCCGGCGCCGAAGCGCCTCGCCCGTGAGCACCTCGACCGGCTGGGCGATGTGCCCCGCTTCGGCCTCCAAGGGGGTAGCGGTGACCGTGATAGGCTCGAGGACCACCGGTTCTTCTTCCGCGCCCGCCGCGTGCGCAGCGCACGAGACTAGCGCCAAGTCGAGAATGAGAAGTCTCTGTCGCATGAGTTCTCTCCAAGTAGTTGTGCCGAACGGGCATGCCACGGCCCAAGGCCTGGTACAGACCGCGTCGGTCGATAAGAGGCTTTAAAAACTAGACTTGGAGAGCGGCGGGTGGTGCGCGCGCCAGGTAGGGACAAACGCTATGAACGTCGGCCGCGCCAGGAGCTTCTGGGGCGGCCCGGGTAGGGCCCTGCGCGATCGTCGCCAGCGCAAGGGAGGGCGCTAGACCATGCTCAAGATGATCGGCGGCATGGCATAAAAGACACGGTGCATGGGACCGGGCTTGCGCTAGCTCGAACTTATGTTCGAGCGCGTGCGCCAGCATCCCGAGTTGGGCGATGAGCAGCGCCAGGGTCATGGCGAAGACGCGCCGCCGTAAGCGAAGTTTAAGATTTACACCGAGCATCACAGCCATCGTTCCAACATGCTAGGTGACAAGCAGCGGCTTGGCCAGCTTGGGTGTCGGAAATCTGGAGCCAGGCTGCGTAGGCACCGCCCGTCATTAGCCCGGTAGGGCCGGCAGAGCCTGGGTAGAAAGCCATGGTGCCGAGCGAAATGCATAGAGCCCGATAGCCCCGTCGCTCTCACAATCGCGCCCAGGCTCTTACCCTGGCGCCCGAAAAATTTGAACTTCCATACACCGCTCCCACCCGATCATCGCCGCTCCTCGCTCCTAAAAAGCGGCACCTCAACAGAGGGTGCATCAAATTTCAATCGCTGCGGTGTATCAATTTACAAGCGCTGATCACAATGGCAGCCGTCTTACTGGCCGCTCCACCGTCGACGCGGGGTGGACTCGCCCCGGAAACGCTCTTCGAGCACCCGGCCTGGCCCCCCCTACCATCCCCGCGCGGTTGTTTGGGCAAGCGGGCCCCCTAGGAACGGATAGGCTCCTAGGCCCAACCAGTTACTAATTTAAGCTGAGGGCGATATCGACGACTTGGTCGTCGAAAGCCCCGACCGCGGTCGCTTTACCAGTCAACAGGTTGATCGTGTAAAGGCGGTAACGCCCATTCACGAAGAGCGAGGCGAAGGCCGCGTTGCTCACCGCCACGCCCGCGCCGAGCTTGCTGAAGATGTCGAAGCCGGCGTCCTGGTCGGCATCGACTCCCAGGCTGCCTGTGCTCACCAGGAGCCCGTTGTTAGCCGGTGACTGAATCACGACTACATCCTGCGGATCCGTCGCCGGCGGGACCGTCGCCGGGTCTATGTCGAACAGCGTGGTGCCGGTGCTAGCCGCGTTCGGGACCGCGATCGCGTCGTCGTTGTTGGTGTAGGCGGCAGCGGTGACGCCAGTCGCAGGCAGCGACACGGGCACCCCGTAGAGCAGCGGACCGAAGGTAGCGCTGTCGTCCTGAGTCACGCCTTGTGTCGCGCCGGCGCCGAACGGATGGCGCAAGTTCTGCCCGGTGTCGCTGACAATGCGCAGCGCGTTGGCAGCCGGGTTGAAATCGACACCAAAGAAAGTTCCGTCAAGGTCGACATCCAAGGCGGGGCCAATCGGCGCGGGCACTGGTGTCGCCACAGCGTTCTGGGTGTTTATGGTATAAAGTCCACCCACATCTCCGACTCCATAAAGCAGGCCATCCTGGACCCGGAAGTCAATACCGATGAGCGAGGTATCGGGGCTCTGAAGCCCAGTAATAAACCCGATGTCCTTGGTGTTACCCGGGGATCCCGTGTTGAAGCGCACGAGCATACCATCCTGGGTAAGCCCGATGGCTTTCAAATTACCAGTCGCCTGTGCCGCGGGCGCCGCCGCGATCAGTCCGAACAGTATGGTAAATAAGGCTGCAAACAGCTTTCTCGTAGTCATGTCAGTCTCCTTCGATAAGGTAAAAAAAGTAGGTATACCGGTGCCTAGCCGGTTCCGTGCATGCCACGGCGTGTCTTCCGCTTTGGCCAAAATGGCCGACGACAGCGGGAGCCGTTTTGGCATGTGCTTACCTATACGCGGCAGGGGCGATTTTGGATGCGCCTTACTTACTTCGGAATTTTTCGGAATTCGGCTCTTAAGTAGTGGGTAAACTTGGTGCCGTCAGCAGATATTGCGCTCACTGCTGGACAAACCGCAGCCGTATGTCGCCGATGTCGACTCGGTCGCCATCGTGCAGCACCGTGGTCAAGACCTTGATATTGTTAACGTAGAGGCCATTCAGAGAATTGAGATCGGTGATG
>JBOIEE010000315.1:0-2988 GCA_050740975.1 Gammaproteobacteria bacterium | reverse complement strand
TTGCTGCACAATCCGGAAGACAGCTTGCGTCGGGTGGCGATGACTTATGCTCTGAGCAACGCCCCAGCGCTGCAGCAACAGGTTGCGCACCCTCAGTTCTTGGCGTCCATCCCTGGTCTTTTGGCGGCTTGCGAAGAGTCTTTCCGGCTATTCCCGGGGGCCGAAGACTTTCTTATCCGCGCACGCGCCGCCAGAACTGCGTTTGGCATCTTCACCGCTACCGCCCCGGAGCACGCGGTCAACCGGATGATCAGGGCGGGGGAGAATCCTGAGCTAATCCGAGAAATCTGGAGTCGCTCAAGCTCTGCTCAGGAATTGGCAGGACACTTTGACTGGCCGAATGCCACGGCCGCCCAGCGTGCCTTCATCAATCTGCTGCGTCCGTACAAAGACTCCAAACCCCACCCAGGCCCTCTACGGGCTGTGCACGAACAATATGAGCTTGCGCCGCAATCGATCCTTATGATCGGTGAAGGCTGTGTCGACCTGGGTTGTGTATTAGAACATCCCGACCGACTCAGTCCGCATTCAAGACTTTACGCTCATTTCGCCTTTCAGCGGCAGGGAGCCGCGCTGACAGAGCGGTTTGCCAGTATCAATGCTGAGCTACGCGCGGGTCACCCCTTGGGCCTTACCTGTTTCGGCAATCTTTATCCCGAAGCGCAACGGCATCCAGGCCTCATTATCTTGGAACACGGTTTTCAAACCTTGCTAGCCATGGTTGCAAACGGGCTAATCGTGCTCAAGCCCACACCACCACCTCTGCGTGATTCAGATCTCGCGCATAACATTTACAGAAGGCACGCCACGCCTGCACCGCGCCATGCACGGGTGAACTATCCTATCGAAACGAATGATGGCGATTCGACGTAGCCCTGAGAAATTAACCGATCGTCCAGCCAATGCTACCGGAGCTATCTCATGCTACCCAATGCGTGGATAGGCACCTGTCTGTTGCCTAGCAAAGACGGCCGTTTCAGCTTTAAAACAGAATGGCACTGCCACGCGCCTGCAAGCGCGTGGCAGTAACCGAAAAATTCCCTCGCAAATGCCGCAGCGTTTTATTGCTTCGGTTTGTTCTCCTCTTCGGGGTTACCCATCATATACTTCCAGCCGAAATAGATGATCACCGCCACCACGACGACGAACACGATACCCTGCCAGGTCCGCAGTCTCTCCACCAGTTCCAGAATTCCGCCCATAACAGCTCAACCTCCATTAGGTTTGTTTTATCGTTAACGCGTAGCGCGCCTTATCACTGAGTCAACTGGGGATCAGGTGACGACGCTCGGGATCCCGAACCGTCGAACCCGAAATTACGCGGAAGGCGGGACCGGACCCCTCCGCGGCTCAGCTCCCCTTCCTCAACACTCCAGCCACCGTATTCCCAAACTCGGCCGGGTTCGGCACCACGGCGACTCCGCATTCTTGTAAGATCTCCACCTTCTCCGCCGCACTCTCGCCAAAGGCGGAGATGATCGCCCCCGCATGCCCCATGCGCCGCCCTTTGGGCGCGCTCAGCCCCGCGATATAGCCAATCAGGGGCTTGCCCATGTTCTCTTTGTAGAACTGCGCAGCCTCGGCCTCCTGCGGCCCTCCGATTTCCCCGATCATCACCACCGCCTGGGTCTCGGGGTCTTGTTCAAAGAGCTCCAGGATGTCCCGAAACGAACTCCCGTTGATCGGGTCCCCGCCTATGCCCACACTGGTGCTCACCCCAAGGCCCATCGCCTTCATCTGCGAGGCCGCTTCATAGCCGAGCGTGCCTGAACGCCCTACGATCCCCACCGATCCTCTCATGTAGATGTGCCCCGGCATGATCCCCATCATCGCCCGGCCCGGGCTGATGGTGCCTGCGCAGTTCGGACCGGTGAGGCGCATCCGCCGCTCCATCTTGTAGCGGCGCATGTAACGCTTGACCCGGATCATGTCATGCGACGGAATACCATCGGTAATGGCCACACAGTATTGGATCCCGGCATCGGCCGCCTCCATGATCCCATCACCGGCAAAAGGCGCCGGCACAAAGATGATGCTCGCCACCGCCCCGGTCTTCGCTACCGCCTCTTTTACGGTGTTGAACACCGGCTTGCCCAGGTGCGTCGTGCCCCCCTTGCCGGGCGTCACACCACCCACCACGTGGGTACCGTACTCCATCATCTCTTGGGCATGAAAACTCCCAATCTGCCCCGTGAACCCTTGCACAATAACCGCCGTCTTTTCGTCTAATAGGATTGCCATCGCCTTGGTCTCGCTGTTCTTATCAGCCCGCTACCTGCTTCCACGCCGCTACCGCCTTCTCCGCCGCCTCAGCCAGGGTCTCAGCCATGATGAAGGGCAGCCCGCTGCTCCTCAGGATCTCGCGCCCCTCTTCCACATGCGTTCCCGAAAGCCGTACCACCAAGGGGATCGTGGGCTTGAGCTTCTGCACCGCCTGCACCACCCCTTCAGCGACCCAGTCACAGCGGTTGATGCCGGCAAAAATGTTGACCAGCATCGCTTGCACCCGTTCATCGGACATCACCAGCCGAAACGCTTTAGCCACCCGCTCGGGCGAGGCTCCGCCGCCGATGTCGAGAAAGTTCGCGGGCTCGCCCCCCGCGTGCTGGATCATGTCCATGGTCGCCATCGCCAGCCCTGCCCCGTTGATGATGCAGCCAATGTTGCCCTCCAGACCCACATAGCTCAAACCTCGGTCGGAGGCCTGCATCTCGCGCGGATCTTCTTGGGATTTATCCCGCAGCTCGGCGATGTGGGGGCGCCGAAACAGCGCGCTGTCATCAAAGGACATCTTGGCATCTAAGGCCAACAACCGCCCGTCTTTGGTCACCACCAAGGGATTGATCTCCACCATGGTGCCGTCTAAATCCCGCATCGCCCGGTAGGCGCCCATCACCGTGGTCACCGCTTGGCTCACTAAAGCAGCCGGTAGCCCTAAGCCAAAGGCAAGCTCCCGCGCCTGGAATTCTTGCATCCCCACCGCCGGCT
>JBOIEE010000314.1:0-12748 GCA_050740975.1 Gammaproteobacteria bacterium | reverse complement strand
TTTCATGAGGCGATCAAGACACACTTGTTCCATCCGGCCAAGGTGGCGATCGCCCTGGTCGTGGGCGGACTGGTGATACTCTTTATCGAGCGCCGAGAACGTCGGCCTAAGATTAGTACTGTCGATGACCTGCGCTGGACGGACGCGCTTAAGATCGGTTGCATCCAGGCTTTAGCGTTAATCCCCGGCACTTCCCGCTCTGGGGCGACCATCATCGGCGGACTGGTATTCGGCCTATCAAGACAGGCCGCCACGGAGTTCTCATTCTTTCTCGCCATTCCCACTATGCTGGCGGCAACGCTCTACGCCTTGGCTAAGGGTTGGCAAACGCTGGGTTCACAGGATATCGCGATTTTCGCGTTCGGTTTTCTGGCATCTTTCATCAGTGCGTTATTAGCCGTGAAGGGCCTTCTACACTTTGTCGCCAACCATAGTTTCCGGGTGTTCGGGTATTATCGGATCGCCTTCGGTTTGCTCACGCTGTTATACTTTTCACGCTGAGCGTCCCAAAGAGGCGCGCTTATGTTCTCCGCATTATCGGCATTCAATGTCAGAGTTCCCAACAGCACCCCAGAAGCCCGTTGCGATAAGCAAGCAACTCCTATCGCGGTTGTTTTTCTTCGGCGTGTTCCTACTGCTTCTGTACCAGTTGCTGCGTTTGTTGGCTCCTTTTTTCACCTCCCTAATGAGTGCCATCACGCTCACGTTGATTTTTTATCCCATATATGCGCGCCTTACACGCCTCATCGAAAGTCGAAACATAGCGGCCTTGTTGAGCACCCTGCTTGCCCTGGTCACGATCATCGTGCCCTTGCTGTTTGCGGTTTGGTTGCTGGTTAAGGAGGCGGCGGAAGTGTTCCCCGCCGCTAAAGCGTGGATGGGAACTCAGGCCGGTATGGAAGATGGGCCTTTGGGGAGCAAACTCCCGCCCTTCTTAGCCGGTGCGTGGACCGAGATCCACGAGTTTCTTGCCATCTGGCAGTTGGACCTGGAAGAAATCGCCCTTAACAACATACGCCAGCTCGGAAACGAGATCACAGGATTCGGAGCGCGCATGGTGCGAAATGTCGTGCTCACCGTGTTCGACGTAGTCGCGTTAATTATGGCCCTTTTTTTCTTCTTTCGCGATGGTACACGGATCGTCTGGTGGACCGTTGAGCTCATACCCCTGGAACGGGAAAACAAGGAACAGATCGTTCAAGGTCTGGGTCGAACCTTGTCCGCTGTTGTGCGCGGGATCTTCATCACCGCCTTGGTGCAAGGGTTGCTGGCAGGGGCTGGATTCGCTTTCGTGGGGATCGGGTTTCCGGTGTTATTAGGGTTCACGACCGCCTTCATGGCCTTGATCCCGTTTCTCGGGGCGACTTCGGTGTGGCTGCCGGTCACGATCTTTTTGCTGCTTAAGGGGACGATTGGTACGGCCATTGTACTGGCTCTGTGGGGGGCTCTCGTGGTCAGTTTGGTGGATAATGTGCTGCGCCCGGTGTTGATCGGCGAGGTAACAAAGCTGCCGACCTTGCTGCTTTTTCTCGGGATTTTGGGCGGGCTCCAGGCTTATGGATTTATCGGCTTGCTGGTGGGCCCGCTATTGATCGCGAGCGTGTTCGCCTTCATCAAAATCTATCAACAGCACTACCACGTGGCCAGACCGACATAAGGCGTATTTAGGGCACTTCGATTATTTCGAAGTGCCCAGCCGTATAGGGATATACCGCCTTTGTTTCAAACAGTTACCTGTTTGAAAGCATGGACCAAAGCAAAATCGCAATTGCTTTGCGATGCGAAAAATTCCACGCATGGAATTTTCGAAGTACCCTTTAGCAACTGAGGGTAATTTCTCATTACAGAAAACGAGGACCCGTAAGATGAAAAAAGCATGGGCAAGTAAAGCGGGCGTATGGCTCGCGATGTCATGGGCATGGACCGGCATGGCACTGGCACAAGAAGTAACAGTCTATAAGAGCCCTAGCTGTGGCTGCTGTACGAAATGGGTAAAGCACATGGAGGCAAGCGGGTTCACTGTCGAGGCCCGTGACGTGCTTGATGTCAACCCCTACAAGCAGAAACTGGGACTGCCTTTAGGGCTAGGTTCCTGCCACACCGCCGTCGTTGACGGCTACCTCATCGAGGGTCATGTGCCGGCGGAGGATATTCGACGGCTGCTCCAAGAGGAGCCCGAAGCCAAGGGATTGGCGGTTCCCGGCATGCCCATGGGCTCTCCCGGTATGGAGGGCCCGCGCAAAGATCGCTACGAGGTGTTGCTGATCGACAAAGAGGACCGGACGTCTGTCTATGCGCGGCATTGAACGGCATCTTTCGCCCCATTTAGTTGCCTAGCTCACTCATGCTACCTGTGAAACGGGACTCAGCAAGCAAGCCCCGGATCTTTCGCAGCTGGCCCTGTGGAAGGCGATTGAAACAATAGCGGATCTTGCCGATCGGGTTGTGTTCAAGGTCGTCGATTTGGCAGAAGCCACGTATGGACCCACGAGCTGGCCGCCAGCCCTCGCTGGATGAACACCTTAGCTTCAGCCCAGCGCTTGACGAATCGCTGGATCACGCGGGTGCATGGCTTATCTTCCGGCGCTTAGAGCCGGCGGCTTCGGAAGATCTAACAAGCGTTACCCGAAAGATGGAGGGGCAAACCGTGATCAAGCTCTATCAATTCCCCACGGCGTTTGGACTGCCCAATATCAGCCCGTTCTGCATGAAGCTCGAGTGTTTTCTGCGCATGGCGAAGCTCGATTACCAGATCGTGGATTTCACCAATCTCCGTCAAGCGCCAAAGGGCAAAGGACCGTACATCGAGGAGGGCGAGGTGCGGATGGGCGATTCGAGCTTGATCATCGACTATCTCCAAGCAAAACACGGCATCGATCTGGACGCCCGGTTAACGACTCAACAGCGCGCGATCTCGGTTGCGTTTCAGGCCTTAATCGAGGAACACTTGTACTGGGTCGTGGTATACAACCGCTGGGTTGATGAGCGCAACTGGCCTACGCTGAGGGAACTGTTCTTCGGGCGGTTGCCGCCGTTGCTGCGCCAAACCCTGCCCCTCATCGCCCGGCGCATGGTGCGCCGCCAACTGCACGCCCAAGGCATGGGTCGCCATACGGCGGAGGAGATCTACCGGTTTGGGCTGCGGGACATAGGGGCTATCGCCGAGTATCTCGCGGATAAGCCCTTTATGCACGGGGAGTCGCCTACCCTCATCGACGCCTGCACCTTCGCCACCGTTGCGAACATCCTGGAGCCGCCCTTTGAGGGCCCCGTAAGACAGGAAGCAAAGCGGCATGCCAACTTGCTCCGTTATTCCGAACGTATGCGGGATGCCACCTTTGGTCGGAGCGGCGATGGTAAAGCGGTTCCAGAACAAATGTGAATATTTCACAGACGTATAGCGACCGATCTGGCAAGCTATTGGCGAAGGGCCGTTTCATAGCTATGTAGCTATATGAAATGCGCTGCCCGACCCACAGGGCGATTGCCGCCAGAAGATAAACAAAGGAGGAAAAAATGTACAGACTCACCATCCCAACTATTTTCGCGTTAGCGATGATTGGACAATCCCCATACGCCGCACAACTAACGCCAAAGCCACCTAAGCCAGTGATTTTGAGCGTGGTCCAGGATGCTCAGAATTGTCTTGTAATATCGGGCGAAAATTTTGGTCCTGCGTCACCGCTCGTTCGCCTGGGCGATCGGCCCGTAGACGTCAAGCGCTTTGCAACGAAGCAAATCGTGGTGGATTTACCCACTGGGATCCAAGCGGCCACCTATCTTCTAACGGTCACCAGCAGTAACGGTTCTGACACCGCCAGTATGGCGGTCTTTGCTGGCCGCTAGGAGGTAGGTGTAGCGCTGTATTCTTAGGGATGTCGGGCATCTTACAGCCTGACCAAGCTTCAGCTTGAAGAGAGGGGCTGGAAGTGCAGGATCAAAAATACCAATATTATAGATAACGTTATGAAAGACATCATTATTCGGGCGGATCTTTACAACCACACCCTGTCGTTATATTTTGATTCGTCCCAACAAGCCCGGATGGCTTAGGCTAGAGGTGCTTGTCCATGGGGGGGTGGATCTAATTAACAAAACGAAAGGAGATATTCTCATGAGTTTCATTAGAAACACAATTCTCGCCGCATCTTCTGCGGGCGCTATGGTATTGAGCCTGACGCCGGGTGCCGCTTTTGCCACGGGCAACAGTGCCGACTGCAGCAAGGTGCCAACTTTTGATCAACTGAGTGCTGAAGTTGCAGGCGGTGCACTTGGCGCCACTGATGGCGCCTTGAACGGGGGTTTCGGTCTGCACATGTGGACCACGATCGTCAACCGCGATGGATACGTCTGCGCCATTGCCTTTAGTGGAGCGGACCGTGACGATCAATGGCCAGCCAGCCGGGTGATCTCCGCCCAAAAGGCCAGCACGGCCAACTCGCTGAGTACGCCGCCAGGCGCCAACCCCAACTTTCTAGACGGATTAGCCCTCTCCACCGCCAATCTCTACGCCTCTGCGCAAGGCGGCGGGACCTTGTTCGGCGTACAATTCTCCAACCCCGTGGACACCGCCAAAGCCTATAAAGGCCCTGCCGAAAAGTGGGGGACTGCGAACGACCCCATGGTCGGAGAGAAGGTCGGTGGTCACAATGTGTTTGGCGGCGGTCTGGCCTTGTACAACTTGGACGGTGAGCTGGTCGGCGCCCTCGGGTCCAGCGGCGATACCTCGTGCAAGGACCATAACTACGCCTGGCGAGTCCGCAACGCCCTCAACATGGACTTTGTTCCCGTTGGGCCTGCCGCCGCCTTCCCCCCCGGGCCCCCCCCCGCCGTCGCCGATGCCACTCATCCTGATAACATCATCTATGACATGGATGGTCTCGGGGATAACGGCGACAAAGACGATAAAGCCGATCTAAGTAGCTTCACAGGGTTTGGTCATCCCAAGTGCGGGCTGGGCGAAGACGCGATCAGCCCCACGCTTCCCGTCGTTCAGGAGGTGCCGTAGAACGAGCTTAGGTGTTGGATTGTGTTAAGGCCACGGCGTCTAGACGCCGTGGCCTTTCTTTTTGGCAGTAACCTACGCACGCTTTTGTGCCGAATCTGATTTCTCATAAGCGCAAGGCAGTATCTTCTCCAATAGTGTAATAATGGAGCTATAAGTGAAACTCATACTGCAGATCGCTTTGGGCGTGTTTCTTGGGGCACTCGCGTCCCAGATGGTTATGGAGGGCTGGCACGTCCATCAGGAGCGTCTTGCGAAAGAAGCAGCAGTCCAGGTTAAGGTCGAACACGAGAAGGCTCGCCGCGAACAAGCTGAACGCGTCCGCAGCATGCTCATGCACGGTTTCCAAGGGAGATCTTCTCGAAGGTGTCCGAAAGCAGATCTTCCTCCATCGTCACCCGAAGTTGCGCGAACAGGGAGAGTGGAGGGCCCAAGCTGTAGAAGGCCTCCGCCTCGAGTCCCTGCTCCAACAGGAAGCGATCGGGCTGATCCACCGCGGGGCTAAGGACGCGGCGCCGGAGATAATCGGGGCTAAGCTCGTACTCGCCGCTGACTGTAAGCGGGTTCCCCGCGACCTCGATGCTCCAGGGCACAGGAGGACGCCTCTTGTCCGCGCGTTCCGTTAGCTGCTGCCGGAGATCGTTGTCCTCTGACTCGGCGGAGGACGATTGGACCGCCGCGGCATGGGCCGGCTCGCCCGCGTGCGCGAAGGCGAGGAAATAAAGCAGGATACAGAACAACAAAAGGGCCGCGCCAGCATGAGATCCACGCGCTCTACGCGATCCCCCGCGTGCCGCTTGATCGAGTGCTGGTCGGCCTCGATGCGCGCGCACCTGCCAGTGCTCCCGCTTCGACCTACCCCACGCCTTCGATGGGAGCGAGAAGGTCCTCCAGGAAAAACGCCGATAGGCCGGCGCGACCGGTAAGCCCAGCCTTGGCGTAGATCGACCGGGCCTGCTCCCGGACGGTGCGCTCGCTAACGGCGCGGACCACCGCGATCTCCTTTTGACTGAGTCCCTTGAGCAGCAGCGCTACCTCGCGCTCCGCCTCGGTTAGGTTCCAACGCGAGAACTGACTGTCGATCGCCTCTCCGAGACCGTTGAGGAACGAACGGGCCTCAGAGCGCCAGCGCTGCCCTTGAGCCCGCGCCAGCTCCAGATCGCGGATCACCTTCACGTGCTCGTCCCGCTGGCGGCTCGTCACCCGGATCAGAAGCACAACACCGACGCTGGTCAAAACGACCGGCATGATCTCGATTAGCTCCAGCAGGAGGTCCAGCGCCGTCAGGCCCGGATCCTCGATCAGCTCCAGGCCGAGATACAGTCCGATACCTGCGATCACGGCGACGACGGCCCAAATCCGGGTACGGGGGTCGATCCAGTCGTTCATCGTTGGGGGCTCTCGCTCAGCGCTTGAAGATCTTATTGTAACAAAGGAGGCCCCAGCCACCCGGCGAAACTTCGCCGGGCAGGACTGGGCCGCCGCCAGCACGCGCGTCGGCAGGGACGATGATCACGGCGCGGGCAGATCCATACACCTCGCATCGAAACTGCAATCAACGAGCTGGAGCACTTCCCCCGTGTCCGAATTCACCTCGAGGAAGAACCCGATCCCACGCGTGTAGTACTTGCGCGCGAAGATACCCGGCTCAAGCAGCGAGAAGTTCTTGGTCACCACGCAATCGCCCGCCGAGCACAAGTGCTCCGCGAGCGGCTTCGGAACCAACCGGTCGAGTTCTGGGTCGTTGCCGAATGCGTAGGTCGTGGATAGAACTTCCGTCACATCCTCGGCGTTGCCCAGTGAGAACTCCCCGAGGTATACCTGACCTACGTTCGGGGAAGCCTGGAAGATGATACCGGGTTTATCCCCGTCACGCCCGGCCTTAAAGGAGCCATCGATGCTGACTAGCTCCGGCAGCCGGGGATCGTCCCCGTCAAAGCTCTCGAAGTCTTTGACCTCCTCGCCGCAGTACCAGGTATTCCCGTTTTTGGCCGGGACAAACCAGTCATCAGTGTCCTCGACGAGGTCGCCGTCCTTGAAGACCTGGTCGCGGCCACGATACACGTTACGCCGTCGATCAGCTTGGTCTCGTTCAGCACCTCTACGGTATTGATCTCGTTTCCGCCGTGGTATTCCCAGGTGTATCCGACCGTTAGCGGGAAGTAGGGATTCGGGTTGGTCGGGTTTCTGGGGTCGTCGACGAGGGCCGGGTCGAAGTCAGGGTCGTAGCGACCTTCCCCGAGGGATTCGCAGGTGTCGCGACGGCCATCGCGCTGCTCCCGACAAACCTGGTTACTCTCCTCGCGCATGGCCCTGGCTTCGACCAAGCACTCGTCTCGCTCATCCTGATCCGCGACGTTAATGCACTTCGCCTTGGCGACGAAAAAGTCATCCTTGACTTCGTTCCCGCATGCCTTGAACAGGTTGGAGGCCGTCGCGGAGCAGAAGTGACCGTGGTCGCCATCATCGCCATCGTCCTTTGCCCGCGCGGGCCCCGCCCCCAGCACAAAGGCGATCGCGACGGCCATCGCCAGCGTCCGACTGGTCCGGTACCGAGAAAGCCCTAGTGCTTCGAGTCTATGTAAAGCTTGCCCAGATGTACATCTAATTGCCATTTTTCGTCTCCTGAGTTCCAAGTGCGTTGAGTCATGTGTTACCTGCCCGCGCCGCCACGGCTGCTCGTGCTTCGGGTTGGTGCGTGGGACTTTTACGCGGCAACCAGATCGCCGTCCATTGGCGGTATGACGTAGGAGCTGAGGCCAATTCGAGTTCTTCTCACCAAGGTCGGCGCTTACCCAAGAACACGTTTTAGTAGTCCGTCGCCTTATAACCCTCCCGTTTAGTCTCTACGCCCCCGTTGGTGCCCCGTTCGTTCTGGCCGTAAGATCGAATCCTAATGTTCTCTTTGGTTGCGCGATGGCGGAACACATTCTCTTTCTCACCGGCAAACTCGCCGAGAAAAGCCTCCACCGGGTGCTGGCCGAGATGCAAGCGACGGAGTTCACCTACGAGGTGAGACAGTTAGGGTTGAGCGTCGCGGCCTTGATGACGGCGGATCTCATAAGACGCAGGCTCGACGATGTCGGCAAAGCGAACCGCATCGTCCTGCCCGGACGCTGCCGGGGGGACATCGCCGCGTTGAGCCGCCACTTCGGTGTGCCGTTCGAGCGGGGGCCGGAGGAGCTCAAGGATCTGCCGGGCTATTTTGGCAAAGAGCGGCGGCAACGGGATCTCAGCCTGCACGATGTGACGCTTTTCGCCGAGATCGTGGATGCCCCGCACCTCAGCATCGAAGCGATCCTGGAGCGCGCGAGCCAGTACGCCAAAGACGGGGCGGATGTGATCGACGTGGGCTGCCTTCCGGAAACTCCTTTTCCGCACCTCGACGAAACGGTACAAGCCCTGAAGCAGGCGGGATTCAGGGTGAGCCTGGACTCTACCCAGGCCAAAGACCTGCTACGCGGAGGCAAAGCCGGCGCCGATTATCTGCTCAGCCTGAACGAAAAGACGCTATGGATCGCGGACGAAGTCGCCGCCACCCCGGTACTGATCAGCGCCGTCCCCTCCGAAATCGAGACCCTCTACCGCAACATGGAGGCGATGGAAAAGAAGGGCCGTGCTTACTATGCCGATCCCATTCTGGAGCCCATCCACTTTGGGTTCACCGATTCCCTGCTGCGCTACCACGCCGTGCGTGCGCGATTTCCCGCAGCGCCGATGATGATGGGCGTGGGCAACCTTACCGAGCTTACCCACGCGGACACCGCGGGCATCACCGCGATACTGATGGGCATCATCTCAGAGCTGCGGATCACCAGCATCCTCACCACCGAGGTGAGCGAGCACTGCCGCAGCGCCGTGCGCGAGGCCGACCGCGCACGGCGCATCCTGTACGCCGCGCGCGAAGACGGCGTGCCCCCCCAACATATCGACGAAGGCTTAATGGCCTTGCACGAGCGAAAACCTTTTCCGTACGAGATCGAGGAGATCCGGGAGATGGCGCAAGCGATCAAGGACAAGAACTTCCGCATCCAGGTGAGCCGTTCTGGGATCCATATCTACAACAGCGAAGGCCTGCATATGGCCCAAGATCCCTACGATCTCTTTTCCTGTCTCGATGTGGAAGAGGACGGCGCGCATGCGTTTTATCTCGGGCTCGAGCTTGCGCGCGCGCAGATCGCCTGGCAGCTCGGCAAGCGCTATCAACAGGACGAGGAGCTCGCCTGGGGCTGTATGGTAGAAAAGGCCGAGCAGGACTTGAGCCGCTTCGCCCTCGAACGCAGCACCTTGAAGGCGCGCCGCCGCTTTCGGCACCGCTCCGCGGGAAAGTAGGCGGCCATGACGAGCATCGTCTCGGAGCCAAGCTTATAATCAGGGCGTAGGCTAGGTGTTCTGTGCCCCGAGCAAGGGCTGCCACCAAACGTGAATAGCGGAGGCATGGAATCGATGCAGGGCCGCACTTGCTGATGACGCAAGAGCGGGACTAGGTACGAGAGGTAACGCATAGCCGAGCAGGGGTTTGAAGCACATTCAGGAGGTAAGCGTACGAATTTATTAAGGCGCATAAACAAACATCGGTTTGCAGCGAAACGGGTCGCGTCGCCTGCTGAGGGGGCAAGCGAGGCTCGCTTCGACGCGCCCGATTATGCGCTAGAGATCCAAGCTGAGAAAATAAAGCTTCTGCATCGGCAAGTCCCGTCGGCTTTGATCGGGCAGGCCGTCAACGCAGCTATCCTGGGGTTCCTGTTATGGGGACATGTGTCCAGTCCTCTGCTGGTCATCTGGCTTATCTTCATGGGCTTGCTTACCGTAGGCCGATACGGGCTCTTGCGCGCCTACCTTGCAGCGAAGCCGTCGGCAGCCAACGCGCAAGCTTGGGGTTTTCGCTTCGTCGTTGGGGTGGGATTGGCAGGCGCGGGTTGGGGGCTGACGGGGATCCTGCTGTTTCCGGAGCACAGCCATGTGCATCAAGTGCTGATCGGTTTCGTGTTAGCGGGAATGTCGGCGGCCGCGATGTCTTACTTGGCTCCCTATCGCGGCGCCTATTCGATGTTCATTATGCCTGCGGTTCTTCCGTATGCGCTACGGCTTTTCCTCGTTGGAGACGACGTTTCCATAGGCATGGGCGCGATGTCATTGTTATTCATTGTGCTTATGCGCATCATGTCATCTCGTGCCCATGACTCGGTCACTGAATCACTCAAGCTCCGGTTCGAAAATCTCGCTCTACTCCAAGGTATTAGGGTAGCCAAGCGGCGCCAGGAAACCGTCAATCGCGAGTTGGGGGCTGAGATCGCGGAGCACCGTCAGGCCGAGGCCGCGCTTAAGGAAAGCGAGGCGCGATTTCGGACCGTGTGCGATTCGGCCCCGGTCATGATCTGGATGTCGGGGCCGGACAAACTGTGCACCTATTTCAACCAGCCATGGCTGGATTTCACCGGACGTTCCATGGAGCAGGACCTTGGCAATGGCTGGATCGAAGGGGTGCACTTGGAGGATCTTGCGCGCTGCCTCGATATCTATCAGACGGCCTTTGACGCCCGCAAGCCTTTTACCAAGGAATACCGGCGGCGGCGCGCCGACGGTGAATATCGATGGATCCATTGTAACGGCATCCCCCGTTTCGGCCCCGAAGAGAAGTTCCTCGGCTACATCGGCTCCTGTATCGATGTCACGGAAGAGCGAATGGCTGAGGAAAGAGTACGCAAACAGCAGGCGGCTCTGGCGCATGGGCAACGCCTGGCGGTGCTGGGCGAGAGCGCGGCAGCGCTCGCCCATGAATTGAACCAACCCCTGGTCTCCATCGTCAACTATGTGGAAGGGGCGAAGTTACGGTTTCAGGGCGAGATCGAAGCCAACCCCTCGCTCGGGGGGATGCTTGATCAGACCGCACGCATCGCGCGGCGCGCCGCAAACGTGGTTGGGAGCGTGCGCGAGTTCACGCGCAAGAGCGATGCGAGCTTTAGACCGGTCGATGTGAACCAAAGCGTGCGTGAGGCAGTTCATCTGTTCGCACCCGAGGCCAAACGCTACCAGGTGCGCCTGCGGATGCGGCTTGCCGAGGAACTGGCCCCGGTCGCGGGCGATCAGGTACAAATCGAACAACTGCTGGTTAATCTCCTCGCCAATGGCACGGAGGCAATGGAGGGTACCGAGTCTGGAGCATGCCATGTGACTGTGACCACCGGGCTGACCGCGAAAGGGGAGATCGAGATCCAGGTCTGCGACAGCGGTGCGGGTATCGCTCCAGCGGTGCGAGATCGCCTGTTCGCACCGTTTTTCACCACCAAGCCCCGCGGTCTGGGGATGGGCCTCGCCGTGTGCCGGCCCATCGTCGAGCGCCACGGCGGGCGCATCTGGGCCGACGACCAAGGGTCTCCGGGAGCCACGTTTCACGTCGTCCTGCCGCCGGTGAAGGAGGCGATCCCCGGTGCCCGCTGAGCAAACCGTGTTGATCGTCGATGACGACGAGGATGTACGTGCCTCGCTGGTTTGGCTGTTCGAATCGGCGGGGCTCGCGGCCCAGAGTTTTGCGTCCGCCGAGGCGTTTCTCGCTTCCCGGGAAGCGCAGCGCCCGGGTTGCGTGGTGCTCGATCTGCGTATGCCAGGCATGGACGGATCAGGGCTATTCCAGCAGTTGCAGGAACAGGGGAGCACGCTTCCGGTGATCTTCCTCAGCGCTCACGGGGACATTCCCACAGCCGTGCGCTTGGTCCAGCAAGGTGCCTTCGATTTCGTCCAGAAACCCTTCGCGGAAGGCGAGATCGTGGCCAAGGTAAAGAAAGCGCTTAGCCGAAATCGAGGGCTAATTGCCCAAGCGCGAGAGCGCGCCGAGCTGCGCAGGCACCTCCAATGCCTCACCCCGCGGGAGCAGGAGGTGCTACATCGGGTGACACGCGGGCAGGCGAATAAAGTGATCGCCGTTGAGCTCGGGATCTCTGAGAAGACGGTTGAGATCCACCGCGCCCGTGTTATGCACAAGATGGGCGCTAGAACACTCGTCGAGCTGATCGGAATTACCAGCCGGTTACAAGACGATAAGGGGAATCCCCTATAGCCGCCGAGCGCTCGCGCCTGGTACCGCGGGGAGTAGACGGTGGTGACGAGCATCGTCTCGGGGCCCTGGTATGACATTCCTAATTGTGAGCGAAGAGGAAATAACCCGGCTAGCGGCAGACTTGGGTAAGCAGCTTAAGGAACGGGAGCTTAAAGTCGCGACGGCCGAATCCTGCACCGGTGGCTGGCTGGGGCAAGCCATCACCTCCGTGGGCGGAAGCTCGCAATGGTATGACCGGGGCTTTATCACCTATTCCAACGAAGCCAAGCAGGAGATGCTGGGCGTGCGGCTTGAAACCATCGCCCGCCATGGCGCGATAAGCGAGCAGGTGGCGCGCGCGATGGCGCAAGGGGCCCTCGCCCGCAGCCGGACGCAGATCGGGATCGCGGTAACCGGGATCGCCGGGCCAGAGGGGGGTAGCAGAGAAAAACCTGTGGGCACGGTATGCTTCGCCTGGGCGCACGCTGGGCGCCCCGCGCTTGCCGAGACCAAACGGTTTGCTGGCGATAGAGCGGCGATCCGATCCCAGTCGGTCGCCCACGCTTTAGCGGTGCTAAACGAACTGCTTTCTCAACTCTAGGAGCCTGTCGGACTTAGGAAGAACCTACTGCGGCGGTGGGAAATCGGTCCATAGTTCCGATCATTTTATTCGGCGCTTCCCTGCGCCTCACCCTGCGGGGCTGGCG
>JBOIEE010000313.1:0-7265 GCA_050740975.1 Gammaproteobacteria bacterium | reverse complement strand
GCCACCCAGCCCTCAAGTCGCTGCCGGTCAGCATCCGCAAGGTTCACAATCGCGCTTGTTCTGGACATGAATCAGCATAACTGAATTCGCGTCATAACACCATCTATTTGTTGGACACTACACTAGCCTCTGGCGCGAGCGCCCGCCATTGCCCATCTGCTTGCGGCTCGAGGGCGCTCAGCAGCCCTCTATCCGGTAGATAACCCAGCGTATGACCACAGCCTATGCATTGCACATTTTCGAAAAAGATCAATTGCCCGCAGACGGAACAGTTGAAGATCTTCATGAGTGGAAGCGCGAGTCAAAAAACAAGCGCGGTCGGCGGCCAGACGCTCCGTTGCGCCAACTAAGAAACTGAGATGGCCACCGATCACAGACAACCGGCCTCCAACAGCTCGAGCACCAAGAGCTTTTGCATCAGCCTGTCCTTGAGCGTGCGGGGCTCAATCAGATCGAGGCGCTGGAGGTAGGGCCCGGCGCCCGTCGGGATCGCCTTGACCTTGCGCGTCTCGAGCAGAGCCCGGATGGGCAGCCAACCCCCGTGCCTTCATCCCTCGCAAAGCCTTGAGCAACACCTGTTCCTCTATCGTGAAGTCGCTGCCGAAAGGGAATTCGGGAAAGGATCCCCTCTCGCGATAGGGCTTGAGCTCGGCCTCCAGGCGCCCGGGGAAGTTCTGCTTGAAGGCGTCGGGGATCCTGTAGTCGGCAGGCAGCTTCTTGGCCCGTTTAGCGGTCTTTAACAAGGGCTCCTGGAAACGCGAATCCGTGATATTCAAGAGCCGCGCGATGATCTCTTTATCCGGGCAGCCCCGGACCGGGGCGATGCCATATTCGGTAACTACGATGTCCCGCAGATGCCGGGGCACGGTGATATGGCCATGGTGCCATACTAAATTGGAGACCACATCGCGCCCTTCGCCGCGCGTGCTCCGGAGTAGGATGATGGAGCGGGCATCAGGCAAGGCATGCGCCATGGCGACGAAATTGTACTGCCCCCCTACCCCGCTCACGACCTGTCCGTTTTCAAAGCCATCGGAGACCACTGCCCCGCTCAGCGTGGCCATGAGCGCGCTGTTCAAGAACCGCGCCTCTCGGCGCTGCGGGGCATATAACGCCGGCGCCGTGGATAATTGGTTGACTCGGCTGACGGTTGCCATGCCGATCGCCTGACGTTCCTCCTCGCTTAAACCGTGCAGGGTTTCATAGAAGGCGTGCGGCCCGAGGAAGAAGGCGGCATGCACGAGGATCCCGCGCCGCAAGCGTTCCCCGAGGCAGTGGCGCTGCAGCGCCTCGCGCTGCAGCGGATGGGACAGATCAATGCCGATGCGCAGGCCTTCTGCGACGATGATCTCTTCACCCGAGAGATACAGATCCGGTTTAAAAATGCCGAAGCGCTTCAGGAATGCGAAATCTTGAGGGGTCAGCCGTACGTGGATCACGCCTTCTTCGATCAGGACATCGAGCATGGCGAGGGTAACGTCCTCTTCGATACGCCTTGCGTTCAGCAGCCGCTGCAGGGCAATGTGACACGGCGCTTGAGGATGCCGCTCCGGTAGAGTTCCAGGAAGCCGTCTGTGGGGAGCTCGGTTGCACCGTAGAGGCCCTGATCGGACCGGCCGTCGCCCCCGATCGCTTCGAATACCTCGCCAAACCGGTACCTGATACCGGTATCGGCCAGGAGCTGGCGATAGGTCGCGTTGTCTTGATGGCGCAGCATGCAAGCATAGACAATCGCATCGCCGAGCGATCCAATCCCGAGTTGCAAAGTGCCCCCGTCCTTGATAAGGGTACTGGCATAGAGCCCGATCAAAGCGTCTTGGGTGCGGACTGGCTTCTTGGGTGTGCCGAAGAGGCGTGTGTAATAGGCAGGCGAGTCCACGATCGCATCAAACTGCGCTGGCGCCCGCAGCGCGTCGTGATACATGAACGGCAGCTGTTGATTGACCTGGCCGATGAGGGCGATCCGCTTTCCCTGCCGTTCTTGCGCACGGAGGCAGGAAGCGAGATCCGGCGTTAAGTCCGGATACGAGCCCAGGCTGTACCAAATCTGCCCTTCGATGAGCGTTTTGGCTACTAGCTGAGTGACGACATTGACCCCCTGATCGATCAGATCGCGCACGGCATGGGTGTAGTTACTGCTGATATAGTTTTGCTGGGCCGCCTCGACCTCGATGTAGGCCCCGGGCGTGAAGAAAAATTCGGCGACCTCGATATTGGGCGGCAAGTTGTTTTCGCGCAGCGCCTTGACGTACTCGAGCTCGGGGTAGTCCCCGTATACTCGCGCGATGAACGGCCTGAGGAAGGCACGCTCAATTTCGGTGGTCCCCCTCGGGCGCTCCAGCGTGAGCCCGGTCAAGATCCGAAGCGCAATGCGGCGATCCCGCCCCGCGCCCGGTGGAAAAACGCGTTCACCAGTTGATTGGGCTTGCCCACACCTACCGAAATGGCGAGGACGATGTGATAGCCCACCCGGGCTAGGACCTCCTCCACGCATTGTTCGACCTTTTCAAAGCACTTTGGCGTGGGTTCGTCAAGGCTCGCTTGTTTCACGATCGCCATGCAGAGCAGGCGCCGGCACCTCAGCGCTCCAGGCGTTCGAGAAGATTGACCAGATCGTCGGCGTGCTCCTCCTCAACGGCCAGGATCTCCTCCAGCAGGCGCCGGGTGATGGGGAGCGTTGAGATATCGGTCAAAAACGGCTTTTTAGTTATCATAAAGCCTCCCTTCCCGCGCGCAAGCATTGAGCGCCGTTAGCACGATCACGACAAGACTGGCTAAAAGTGCTCTATCCCAGTTCATACTGTCGGGGCCTTGTGTCCCGGTTGTATAATGGCCAGCGGATCACTCGCAGAAGAGGTGTCTTGCAACACCTTGTCTAAAGCGTCTTCGCTTTCCTCGCGTTTGAGCGCCGGGTTCGTTGAAGGGTGATTGCGAAAATTTTCCATCAACCGCTGTAAGGCCCGTATGTGCGCTCGTTGCTTCGTTACCAGGCTATCGACGAGGGTCTTCATGGGGGTTGGCAAAGCGGGATCTTGGAGGATGTTTTGATAGCCTTTAAGGCTCCTCTCCTCGCCCTCCTTCAGCGCCTGGATCGTGGCCTCGTCGCTAAAAGTTCGGCATCGCCGAACAGTCTCCTAGCCTCTAGACCCCACGTGAACCAGATTTCTCGTTTTTCTGTGCCATCGACTGGCGTACTCGTGATTTGTTGGATCTCGGCTTGGAGTTGCGAAGCGGCCGCCAGGTGGTCGACAAGGATATTGACCAAATGCTGGGTTTGCTCAGCTCGAAGAAGATCCCACGCTCGTTCCCCGACGGCCCGTTCGTATGTTTCGACCGCTGACAACTCGTTTCCTAAAAGGCCTTTGATCTCGTCATAATTCATGGCGACCTCCAAAAACGGTTTCGCGGGCGTGATCTCATTGCCATGGGAGTACTCCGCCCGGAGGTTGCGCGCGTTCCCCCTAGAACACGTGACTCCCAGGCGGGTTGGCTCCGTCCTGCGGCCGCCATGGGCGGCCTAGGAGTTGACTTAGGTTCCTCTTGAGGCTTGCTCCACGGCCCTGTATTCGTCCTGGTTTACCCAACCGTCCGCGTTGATGTCCACCTGCGCGAACACCTCGGCTAAGCCAGGCACTTGGACGGCCTCGGTCTTGGAGATCCCACCGTTTTTGGTCCGTTATCCACTTGGCTGAAGCGAGGGAGCGTCTCCACCGATTCTTCCTCCGCCATCGCCCAGCCCGTACCGGCTAGTAAGACCAGCGCGGGAATCAAGGTCTTGCTCAATTTCATGGTTACCTCCGTACTGTGGATTTTCGGATCACGAGCCTCGCTCGCGTGGTTTAGTTTGCGCATGCCTTGTAGCAATACCGGACAAGACCATTAATTCAGCCGACTTATCAATGCGATGCCCGATTCACCGAGGAACATCTGAGCAAGCCTGATCGGTAAAAATTACCGATCGAGGTAACGATCGAAGTAGACCTTACCGAAATGTCCACTTCGAGCAGGCGCCCTTTCAGAACAACGACTTCATCGCGGCTTGGTAAGCTACGGCGATCACCTTGCCGGATGCACAGGGTGAAATCTCTGGACCTTACGTAAGGTCTGTGCTCCTTAAGTGAGCCCAGACTCAGTTTCCACAATCGGTAATAAATGCCGCGCTACCCTGAAAGAATTACCGGCTTTCGGATCGCCGCGATCATCGATCGGAAAGACGCAAGGCTATCGCCCAGCCCATCCGCTGCGTTGCCCGCAAGGCATGGCGGTCAATCAAGCTCGGCCGCTGCGCTCCAATGGGCGATCTCCTCGCTCGAAAGTGAACCGCAGGGGCGTAGCCGGGCGTCGTCGTAGTCCCACTGCATGACGTCGACCAAGTATTGGCTGCGGGACAAAACGGTGCCTTGACAAACTCGATTGGGGCGAGGGGTGGAGCACATCTCATCCTGCAGTCTCTCGATAAAATACTCCATGACCCACTCTGGGATCTCCCGCTCGCCTGGATAGATGTAGCCAAACAGCACGATATGGCTCATGAGCACGCGCTAGTGGCGATCGAAGCGGCGCAGCAGGCGCGGCCAGTCCAAGGTCTCGCCGCAAGCCTTGAGCATATGTGCGACGTCGGCGCCATCGTAGCGCTCGCGCTCGGCGATGAAAGCCTTCTACCAGATCGTCTCCTCGGGTGGGCAGAGGCGTACCGAGATCCCGAGCACCTCTGCGCCAGCGGCATGTTCGAACCATGCATCGTCGACCGCGCAGAGCGTTCTCGGCTACGAAGGCACAGAGGCTCTGCAGCGTGCCCTGGGAGGCGCGGGTGTAATGGATATCCCCGACCGCCGCGAGGCGTACGCGTTCTCTCGCAAGCGTTCTCTCGCAAGCGTCATTGTAAGAACCTCAGTCTCACTTAATCCGAATGCGGATCCGAAGCCCTTGGATTGCCGTCAGAGTGCGGACCGCTTCATCAGTCTCGCGGCTGCGATTGGCCTTAACGAAGCTCCTGGAACTCCAGGAGCTCATCGAGCGGAACAGCTCTGGCCCACGCAGGCTCGACGGGATCCAAACCTTGCGTTTCATATCGTGCGCTGCCATAGCGCAGCGTGTGCGCGCGCACACCCAAAATCTCCGCCGCTTCCTGCACCGCTAATCGATTCCTCTGCGGTTGCTCGTAGACCTGTTCAAATCTGTAGATCTCTTCAGTTTTCATTTCTATGGTCTCCTCTGGAGTTTCAAAACAACCGACTCAACTTGTGTGCCAGAATCGCTACGCTGAGGGATAAACAGGATAAACAGGTCCTTATCAATACGGCAGCCGTTCACCGAGCCATGAGGGGGCTTTACTGAGGGGAACCTACTTCCGATTCATGCTGCAAATTTTACCGGTGCGATGGTAATTTGTTACCAGCTCCAGTACCGCTCAGTTTCACATGTTAAGTATTAACTGCCGAGGGCTGTCTATGGATCCAGGTCTAGCTCGCTGCGAATGATCGCACCGCCGCGCCCATAGATCCGAAGCCAGTCAAAGGGCTTCAAAGACAGCCTGAGATCTACCGCTTCGTAGGATAGATTGGTGCGGCTGAAGCGGTTTCGAAGCAGGAGTTCATCCTAAATGCAAGCTCTGATGGAAGATTCGAGACAACGGCCCAAAACGGCCACTACAGCCTGAAGCTGACAACGACCACAGAGGTCAAGCCGTCGGATCGTTGGGACCGACGCGATTCCGGGTAACAGGTGAACGGCACCTTTTCCCCAGCCGAGATCTGCTTCTGATACGTTCGCCTTGCTTGGGCTATTGTCTTGTCCAGGCGAAGGCAAGTTGTTCCAGTTATAGCGGATCAATAGATCCACGCTTTGCAACTCTTATCCCGTGTTATTGATGAGGACGCCCGAAACGGTCCCCTTCACTACGCGCAGATCGCGTACGAGCACATCTAGCAAAACGGCCGCTTCTCTTTAATCCTAGCTAGAAACCGCAGTTGAGCAACCGCCTCGATCGCCCTAAACGCGATGCGGACACGGGCTTTAAGGCCGTTTGCCCCACTGCGCCGTAGTTAAGCTTTGCGGAGATGCACCGCGAGACGCGAAAGCTTCACCTTGTTTTGAGTGGGGCCGTCCTTGGCCCGTTCACGCCACGTCAGCTCGTCACATCGTTTTTTGATCGCGTCCCACTCTTTCCAGTAGCATTGATGCCAGCGGTCTTCGTTGGGGTTCATGAGTCCACCTCCTTCGATAGATGCATGATACTGCTTTAACCTCTCACAAGTTCTAGGCCAACGGCGAGGTAATAGGTTAAGCTTCGTTGAACAACGAGATGACTACGCTACGTACAGATGGATGCAGTCCTCCACCAAGGTTCGTCGGTAAGAATTTCAGGCTGGAGCTGTAAGTCTTACCCGAACTGGATCTCAATCGGGCACGAAGGAAAAATCGGCTCGGGCGGTGTCGTAGCTCTAGGCCGGCCTTAAACATGCCGCCGACCACGCCGTCCTCTCCACGCATGAGGATCCAAGTTCTTCTGCACAGGCTAGCGGCTTCTGTAAAGCTTACCGAGTTTACCGGTAGATGTTACCCCTGCGTTCTGCGACAGAGAAGCTCCAATACCTATGAGCGAGCGATTAAATCCTCGAGCAAGAGGGTCTTAGCCTCGATACGCCGTGCGCGGCACAAAGCTTGCCGAACATTCCTATTGAGAGTTAAAAGGCGTTGAGACATGTTAGAGCAAGATCGTATTGCCACCGAGGAAGAACCCCCGAAGCTTACCCTCTTCGGTAGTTTGACGACGGACGTGTTTGTGCTAGGCGGAACGTTTGGGCTGGCGTTTCTTGGTGTGGCCATCACCTATGTCAACAGGGACCAGAGCCATCTGTACTGGCTGACGATGATTCCTGTGTTTGGTGCCTTTTGTTTCCTCGTTCAACGGGCGCGTAGCCGGGGTACCGGGGATAAATGGACACGCTTATTTCTTACGGAGCTATTGCATTGGGGGGGCCTTCTGTTAGCCGTGGAGTTGGCTTACACGCTGCTGAGCGCAGGCAATATACCGCGAGCCACTATGGGCATGATCACTCTGCTCCTTTTTGCGCTCGTAACCTTTCTCTACGGGGTGCACCTGGATCGGCGGTTCATGGGCGTAGGCGTGTTTCTCGGCGCGAGCTTCGTGGTCATGAGCTACGTGGGAGCGTATATCTGGATCTTGCTGCTCATTGCCGCACTCATTGTGGCGGTCGCGATCTTTACCATGAAGAGATCCTATTCGAAACCAGCGGCTAACG
>JBOIEE010000312.1:0-3861 GCA_050740975.1 Gammaproteobacteria bacterium | reverse complement strand
ACGCGATCGCGACCAAGACCGTCCCCGCCACGGCGGCAGCCACAGCAATGCTCTTCGTTCGCATGGCTCTAATACTCCTCACTCCTCACCAGAGAGGTGTGCCTTGACCTCGAGAAGGCGCTGTATGAATACGAAAATGGACATGCTGACATTCTATATCAGGCATTTGGAAGCGCAAACGCAATAGCCATAAAATCATTAGGTTCTGGTGATGGGGAACCATCGTTGTCAGCTTGGGAAGCTGACAACTGTTTGAGCCTCCCGGTTTCCTTGGCGCAGTTCTTGTGGCTTCTAATCGAACTTCAACCACCCAGGCGTCGTCACTACCGTCATGTATTTACGGTAGTTACGAGGCCAGGAACCGCTTGTCCCATGGTGCTTTGAACGGTCATCTGTACGTGACGGCCGAGTGATGGCCGATCTTGTGCCCGTATCGTTCCCTTTAGACATGGGTCGAGCGCTAGTAAGGACGCCAGGAAAGGAGCAAAGCATAGAGCATGTGGCTACCAGCAGCATCGCCGTTTGCCATATGAGCAGGTGCCCACGGGCTCCCTAGCTAGTGGAAAGGATCAGAGCTAGCATAACACTTATACAGCCCGTTCTCTTTTAGACTGCCATGGCGGGCAGGGCCAGATCACTAAAAAACTATTGACAACAGGCGGTTATCGTGATCGAGTATCGCTTTTTGAGGGGAGATCCTCATGGCACAGCGAACCGACGCATCGATTGTTGCACACTTTTCGATTCTGGAAGATCCACGGATTGAGCGGCACAAGAAGCATAACTTGGTGGACATTTTGGTGCTGGCGATTTGTGGGGTGTTAAGTGGTGCGGAAGGGTGGGAAGCGATCGAAGAATATGGCCAGACGAAACTCGAATGGCTGAGGAGGTTTATCCCCTTGGAGAACAGTATTCTGGCCCATGACACCATTGCGCGGGTGCTCTCGAGGATCTCGGCCAAAGGGTTACAGGAGTGTTTTACGAACTGGGTGAATGCGGTGCACCGGGTTACTGAAGGTGAGGTGGTGGCCATTGATGGGAAGACGGTGCGGCGCTCCTTTGATCGGTCCTCGCGCAAAGGGGCGATTCACCTGGTGAGCGCGTGGGCGAGTCGCAACGGTTTGGTGTTGGGTCAACAGAAGACCGAGGAGAAATCGAATGAAATCACCTTAACGAGGCTTCCTCGGGGGAGAGCAAGAACATCAATCACGCACGCATCCATATCGAAGTCCCTCGTGAACGCGCGCCCGCCACGATCGCGCGCGGTGTAAGGGATTCGCTTCAGGCCTATCTTGATGATCTTGATGGCCAGGAAGCCGGCAACATCTTCCAGATGGTCATCTGCCAAGTGGAGCGGCCCCTCCTTGAGTTGGTCATGAATCATGCTGGAGGCAATATCACGCGCGGCCCAGATGTTGGGGATCAACCGCGCAACGCTACGCAAGAAACTAAAAAATATGACCTAATACCATATGCGATAATCAACGATGACGACAGAGGGCACGGTTCACCGATACGGATCCCCGGAACGCGAGCAGGAAATCTTAGAAACATTGATAGCGCTTTTAGCCCAATGCGATGAACTGTTGCACGATTTGGAACAATACGATCCCAAGTACGATGAATTGATCAGGACCACGCGCGCAGCTGGAGAACGGGGTTATACTGACTATCCGGTGCTTGTGAACCCCGGACTTCACGGCCCGCGGCGTGGCTTCAGTGAGGGGTCGTCGCGCGCTTCCGGTCCTTGTCGGCACAGGACCGCTTGTGCGCGCCGCGACGCTATCGGAACGGCGTTCGAGAAACCGAGAGGAGAAAATGCTACATGTCCCTACCGACCATTCTCAAACCGGGGGAAGGTCGATGGTGAAGATCGGTGCCCAAACCCGTTGCACCTTCCTAGTGACGGGCAAGGACACCCAAGGCCATTTCGGGCTCTTCGAGTACGTGATGGCCGGGCGCCGAAGGCGCGCGTCCTCACCTGCACAAGCGATTGACGGAAATGTTCTATGTGGCGGAAGGCGAGGTGGAACTCCTCCTTGAGCAACGCCGGGTGATGGCGTCGCCCGGCACCTTCATGCTGGTCCCGCAGGGCACCCCGCATGGCTTCTCGAATCCAGGCTCCCAGCGATCAAAGCTTCTCATCCTGTTCTGCCCCGCCGACTCGCGTGAAGGGTACTTTGAAGGCTTGGCAGAGCTCACCCGCGACAGCCGGCAGCGAACGCACGAGGAACTCGTGGAGCTGATGCGCAAATTTGATCAACACCTGGTTCCTGGTCCTAGCCCGGCTTAAAGCGCTGTTGCCGCACGGGATTGGTCATGGTCGGTGGACCTCTGTTACCATCGTCAAGCCATTTCGGCGGTGTTGATGACCGGCTCGCACTGCCCCGGTCCTGGTTAAGCCCATTCCGCCGGCCAGTGGCTTCCGGAAGGTCCATTCGATAGGAGGCGCTTCCTGAGGCCAATACCAGAGGGATTCGGTCCAGGTTTCGGCGGTTGGCGGAGCCGACCCTAAAGAGTACCGATATGATTTCCGGGAATCTGGCGAATTTCGAGCGCTTGTCCGAGCTTGCGCCTTACGCCTTGGTCATGTTCGAATCTCAAGGCAGGATCGTTCTGGTCAACGCCAGAGCCGAGGAGATCTTTGGATACCCCCAGGACGACTTGCTGAGCTTGACTGTCGACGTTCTTCTGCCTGACCTCTGTCAAAGCCCATCCCGCGATGCTCGAAAAGGCCACCATGATCGGCTCCAGCCTGACATGAGCGCGACGGATCCCGATCGGGAACTCTACGCGAAGCGTAAGAACGAGAGTGAGATCGCTGTAGCGGTTTCGTTGAATCGGGTCGAAGTCGACGGGAACACACTTATCCTAGCCCTCATCCGGGGCACCGCCGAGCGCCGCCAGGCAGAAGAAAGCATGCTCCACATCGCCAAGGGAGTTTCCGCTGCGACCGGTGAAACGTTCTTTGGTTCATTAGTCGCGCATCTTGCCAGAGCCCTGCAAGCCGATCACGCCTTCATCGGGGAGCTCATGGAAAACAAACTCGAGCGGGTAAGGACGATCGCCGTATACGCGCACGGTAACATTGTCGATAACTTTGAATACGATTTAACGCACACCCCCTGCAGAGAGGTGGTGAGCCAGAGCATGTGCTCGTACCCGAGCGAGGTGCAGCGATTGTTTCCTGAAGATCGCTTGTTAATAGACATGAAGGTCGAAGGCTATGTGGGAACGCCACTTTTTGATTCGAGCGGCCGTGCCCTGGGCCTGATGGTGGTGCTCTATAGCCGCCCGATCGCCAATCCCAAGCTCGCCCAATCCATGCTGCAGATCTTTGCCGTGCGGGCCGGTGCGGAGCTGGAACGGCGACGGGCAGAAGATCTGCTGCGCAACAGCGAAGAGCGCTGGCGGCGGGTCTTTGAGAATTCCGCTATCGGCATAGCGCTGACCGACCTCGACGGGCATTTCCTCGCAACGAACGCGGTCTATCAGGCGATGCTCGGCTACACCGAGGACGAATTACGCGCGCGCTCCTGGCTGGATGTCACGCACGAGGACGACCGAGAGAGCAACTGGGCTCTCTGCACGGATTTTCTGGAAGAGAATCGGCAGCAGGTCCAGATCGAGAAGCGCTACCGGCGCAAGGACGGCCAGATCCTATGGGTGAGCAATAGCATTTCCCGGGTCCCCGGCGGAGAGGGCACGCCCGGCTTTATCATGGCGCTGGTCGAGGACATCACCGAGCGCAAGCGGCTACAGGGCCAATTGGATCTGGAGCGCGACCACCTGCGCCTTCTTCTGGAGGTAAATAATGCAGTGGTCTCCAACATCGAGTTGAGGCCTCTGTTTGCGGCCATC
>JBOIEE010000311.1:0-11964 GCA_050740975.1 Gammaproteobacteria bacterium | reverse complement strand
GCTCCACGGTCGGACTGATCTTTCCCGACACCATCGCGGCGACCTTAGAGGAAGGAGGTTTGATCCGCGAAAGCGGTTATCTTGCCCGGGTGACACTGGCCCATGGCGCTTCCAGCACAGTGGAGGTGTTTCACGCTACGGTTTCCTTCGGCGGCTGCAAGGTCGATGACATAGACATGATCTTTACCGTGAATAAGCGTCATAGCTACGGTATCGTGGGCTACACCTTGCTGGAACGTTTCGCTCCTTTTAAGATCGAAGTTCGGCCACCGCGGCACATGCTTTATTTGACCTGTAACAATTAGTATGGCCGAGGCGCATTGTGCCAATCGAGGAGGGGTGAAACGTTTGGCGTTAATCCACATACAAGCAATCGGCCTCGTGGCTGGCGCAGTGGCGGCCTTTGGCCAAGCACCTATCTCAAACGACCAGAACACGACGACGTCTCGGTTGCAGGAGATCGTTACCGTGCGGCCGCCGACAGAGCAGGTGACACGCCAGGACCTACCGGCCTTCATCGGGATCTCGCAAGCGACGGCCGGGTCCACGGCCATTTCCATGAACGTGGTGCGCATTCCACCCGGTACGGCCGCTAAGCCCCATTATCACCGGGATCACGAGAGCGCGATCTACCTGCTGCAAGGCCAGGTAGAGACACGCTATGGCGAAGGTTTGTGTAAATCGGTGCTCAACCGCGCCGGCGATTTCATCTTCATCCCGCCCAACGTTCCCCATCAGCCGCGCAATCTGAGCAAGGACAGTCCTGCGGTCGCGATCGTCTCGCGCAACGATCCCAACGAGCAGGAAAACGTGGTTCCGTATCAGACCGATGGGACCGCGTGCGCCAAGCAAACAAAAAAATGACATCACAACTCAGGGGACAAAAATGGAAGCAAAAAAAATCAATTCCTCCATAGTGTGGAGCTGGTATACGGAAGGCTGGCGTGTTTTTGCCAAAGACCCCGGTCTCTGGGTGTTGTTGACCTTTGCGTTTCTCGCCATCAACATCGCCCTGACACTCGTCCCATTGGTCGGGCAGGTGGCGCTCGCCCTGCTGACCCCGGCTCTCTATGGTGGCTTATTGCACGGGGTGCGGGAGTCGTTTCAGGGAGGTAAGTTGCATCTCAAGCATTTGTTTTCGGCCTTGATGGATCCCGATCGGCGCGCCCCGATGTTGATGCTCGGGGTGCTCGCGCTTGGCGCCCAGGCCACCATGCTGGGCATAGCGATGGTTTTAGGGTTCTCGCAATTCTTAGTAATCACGCCCGGCGAAGCGCCGGTTTTGGACCTTAGCGGGGGAGCTATGCTGGGTTTGCTGGTGATATTGACATTTGCTGCGCTGATGAGCATGGCCTTGCTCTACGCCGTTCCGCTGGTTCTTTTTGCTCGCCTGGATCCGGTCGCAGCGATCAAAAGTAGTTTCGGAGCCTGCTGGCGCAACATTGGTCCTTTGACGGCAGCGGGATTGATCTACCTTGGACTCGCGGCCCTTGCTTCTTTAGTGTTCTTTTTGGGGTTTCTCATTCTGATCCCGGTCACCGTAGGAGCGGTGTACGCAAGCTACCGGGCGATATTCGAGGGATCTCCTCCCTCAGACTTTATCGTGATCGAATAAGGGAAGCCCGTTCCACGGAAGCTTGTTTGGGTCTCGCGGGAAGGGGCAATGGAACTACACGCTGAGAATGAGCGTGTATGTAATAGCGCTCTTTCAGCTTCTGAAGCGATTTAAGTTGCTTGGCGTATTCCGCTCTCGCCAGGCGGGTCGCACTCAGCACCTGTGTATCTATATCGAGCAACCGTTGTAAGGTCCCGGCATAGCGCAATAGTTCCTCAGCGCTGAAATGACGAAAAAGATCGCCTAAACGCTCACAACGTTCTTGATCAAGGTCCGAGGCATTCACCCACTCTCCAGCGCGGATGCGATCTAACAGGTAATCGCTCAAATCGATCAAGTCCTGGATCGCATTGTGAATATAGAACTGCTTGTTTTCGCCTACCATAGGATAGCCTTAGACCGCTTTTTTTCCGCTTCTCATCGTGCCCGCAGCTGCTCCGCGCTTGATCGGATCAGGGTTCGCATGAGACAAAGGCAACTCCTTGAGTTGTCGCGACAGAAAACTGCTCGTCGATTGCAATTGTCCCAGCAGTCCTTCGAGCCCTGATAATCGCTTGCGATAACGCTGCTCGATCACGGTGAGCCGGTATTCGTAACTTCTGAAACTTTGGTCCTGGGATGGGTTTTGCGTACAAAAATCCTGCGCCAGACTTTCGATAGGCTCGCTGCTCCCCGTGAGGGTAGCCAGCAGCTTTCCCAGATCCGCCTCCAAGGTTTCCCTGTCGCGGCCGCCCATATTAGCGTTTGTTGTCATAGCCACCTCTCGCTTTTGTCGATGCGTGCTACATATCGCTACGTTCAAGATCCCGATGGTAAGTCGGATCGAGATCGGCAACACATCCACGCGATAGCAATGACTGTTCCAATAACATGCCTGAACCCTTGGGATTAGCCGGAAACTCGCGCGCATCCTGCCTCAAGGATACGTGGAATGCCTCAACAACTTTGGGATTCTTCAGTAGTTTCATGGACATTTCAATTTTACCGTTATTAAGCACAAAGAGCTTCGGCGCGCGGCAAAGCGAGCCATAACGCCCTCCCCAGGGATGAAAACATTCAGTGTCAGAAACACGACGGCGTTTTTGCAATAAGCGTTCGCAGTTGCTTTACTTGATGTCATGGAAGAAGAAAACGCCTCCCACCTAGTACCCCCTCCGGCGGTCGTAGTCATCGAAAACGATGCCGAGAAGCGGCGTCACCTGCACCAGATCTTCGATTTTCTCGAATACGAGACCGCTGCCTGCGATCACAGCACTTGGGAATCGTACCTGGACGGCGAACCGACGGTTAAGTTGCTCTGCCTAGGAGACTGCGGATCGAATAAGGCCCGACTGGACGTGTTTCGCCGCATTAAGGCCAAGGATCCGCATGTACCCGTGGTGTTGCTCAGCGACAAATCAAGACTGCAGCGGGTGAACTTCGAACTGGAGGTCGGGACTTTGGCTCAAATCGAGATGCCGCTGCGTTATCACGAGATTAGCACCACCTTGCAGAAGCTCGAAGCCTACCACCAGAACCGCCACCCTAATGGACTGCAGCAGCGTTCGCCTGAGCTTTTCCGCAATCTGGTCGGCGACAGTCCATGCATACAAAGCGTGCGCAAAATGATCGAAAAGGTCGCTTCGTCGGACGCCAGCGTCCTGATTACAGGCGAATCTGGATCTGGAAAGGAGGTGATTGCCCGCCACATTCACTACCAATCCAGGCGCCGCAATAAACCTTTTGTACCATTGAACTGCGGCGCCATCCCCCCGGATCTGTTGGAAAGCGAGCTTTTTGGACACGAAAAGGGGGCGTTCACCGGTGCCATCACCGCGCGTCAAGGGCGCTTTGAAATGGCGGACGGCGGAACGCTTTTCCTGGATGAGATCGGTGACATGAGCCTGTCGATGCAGGTCAAATTATTACGCGTGCTCCAGGAACACGCATTTGAGCGTGTGGGCAGCAACAGGAGCATAACCGTCGATGTGCGTATCGTTGCAGCGACTCACGTGAACTTGGATAAGGCGATCACGGAGGGACGCTTCCGGGAAGATCTCTTCTATCGCTTGAACGTGTTTCCGATCGAAGCACCACCGCTTCGTCAGCGCGTAGAAGATTTACCGCTGCTGATCAATGATCTGGTGGAAAGGCTTGCCCACGAAGACTACGGGCGAGTTCATCTCTCGCCAATGGCGGTGCAATCCCTATCCCGCTATCCCTGGCCCGGAAACGTACGGGAGCTTGCTAATCTCATTGAACGCTTGACCATTTTGTACCCGAACACCATCGTAGAGTGGCACGATCTCCCGGAAAAATATCAACGCCAAGCGCCCAGCGACAACTTTCAGACCGAATACGCGACCGCTCCACCTGTAGGTCTCACCGATATCACGGTAGCTCCGCGTTTGCCGAGGCGCGGCATCGATCTGAAAAGCCATTTATCGCAACTGGAATTCAATTATATAAAAGATGCCTTGGAAGAAACCGATTGGGTGGTTGCCCGTGCCGCTAAACGCTTGAGCTTGGGACGTACCACCTTAGTAGAGAAGATGCGTAAGTACGGTCTGCTGAGACAGGACAGTTCCTACCTTCCTCCGGCGCAAGAATAAGACCTGAACCGGCTGTCAACGAGCAGTCGGACGCGCACCGCTGTGGCAGCCAAAATTCCGTCGCCAGAAAACTACTTCTCCCCAGGATCATTCGATATAGCCGATTGATATCAAGGCGTTGCAGTACAAACGCCCGGTTGGCTTCGTTATTGCTTACACGCGCTGAGCCAGTCCACGCTCGATGCGGAGCGCTCGGCCGTTCAAACCCATGGTGGGCGCCTTACAGATATTTAATATCGCGGGGTATTTCCTACAGATGCAATCGCTGAACTCGAGCGAAAACGTGCTAATGGCCCCCTCTTGTCGGCCTCCCATACGCACCCTTGCTGTCACCAGCGGCAAAGGAGGGGTAGGGAAGACAACCATTGCCATCAATCTAGCGACGGCCGTCTCCGCACTGGGATACCGCGTGATGCTGCTCGACGCAGACCTTGGGCTCGGCAACGTAGCCGTCATGCTTGGCATCCAGGCTACGTACGACTTGTCCCACGTGATCGACGGAACCTGCGCCCTGAAAGACATCCTGCTGCCCGGCCCGGCTGGGGTCAAGATCATACCTGCTTCATCCGGCGCCAAGGCACGGCTCGATAACAGCACCTGCGCGGGATTGGTATATGCCTTTAGCGAGCTCAGTGAGATGACTGATTTCTTGATCATCGATACTGGAGCGGACATGTCTTATGCCACGCTTAATTTTTGCAGCGCCGCCCAAGAGATCTTGCTTATCGTTTGCGATGATCCGGCTTCGATTGCAAATGCGTTGGCTACGATCAAGGTATTGCATAAAAAGCACGCGATCCATCGCTTTCGCGTCCTAGTGAACATGACCCCGCTGAAGACAGGGATACTCGTTTTCCGCAAGCTGGTTGAATCTGCGCAAAGCGAGGTGGACGCGACTTTCGATAACGTTGCGGTAATTCCTTACGATGCACAGCTTCGTAAGACCGCGCGCGCTCAACAAGCTCTGGTATCTGCCAACCCCCAAAGCCATACCAGCAAGGCGTTCATCAAGCTGGCGCAGCGAGTCAGCCGCTGGCCAACCCCAAGGATCCCAACTGGAAAACTGGAATTTTTCCTCGAACAGACTATCCGACCGCAGCGAAAAAGGAGGGAGCACTTGATATGACAAACGCAGCGTTACATGTACTCACGCACGACACCCAAGACTACACCATGCTTCGATACGCCTCTTTGGTCGATCAGGTAGCATCTTACTTAAGAAACAAGCTTCCAGCGTGTGTCGATATCGACGACCTCACTCAGGCGGGAATGATAGGGCTGCTGGAGGCGTCAAAAAACTACGATCCGTCTCGGGGGGCAAGCTTTGAAACCTACGCCAAGATCCGCATTCGAGGCGCAATGCTCGACGAAGTTCGCAAGGGAGATTGGGCACCTCGCTCCTTGTACCGAAAAGTGCGCCAGATGGTCCAGGCCGTGGGGGAGATCGAAGCCCAGCATAAGCGAGACGCCAAAGATAATGAGGTCGCCAGGCAGATGCAACTGGACATTTCCGAGTATCATCGCCTTCTACGCCAGATGAGTGAACATAAAATCCTCAGCCTGGACGATATGCCAGCCGATGGCGAAGAGTTTTCTCAGGCTGTGGCAGACGCTGGGCCCGACCCCCAGGTGCAGTTTGAAAACCAGCGCCTTGAAAGCGCACTCGCGCAAGAGATAGCGGCTCTGCCGGAGAAAGAAGCGCTGGTTATCGCCCTGTATTACGATGAGGAATTGAACATGCGCGAGATCGGAGAGGTTTTGAGCATAACGGAATCGCGTGTATCTCAGCTTCGGTCCCAAGCGTTAGGTCGCTTGCGATCCCGCATGGGTCAGTGGTTGAGCTAATCCTCGATTAATTCGAAAACCGGGCGGTAGACGGGTCTACCGCATAGCTTGCAACGCGGCCAAGCAAAGCCGCTCTTTTTGCTACCCTTGAGTAAATCGTAAGGAGCAAAATGGAGCATTCCATAGATAGGTAAACGATTGCCCGCTGCATCTAGGACCATTGCGCCTCCCCGCTTCACCCCCCTCGTGTTGACGTTTTTGCCGGGTATGTATTTGGATGGCTTGTTTGGTTCTTGCTATCATCGATCCTGAGTGCCCTGGTAGCTCAGGTGGATAGAGCGTCCGCCTCCTAAGCGGGAGGTCGCCGGTTCGAGTCCGGCCCAGGGTGCCATGTTGAACCTCGGATCATGGCCCTTATTTGGAACAATTTCGGACACTTCGGCCCCAGCGCCCCGCCGACAGAGGTGTCCTCGTGCATCGGCCGAATCGATGGACAGGCTCCTGCGAAATCCCACACCGTTACGTAGCGCACGATGAGGCGGGCTGACGGATGATTATTTCCCAGAAATACGAGGTCTTGAGCCAGATCGGCCAAGGGAGCATGGGTGTCGTTTACCGGGTGCGCCACACCGCCCTGGAAACCATCTGCGCCCTCAAGGTATTGCCCCAGCACTTCACCGAGAACCCCGATCTCGTCAAGCGATTCTACCGCGAGGCGCGGGTGTTGGCACGGATGAACCACCCCAATATCGTGCACGTCATCGACATCCACGAGGACAAAGAGCTGCAGTCTCATTATATTGTCATGGAGTATATCGAAGGCCAGACCCTCCGCGCCCATATGGCGGAAACAGGTCCTCTCCCGGTGCGGCGGGTGATCACCCTCGCGAAACAGGTCGCAGACGCCCTGAACTACGCCCATGTTTACGATCCGCCCGTCATCCATCGGGACATCAAACCCACTAATATTATGATCGAAGAGCGTTCTGGCCGCGTGGTGGTGATGGATTTCGGGATCGCCAAAGACATGGGCGATAGCGACATGACCAAAGCCGGAACCGTGCTGGGCACGCTGCGGTATTGCCCTCCCGAGCAAATGCGTTACGAAGATCTGGATGGAAGCGCGGATGTCTACGCGCTCGGCATGGTGATCTATGAGGCTCATACTGGGGGTCACCCTTTCGCCGGCTTGGGTGAATACAGCGTGGTGGCCCGGGTACTTGATGCAGAGGAGTACCAAATCGACTTCCCCGCCGATACGCCTCCTTCCTTTAGGTCTTTGGTAAAGCGGGCTGTTACCAAGGATCGCTCGAAGCGCTACCGCTCGATGGCGGAACTTATGACAGACCTCGATGCCTGTTGGTTCGACTTGGACCAGACCATTCCCGCCGTCGAGATCCGGCCCGCGCCGAACCTTGACCTCGAGCGCGAGCGCCGCTCGGCTCAGCGTTTCGAAGAGCAGCTCGCCGAACACAAGGATCGCGCCGCACGAGAAGGCGCCGCACAGCTTGCCGCCACGCTGTTCGAGCACGCCTGCGCGCTGGAGGAGCAAGGGCAGAGGCATTTTCAGCAAAAGGAATACGCCCATGCTCGCGCAAGCTATGAAACGGCGTTGGCCTCGTTTAAAGAAGCGTACGAGGAGGCTCGCAATGAGGCCAGCCAAGCACGGGATCGAACGGCGGCGGCCAAGGTCAAGGCGGACCGCTCCGGTGCTAAGGACAAGGCCAGAACCTATTATTCGCAGGGTTTGGCGCTGCAGACGCAGGCCGATGAATTGTGGGAACACCGATCATACAGCGAAGCGTTTCAGCTGTACGGGGAAGCGAGTAGCCTGTTTGAAGAAGCCGATGTGCTTGCCAAAAACCTGCTCCAGGAGCAACAAACCAAGGAGGCCAAGGAGGTTCAGGCGCAGGTGCGAAGGGCGCGCGATGTGGCGGTTAAGGAAGGGGTGGAGGAATATGCCGCAGAAGCATTCTGGGAGGCCGTGCGCAGTGAGCGCCAAGGGGATACGGCACTGGCGCAAGAGGATTATCAGCTGGCCCGGGAGATTTTTTCTCAAGCGCTCGCGCAGTATGAACATGCGCAACAGCAGGCGCGTTCTGAGCAGCAACGCCGGCGGGCGTTCACCGCGCAGCGCGAAACCGAACAGGCTCAAGCAGGCGCAGCAGCGGAGGGAGCGGTGGCCGAGCAGCTCGCCTATTGGCAAGCCGAGGAGGCGCATCAGCGCGGGGATGAACAGCTCACTCAACAAGCCTACCAGGACGCGGTCCAGAGTTATCAGCGAGCGCAACCGTTGTACAAACAGGCCGCTCAGGAAGCTAAGCGAGCTCGCCAGCAACAGGATGCACAGCGGGCTCGCCAGCAGGCCGAGCGATCGCGCGCGCAAGCCATGGAGGCGGGTGCCGACGAACGCTTCGAATCGGCTTTCTCGCAAGCAGAGCGCTATTGGAACGCGGGCTGTGAATGTGAACAGCGCGGTGCGCACCAGGAAGCGCAAGAGGCTTTTGAGCAAGCCGCCCAGCTGTGGTCGCAACTACAATCAGATGCTCGTTCGCACAGGCTTCAGGAGGAAGCAGAGGCCGCACGAGAGCAACTCGTGGAAATAAAGAAAGGATTGCCCAGCTTGCGGGAGTGGGCGACGTCGGCGTGGGCCACAGCCGAACGGCACGCGCAAGAGGCGGAAACGGCTTTCGGGCGCGGGCAGTACGCCGACGCTGTTACCCTCTACGGCCTTACGGTGCAGGCTTTTGGCGACGCCCGGTCCGCCGCTGAAAGAGACCAGGCGGAACAACAAGCACGTGCTGCACGAGAGGAAAGTGGACGGGCACAAATTGCAGCGCGGGATTTAGAGGCATCCCGTTATGGCCGCGACGTTTATTTGCGCGGGCAAAAGCTACACCAGGACGCGGAACGAGCGCTCACGGCGGGCCACTGGAGTGAGGCCGAGCGTGGATTTCGCGAGGCGGCAGCCGTGTACCAGCAAAGTGGAGCGCTTGCCAAGGACACCCGGGTACGCCAAATGGCTGAGGCGGCCCGCACGTCTGCCTTATCCGCCCAAGCACAGGTGAGCCCCGAGATCAAACGAGGCGTATTCCAAGACAAGCTTAGCGCCGCAAGCGATCTCTTCGAAAAGGGAGAGCAAGCGCTCAGGCAACAAGAATACGAACGCGCTCGAGAAACACTGGAGCAAACGGCGGCTGCCTTCCTCAGGATCCAGGAAGAAGGCTTAAGCCATCTGCGGCGGCAGCACGCGGAGCGAGCGCGTGCCGAGGCCTTGCGCTTGGATGAAACAACAGCAGACGCTCGTGGCTGGTCGCTGCGGCAAGCGCGCAAAGCATTGCAGCAGGCCCATCGTTCTTATGAGGGCTCCGATTATCCTCAAGCCACGGCGGGCTACGAGAAAGCGGCTGCGCTTTATGCGGTGTGGCAGCAGAAAGCTCAACAGTCGTCAGCCAAAGCGAGCAGATCCGCCAAGCTTTATCCCTGGCTGGCGGTGGCGATGCTTTTATTGGTAAGCGGGGGGTGGTATCTATCGCGCCTGACACCGGAGCCGGAGCCAACCCCAACACCCCGGCCCACGCCAACACCGCCGCAGACCGTGCAGCCTACCGCACCCTCCTCTCTGCTAAGGCTGATACCCAATCCCGATCCTACGAGGCCCGTGGTGCTGGCAGAGGGTGCACAGCAATCCTTTTCGGTAAGGCCACAACAAAGGACAGATCCCGCATCGCTTAACTATCGCTGGCTGCTCGACGGCGTGCCGCAAACCGAGGAGGCAAGCTGGACCTATGCACCCGACTATGACGCGGCGTCTTCAAACCCACGCAAGGTAAAGGTCATCGTCGCCGATCCGCAGCACCGACCAACCGAAGTTGCCTGGGGAGTGGAAGTGGTCAACACGAACCAGGAGCCGAAGCTTATCCACACCTCACCCGAGGGCGAGGCTCTCGCCCCCAAACCGGGCGAAACCATTTCCTTCGAGGTGCAGGGTATGGACCCCGATCGCGACGACCAACTGAGCTACCTCTGGACACTCGATGGTAAAAGGGTTGCCGAGGATCAGAAGTGGGCATTCACAGCGGATCCCGCTGGAAGCCGCCAGCGGGTGCAGGTAGCGATCGTGGATCCCGGCGGTTTGTCCGTTAGCAAGACCTGGGAGGTGAAGGTGGCTCCGGCCGAACCCAAGGCATCGCCTTTGCGGATCGTGGAAGCTCAACCCGATTCGCCACCGGATGCGGTCATCGCACTGAAGGAAGGTGGCGAGCAGCGCTTTTCTGTGAGCGTGAGTGGTGGAAGCGGGCGCCCCTTGCGTTACCTATGGTATCTGGAGGGACGCCAGCAGGCTACAAAACCTATGTGGACATACCGACCCGACTTCGGCCAGGATGGGGACAAGACAAAGCGGATCCAAGTCAAGGTGAGCGATCCCCAAGGGAACCGGGTGGAGCGTTTCTGGCAGGCACGTGTCGAGGATGTGAACAGACCTCCGAAGATAGTAAATTTCACCCCGGAGGAGCAGTGGGTCGACATCGCAAGCGGAAGCTCGCGGCGATTCTCCATCGAGGCCGCAGATCAGGATCGCGCCGATCCGCTGCAATACGCCTGGCTGCTCGATGGTAAGCTTCTTGCCCGCGAGAGCAGCTTCGATTTTCCCAAGACGGTTGTGCCGGGCAAGCATAGCTTAGAGGCCCGAGTCTCGGACCGAGCCCAAGAAACGGTGACCCAGCGTTGGAGCATTGCCATCCTCGCCCCTGCAGCGCCACCCGCGATCGAGACCAAACCCCCACGGCCACCCTCGCCGACCATCCAGGAAGCCGAGGTGAAAGCGTGGTTAGCTAGTTACAAGAGCGCCTGGGAAAACAAAAACATTAACGCGCTGATTGGATTAGGGGAAGTCACCAATGCGAACGCGGAAAAACTGCGTGGGGTCCTGGCCGGATACGGCGATTTCCGGGTCGAACTGAAGGAGTTGCAGATCCAGATCGACGGAGCCCATGCAACGGTGTCTTTTCAGCGTGAAGACATGATCGATGGTAAAAAGCTGGTGCAGCCGGGGCGCAAGGGGTATGTCTTTGTTAAACAAGCGAACGGAAACCTAAACGTAACAAAACGTTAATCGCTCTCGTGCTCCGCCCCTGGAGCCGCAAAGCGAGCTACTTTGTAGCTAATCCCCCGCCCGTAATGATGCCTCGGACAGGAAGGTTTCGTCGCTTCCGGATCCCGGCGCGTAGCCCGACAAAAAGCGTAGGGTAAGGGCCCGCCCAACGCGAACTTCAGTACCCGGTTTGATCTGTGCCCGCGTACCTCGGGGTACTGCTGCGCCGTCGACTTCTGTAATGCTCGTGTCGGATATCTGGCGCAGAAAAAGTCCTTCCGTGTCCCGCCTGAGCTCGAATTGCCAGCGGCTGATCCGCATGTTCTGGTCTGGATCCGGGTGGGCGAGAACGACATCGTTGGCCGGCATGCCGTTGTTTTCCCGCAAACGGCCGAAGCCGATGATGTCTTGACTCAGTAAGAGGCAGACACTTGATGTTTCTTCGATCCGGAACGCCGTGGGAAAGAGGTTCGGATCCCGCCATTCCAACACCAGGGTTGGTACCGGTTGGGCGATTCCTTTAAGCTCAATCGGGGCCAGGGCGCGGCAGCAGACTCGACGGGCACCGGACAATTCCGCAAACTCCTCCCGCGTAAGGCGGATCTCGGTACCCTCACTAGCCGCGGCTACGCGCGCACAAAGATTGACTGCGTCACCGGTGACCAGCACATTGTCGGTGAGAACCGGCCCGTAATGGATACCGATGCGTACCACAAGCTGGTGGTCCCGTTCCCGATTGATGTTTTCCTTGCACAGTGCGAGTTGTAGTTGCACAGCAGCCTCGGCCGCTTGCTCGGCCTTGGCAAAACAGCTGAACCCCCCATCACCCGCAGTGTCCACGATCCGGCCACCGTGTTTGGGCACGACCTGCTCCAATA
>JBOIEE010000310.1:0-17560 GCA_050740975.1 Gammaproteobacteria bacterium | reverse complement strand
AATCTGGCGCAGAAGCGCTCGCGCGGATAGCCTTAGAGAAGCCGGATTGCATCCTTTTGGACTATATACTTCCGGATCTCAACGGGGTGGGGTTTCTCGCCGAGCTCGCCGCTAAAAGCGACGGTTTTTGTGCCCCGGTCATCATGCTGACCGGATATGGGAGTGAAAGCGTCGTCATCGAGGCCCTACGCGCAGGAGCGGCCGATTACCTTTCGAAGGACCGGCTCACCGGCAGCGCCCTCGCGCGCGCGATCCGCACCGCCATAGAAAAGCAGGAGTTGCATGAGGCGATTGAGACGCATCGGCGAAGCTTGGAGAAGCTAAACGAAGACCTTCAACACCGAAACGCGGAGATTGAGTCCTTCTATCACACCTTATCCCATGAGCTCAAAACGCCCCTGTTCTCGGTACGAGAGTTCGTATCTATCGTCCTCGACGGGTTTGCCGGAGCGGTCAACGAAGTGCAACGCGAATATTTAGAGATCGCGATAGAGAGTTGCGATCAAATGCGCGGTTTGGTCGATGATCTGATCGACGCCACGCGCCTGGATACAGGCAACGTGAGCATCGTTGCAGAGGAGGGCCCCGTCACGGACCTGATCGCTAAGATCGCCGCCTCGGCTTCCCCCGTTGCCGAGCGCGCTCAGGTTCGCCTCGTGCACACGATCGAACCCGCCTTGCCCAAAGTCGTTTTCGATAAAGGGCGAATCACCCAGGTCCTGACGAACCTCCTGAATAACGCGATCAAGTTCACCCCGCCGGGCGGCACGGTGACCCTGGCCGCCGCGCGTGATCCCGCGGAGTCCGACGCGGTGACCCTATTCGTGAGCGATACTGGCCGCGGCATTGCCGCCGACGAGCTGGCAAGTATCTTTAAACGCCTGTACCAGACAGAGCGCAACGATGCACTGATCAAAGGCGGGCTAGGTCTGGGACTCTATATCTCCCAGGAACTCATCAAGCTGCATGGCAGTCTTATCGCGGTTGAGAGCGAGCTTGGCAGGGGAAGCCGCTTCTACTTTAACTTGTACCCATCGCTGCGTTCGCCCCAGAGCATTGAGGCTAAGAAGTTGCCCTAAGTTGCGGCCCTTCACCTGTTTCACTGTTTGCAGATTTCCGTACTAAACTCAATACGAGACTGCATGCAAGGCTTTAGATTTTCACTCAGCAAGGCGTCTCCTGATGTCTTGAAACCAGCCGCCCAGCGGGGGCCGGGACACGACAAATGACTAAAAAAGTGCTTATCGTTGAAGATGACAAAAACATCTCCCGTGCGCTTGCCGTGCGCCTGCGCACCGCGGGCTATCAGGTTACGTTGGCCTATGATACGGTCATGGCGCAAACGGTGGCGGCGACGAACAAGCCGGACTTGGTCGTCTTGGACATCTCGATGCCGGGAGGCGACGGATTCGAAGTAGCTGAGCGACTAAGCCACTCAATGGTCGCTCCGTTTATCTTTATCACGGCCAGCAAGAAGCCCGGTCTCAGATTGCGGGCGATGGAGCTTGGGGCGGTGGATTATCTGGAGAAACCCTTTGAGGCCGAGCAGCTCCTCGGAGCAGTACGCGCGGCCTTAGGGGAATCGAAACCCATTTCGTGAGGGGAAGCTCTTCATCGTGCTACCGCCGGTCCGCTACCAGGCGGCTCCTCTCACCTCGTGGCGCGATTTTCGCCGCCATCTCAGGACGAGACCGAGGACGGGATGCTGGTTGTTTCGGGTCTTGAACAGGGTGGCCGGTTGAGCGGCGGGTTGTGCGGCATATGCCTCTCGTCGGCGACTCGCTCAACAACCGAGTGCGATGCTGAACGATGCCGTTGCGGCAAGCGCCGTTGATGGATTGCATGGCGGCAATACCCTCGTCAGGGGGAAGGCGAGAGAGGGCTTTCATCACGAAGGCGGAAAACGCAAAGAAGACTCCCGCCACCAGGCCGCAGCCGAGTGCCGCAACAAGCGCCAAGTCGAAGAGAAATGGGTCAACCGTTGCCACAAGACCTCCCGCATGGTGCCGCCCAACGAAGGTGTCGAAAAAGTTCCAAACCGAGATTTCTCGCAACCCATTGAAATAATGGTTGGCATTATATCCAGTCTAACACGATAAGGGGCTTTTTCGAGAGCTTCAACGTGCAAGGTGAGGAGGGCGACGTCAAAAAGCGTCCTTCTCGGGCGCGAGCTTAGGGCTGATGGTTTCCTCTGAGCCCCACGGATAGAGGCGAGGAATAAAGAGGGTAAAGAAAACGGCGACCAGTACAGCAGCTATTAAACCAGCTAGGAATAGAACCCAAGTCGTCGGCCTGACGACGCCAAGCGCAACAATGACGAAAAGCATCGGCAGGTCAAGGAAATGAGTGAATGTGGGAATATGTTCGGCGCGCGCCTTCTCTAACTCGGGCGTGATTGTGCCAGTTGAACGCGCTTCTTGTGTTAATCGGCGCAAACGCATGAAATAAAGACGAGTCACCGTGTTGCCCTCCACGAGCTCAAAGGCGAACAAGGCGACCATTCCTGCCAACCAGGGTACGCTGACGAAATCCCAACCGCCAAAGAACTGAGCGATCATCCATACCCCAGACCCAGCAAAATGAGAGCACCCGGAACCACGACGCCATCATAGAATACCGCAATGTTGCGGATTGCCTCGGCAAACTCAGGTAGATGACGCACTTGACGGGAACGCAGATCAGATACCCATACGCCAATCAGCCCGCCACCGATCAGTATGGCTCCCAAGACGTGGACGAACTTCAGCAATGTGTATGTCATTCTCGATTCCTAAAGTCCTAACTGTGGTGTGACACTGGCGAGATCATTGCTGCCGATCTTGCGCTTGAGCACCGCCATCGTCCACCCCGCCGGCTTGAGCGAGAGCGCAAGCCATTCCGCTCTTTAATGCCTCGTCGATTATACTGCGCGTTTCCTTAGAAACGAAAACGACGCAGTTCTCCCATGGGACGGTTAAATAAAGCTGAGGACTACCAAGTGAACGTCGCTCGCATCGAGCAAACCTGCGGGAAGCACAAGGCCGCAGTCTTTGGGAGTAGGGATTGATCATCCCGGTTCCCTTGACTCAGTCAAACTGCACTAAGACTTCGAATCAAGGTTGGCGGGCCCGCCTCGAGTTGGGGTTCGAGAAGCACGCTGGGCGCACAGTTCTCTCCAGGCGCCGCCACGAGGGGCCGCTGCTGGTGCAAAAGCCGTTTTATCCCGAACAAAGCGTCTGTCATGTGTATCTGCTGCACCCGCCGGGTGGGGTGGTGGGAGGCGACCAGCTCGAGGTGCGCATCGATGTGGCGAGCGGGGCGCACGCGTTGATCACTACGCCTGCTGCCGGCAAGTTTTACCGCTCGCTCGGGCCGTTATCGGTGCAGCGGCAAACCATCAAGCTCGACGGCGGTAGCGCTGAATGGCTGCCTCAAGAGAGCATCTTGTTTCCTGGATGCCGGGCTGAGCTGACGACCCAGGTTATGCTCTCGGGAGACGCGCGCTTCATCGGCTGGGAGGTGGTATGCCTTGGGAGGCCGGCGGCTGGGGAGCCGTTCAGTGGGGGGCTTTTCCGTCCGTGCTTGGAACTGTGGAGCGAGGGCGCACCGTTACTCGTCGAACGCGCTTCCTTGCAAGGCGAAAGCGCGGCCCTGTCCGCGCCCTGGGGGCTCGCCGCTCGGCCGGTGTGGGGCACTCTGGTGGCGTTTCCGGCCACTGCCGAGGTGCTTGAAGTCGTGCGCACATCCGTGCGTTCGGCAGAGCCAAATTTGTTTAGCGTCACCCTGCTCGATAAGCTATTGGTCTGTCGCTTTCTGGGTAATACGGCCGAAGCGGCGCGGGCCTGCTTTGCATCCACCTGGGGGGTGATTCGACCAATGCTTATCGGCCGCCCCGCGTGTCCGCCGCGCATTTGGCAGACTTGAAGCAAACGCTACTCTGTTATTTGAAAGAGTAGTCAAGGAGGCGGAAGCTAATCTCGCAATTTCCGTAGCCACGAATTGAACGAGCTTGCCAAGCTGATCGAAGAAAACAGAGACGAAATTGAAAGGAGGTGGAATGAACATTTTAGCAGAGAGAGTTGAGCCTCTCGCGATAGACGTTTCCTTCAGTGAGGTTGCATTACACGTTGTTCTTGCCGATGGCCGGGAGATCTCGGCGCCGTTGCAATGGTTCCCACGCCTTTTACGCGCAACCCAAGACCAGCGTGCACAATGGGAACTCACGGTCCACGCGAATTTAAAAACTTCAAGAGAGCGTCCCCCAACATCGGATTTATCCATGAGCAGTTTACTGATGCACTCACTGGTTTGGAGCCACGCGAGCAAGGAGTGACAGCCTTGAAGCGCACCGAAGAATTCGCCTGACTCAAAGGAGAGCCTGAGCGTGTGATCAACCAGTCACTCCAGAATTTGGATCGGGTGTCTATGTTGCTCCCCCAGTTAGATTTTCGCCGCTTGCCGGATCGCCTCGATGATGTGGTGCTGCGTCGCCTGCTCGAGATAGGGATGCATCGGCAGGCTTATGACGCGTGCGGCGAGCGCCTCCGAATTCGGGGCGCCCCCCGGTGCCACGGGGAAGCGTGAATAAGCAGTCTGCTTGTGCAGCGGTGTCGGGTAGTAGAGCGCAGTCGGCACGCCCGCTGCTTTGAGGCGTGCGGCGAAACCAGCGCGATCATCCACCTGGATGGTGTACTGCGCCCACGCGCAAGTGACGCCTTCTTCGACCCGCGGTACCTGTACGACATCTGCGAGCGCCTCCGAGTAGCGGCGACCGATGCGCTCCCGCCGCTCGACCTCATCGGCAAAAATAGCAAGCTTCTCGATGAGGATCGCCGCCTGCAACGTGTCCATCCGTCCGTTGATACCTATGCGGACGTTGTCATATTTGTCCATCCCCTTGCCGTGGATTCGCAGGCTCTCGATCAAATGCGCGAGTTCCTCGTCATCGGTGATAACCGCACCGCCGTCGCCATAGCAACCAAGCGGCTTCGCCGGAAAGAAGCTGGTCGCCGTAACCGGCGCAAGAACCCCCACGCGGCGGCCATTGCGGCTCGCACCAAAGCTTTGCGCTGCGTCGGCAAGAACAAATAAACCATGACGCTGCGCGATCGTTTCCACGGCCGCGTAGTCGTTCGGCTGGCCGAAGAGATCAACCGGGATCACGGCGCGCGGTCTCAAGCGCCGCTTGGCCGCATATGCGATCGCTTCTTCGAGCTGTCTTATCCGCATCAGGTACGTGTCGGGCTCGACATCCAGGAACACGGGGGTTGCGCCGAGGACGGCGACCACTTCGGCAGTCGAGACGAAGGTGAATGACGGCAGGAATACGGCGTCGCCAACCCCGATCCCCTTTGCCATGAGGACGAGCAGCAACGCGTCCGTGCCGCTTGCGCAGGTGATCGCATGCCGCGCGCAGCAAAACTCGGCGAGCCGCCGCTCAAGGCCCGCGATCTCGGGACCAAGGATGTATTGGCCGTGATCGAGTACGCGGGCGATTGCCGCGTCGATCTTGACGCGAATGCGAGCCTGCTGTGCTTGTAAATCGATGAACGCGATGTTCTGTTGTGCCTTCATACAGCGATCTCTTCTGGGATGAGATCGAGACGGTTGGGGCCAAGCTCGCGATAGCGCTTTCGGGTACGGGGACGCACCAAGCCGGGGCCAAAACGCTCGCCCGTCTCGCTGACCCCGAATCGGCACCACTAGCTAGGCGGACCAATCCTGTGCCAGGCGAAAAAATTGCCTCTGGAGTTGCATTGCGAACGCGCGGTAAGCTGGATGTCTCCGTGCCTGAGGCGAGAGTCAGTTAGCATTGTAGCAGGCTGACGCGGTGTCTTGCCAGGCCGCTCCCACCGCTCCCGCCCGTTGATGACTTGACTCTAGCGAGATGCTTAACCTATAGTGTTCAAAACATGAACGCACCAGAGAAAGAAGAAGCCGTTACCCTTGAAATCCTTTCGGCGATAGAGCAGAAGAGCGATCTCAGCCAGCGGCATATCGCCGATCGCCTGGGGGTAGCGCTGGGTTTGGCGAATTCGTACCTGAAACGATGTACTCGCAAGGGACTTGTGAAGATCAAGCAGGCGCCGGCGAATCGGTATCTTTACTATCTGACCCCGAAGGGCTTTGCAGAAAAGAGCCGACTCACTGCGCGCTACCTGATCGTGTCGTTTGCTTTCTATCGTAGGGCGGGCGAGTCGTGCTCCGAGGCCTTAGCAGCGTGCCGAAAACACGGCTGGTCGCGACTCGTGCTCTGTGGCGCCTCGGAGCTGGCCGAGATCGCCTCCCTTCGGGCGATCGAGCAGGGCATTACGGTCGTTGGGGTCTACGATCCCGCGTTGGGCGGCACGCGCTTCCTGGACAAACAAGTGCTCGCATCGCTCGCTGACTGTAGCGGCTTCGACGCATGCCTGATCACGGGTCTTGCAGATCCGGGCGTGACTTACCGGAAGGTCGCAGCCCAGGTTGGAGCGGACAGGACCATCGTACCCAGCATCCTGGGGATCGAGCATGCCCTGTTGGACGTCAAGGCTGGCCGGCGTCGCGAAACCACCATACAGTGAGACGCAAAGCTCGTGGTAGCAGGCGCTGATCATCAAACCCTAGCAACCTCTCTCCGGCAGGGCCCCGCCATCGTGCGCACGGCCGAGCGCCCGCGCCTCTCTTTCCGCGAGCACGGGCCGCAGCGCGTTTTCACGACGCTATGGCAGAACCGCAAACTGGTTTACCGCCTGGCGAAGCGCGAGGTGGCGAGTCGCTACCGCGGATCGCTGCTCGGGTTCGCATGGTCTTTCGTCACACCCGTACTCATGCTGGCTGTCTACACGTTCGTCTTCAGCGTGGTCTTCCGGGTCCGCTGGGAAGTGGGGGTCGGAAGCCGCGCGGAGTTCGCGCTGGTGCTCTTCGTGGGCCTGATCGTGTTCCAGTTGTTTTCCGAGTGCGTAGGCCGCGCTCCGGGGCTGATGCTTGAAAACATCTCCTATATCAAGAAAGTGGTTTTTCCGCTAGAGGCCCTGGCGTGGGTCTCCATGGGCAGCGCTCTGTTCAACGCGTTGGTCAGCAGCATTGTGTTGATATTCGCCCACCTGATCCTCGTCGGACTGCCTCCCATAACAGCTCTGTGGCTTCCGACAGTCCTTCTGCCGCTCGTACCGCTAACAATGGGCGGCATCTGGTTCCTCTCGTCGGTCGGCGTCTTTCTTCGTGATATCCGTCAGGTGGTCGGAGTAGTTCTCCCAATCCTGATGTTCATGAGCCCAATTTTCTATCCGGTGTCCGCGCTTCCGGAGCAGATGCGCACACTGATGTATCTCAACCCGTTGACCTACATCATCGAGCAGGCAAGGAACGTCGTTCTGTTCGGGTTGATGCCCGATTTCCTGGGACTGGCGCTCTACCTGGTACTCGCGTTGGGCGTCGCCTGGCTGGGGCTGGCTTGGTTTCTGTTGACGAAGCGGGGCTTTGCGGATGTCGTCTGAAGTCGCCATCAAGGCCGTGGGGCTCGGCAAGGCCTATGCGATATTCAGCCGGCCGCAAGATCGGTTGAAGCAGATGCTGATGCGCGGACGCCGCACGTACTACCACGAGTTCTGGGCCCTTCGCAACGTGGACCTAGAAACTTACAAGGGCGAGACGGTGGGTATCATCGGCTGCAATGGCTCGGGAAAATCGACCCTCCTGCAGATTGTCTGCGGGACTGTCGCGCCCACGGTGGGCGAAGTGAGGGTGAACGGGCGCGTGGCGGCCTTGCTCGAGCTCGGGGCCGGATTCAACTCGGAGTTCACTGGCCGCGAGAATGTTTACGTGAGTGCCGCCGTCCAGGGGTACGAGGAGGGCGAGATCGACAGCCGGTTCGACGACATTGCCGCGTTTGCAGACATCGGCGAGTTTATCGACCAGCCGGTCAAGATCTACTCAAGCGGCATGTACGCCAGGCTTGCCTTTGCGGTGGCCATCCATGTCGATCCGGACATCCTCGTGGTCGATGAGGCGTTGTCGGTGGGTGACGCCGCCTTTCAGCGGAAGTGCTTTGCCCGGATAGAAGAGATCAAAAGACGAGGGGGGACCATCCTGTTCGTGTCGCACGCGACCAGTACTGTCTTGGACCTCTGTGATCGCGCGCTGCTCCTGCATGGGGGCGAGCGCCTCTTCACGGGTAACGCGAAATACGCGGTAAGCCGCTACCAGAAGCTCGTCTATGCTTCAAAGGAGCGTCAGGAGCAGATACTCCAAGAAATACGCGAAGACGACCGCCGCATGGTTGAGCAGGGCGGTGAAGAGCCATCCATGCCTGTAAGCTCGGGCGCCAAATCAGTGACACGAGACGGAGCGTATTTCGACCCCGGCCTCGTATCGAGAAGCGTAGTCGTCTATCCCGAAAACGGCGCTGTGATCAGGGACCCCACGATCGTCAGCGTGGATGGCCGCGCCGTAAATTGCCTGGTCAGCGGGGATCGCTACCGACTGTGTTACGAAGTCCTGTTTCATCAGGACTGCGTTAACGTTCGCTTCTACAATATGATCAGAACAGTGACGGGTGTGCAACTGGGTAGCGGCACATACCCGAAAGTAAAGGCGCCAGGGATAGACGTCTGCGCAGGCCAGGTTGTGACGGTGTGTTTTGAATTTTCATGCATACTTGGTCGGGATACCTACTTTATTAGTTGTGGTGTTCGTGGAAATGACTATGAAATGTTGCACCGCATTATCGACGCGGTGGCCTTCCGCGTTGAGCAGGGCCCCAAATCGTTTTCCGATGGTGTAGTCGATTTCTCCTATGTCGCGACTGCCTCCATCGCATCCGCGGAGATTCCTGCCCGGAGGTCACTGCAGACGACGCTCGCGTAGAGCAAGGGGCCGTCCGTCATGAACCTCTCCGGAAAATATTCAATTGAATCTTTATCGTTTGGCGCATGCTAATTTCAGTTCACATACCCAAGACGGGCGGGGCGACATTTCAGAAGCTTCTGCAGCAGCATTTTGCCGATTCCTACTACGGCGATTACGACGATATAGTCATTGCGGGCATCAACTACAGACCCAAGATCGTCAGAAGCACGTTGGATCGACTTAGGTATTGCTGCGCCGACAAGCACAAGCTGATCAGGTCTAATGTCAGCTGCATTCATGGTCATTTCCTGGCGACGAAATATGACCGTTGGTTCCCGGGTAACAGGAAAGCCGCATGGCTTCGAGATCCGCTGCAAAGGGTCATATCGCATTACAAATATTGGCAGCGAAGCCCGAGTCCAAAGAACCCGATTTATGTTGACTTGATGAACAAAGGGTTTGGGTTTCAGGATTTCGTCAAGGAGCCACGGTTACAAAACCTGCAGACAAGGTATCTGGACGGGACTGATCTTGAAGAGTATCTGTTTGTCGGGCTTATGGAGGAATATCAGAAGAGCCTGGATCTGTTCAAGAGGATATTAGCCATAGACCCGGATCTGAATGTTGCCAGACTCAATATGAACCCGGAGAGAAAAAGCTCGGTAGGGTATGAGTTGGAGCAGATGGACGGTGCTCTGTTGGAGGAGTTCGCGGAACTGAATAGGGAGGATTTCATGCTGTACCAGAAGGCGAGGAGGGTGTTCGATCGGTTATGCACCAAGTGCCTTCCATGCCCCTAGGATCCTTACTGTTGGCGCAGCGCGCGACGCCAACGTTGCTGCGTGACAAATGACGTTGTTTGAAACGGCATTACGTTGAGGAACGATGGGTTTTCTGGCTCGCGATACATTCCTGCTTACCTTCTGTAACCAACAGGGGTCGCTGTTTCACTCGCTCTGTGTCGTGGACTTCGGCGGACCGCGTTTTTCCTGGGTGGAGCTCGATTCAATCCCGGATGAGGTCAAGCAGGATTTCGGCGGCGTCTGCGGAGCATGTCGCATCGGAGAGCAGGTCGCGATCTGCACCCAAAGCAACAAGGCCGTGGTGGCAATCGTGGACCCGGCGACCGGATGCATTGGCCCTGTACAGGTCCTCGAAGGGTGCAAGGACCTGCACTCGATGGTTTATCACGACGGCTACCTCTATGTGACAAGTACGGGCACAAACGAGATCTATCGTGTGAAGGTCGACAGTGGGCCATCGCTGGGCGAGCAGGAGCTTTTCTGGCGATACCCGAACCTCCGCTATGACCGCGACGAGGTACACCTAAACGGCCTTACGGTCTCGGACAACCGTTTCATTGCGAGCTGCTTCGGCGTCAGAGCGCCGGACGAGTCCTGGAGCGCGGCCGGGAAGGTTTTCTACCTTGATTCAGGCCACGCAATACGCGACGGGCTGGATCAGCCGCACACTCCGTTGGTCGTCGACAACCAGCTTTTTTTCGCCGAATCGGCGGAGAAGAAGGTCTTCGCCTATAAGAAAGCGGCCCTCGACGGATGGAACTTCCATGCCGAAATTGCGATGCCGGGGTACACAAGGGGGCTCGCGCTACAGGCTGGGAAGCTGCTCGTAGGGATCAGCTCCAACCGCAACATCTCGCGCAGCATGAAGACAGCGGTCGCTGATATACGGGAGTCGGCAGACGCCGCCGTCATGCGGGTGAACCTTGAGACGCACGCCGCTGAACTCGCCTACGATCTCAGTGCGTTTACGAGGGAAGTGTACGACATAGTTCCTGTGAATGGCGTCCCATTGCTCAGCCCGCCCTTCGGTGCGCTGAGCCATCGCGTGCGCGAAATGGAGAGCACGATCGATAGGTACATGGTGAATGTCCAGTCGCTACTGTCGCAGCTCGAGGAGGCGCATCGGCAGCTCGAGGAGGCGCATCTGAGCCTTTCTAGTCTGCAAAGCGAGCTTGAGAAGACACGCCGAACCGTGTCCTGGTGGGTGACGGGCCCACTGCGGGCGGGCCGTAGGGCCATCGATTCGCTGTTATCGCGATTTCGGAGCCCACCAATGTCCGCCAAGCCAGAGAGGCTGCGCCAACGGTGAAGGACAGCGCTCATTTGGGATGTTCTGATGACCGCTCTACTAGGGTCTCCATCATCATCCCCGTGTACAACGGTTCAAACCACCTGTCCGAGGCGATTGACAGCGCACTGGCGCAGGCCTATCCAAACATCGAGGTTCTCGCCATAAACGATGGTTCGAGTGACCGAGGCAAGACAGAGGACATCTTAAAGTCCTACGGGTCACAGATCCGATACATCAACAAGACGAACGGCGGTGTTGCCTCGGCGCTGAACGCTGGCATCCGGGAGATGGAGGGCGCCTTTTTCTCCTGGCTGAGCCATGACGATCTCTATTTACCCGACAAGATAGAGGTGCAGATGGAATATGCTTTCAAGGCCGATCGCGCCACGGTTTACTACAGCGACTTCGAAACGATAGCCGAGAAGGGGCAATCTCTCGGCGTGCATGCCGTTCCGCATCTCTCGCCACCAGCCCTTCGCCCGTCTCTGATGCTGTCGGCCAATCTTCATGGTTGCTCGCTGCTCGTCCCGCGCCAGGCGTTTGAGGAGATCGGACTCTTCGACGAGTCTCTGCGCACCACGCAGGACTATGACCTGTGGTTCAAGATGGCTACTCGGTTTCCTTTCGAGCACGTCCCCAAGGTGCTCGTTCGGGCGCGGCTGCACAAGGATCAGGGCATCCACCAGCTGAAAGGTTACGTTGTCCGGGAGATTAACGACCTTTATCGACGTTACCTGCCGACACTCACAGGGGAAGAAATTGCAGCCTACTGGCCGGCGGGGGCTTTCAGCTATTTCAGAGCGACTGCGATGAGCATGTGGAAGCGGGGCTACAGAAAAGCGGCCATATTTGCGCTGCTCATGGCATGCCGGCATTTGTATGGGAGCAACATCGGGCAAGCCTGGAACAGGCGGTCTAGCTCAGAGGGGCGGCTTAATCTCTAGAGAATCTGAACAGACGATGATTCGAAATATCTTGCGGAGGTTCTGCCACCTGATGTTGGGAATGCATTGACAAAAATGAGTTGTGGCAAATCAATGCGCGACATGTTCACCGATATCTATCGCAACAGTTCCTTTGGCGGCAAGGACTCCCGCTCGGGGGCCGGTTCGGATCTCATCCAGACGGCCGAGGTCCGGCGGCGTCTGCCGGCGCTGCTCCAGCAGATCGGTATACAGACGATGCTGGATATACCGTGCGGTGACTTCCATTGGATGAAGGCGGTGGAACTTGACGTCCGTTACACGGGTGCCGACGTCGTCGCGGAGATGATCCAGCGAAATCAGCAGCAATACGGCAATGAGAGCCACAGGTTCGTGACCCTGGATCTCGTGAGAGACGAGCTTGCGAAGGTCGATCTCGTCTTCTGTCGGGACGTGCTGGTGCATTTCTCATTCGAAGATGTCTTCGCGGCGCTGCGGAATATCAAGCGCAGTGGTTCGGAGTACCTGTTAACCACAACCTTCACTGCACGAGACGGTAATATCGATATCCGGACGGGGCAGTGGCGGCCGCTGAATCTAGAGCGACCTCCGTTCGGTTTTCCGCCGCCGATTTTGATCATCAACGAGAAATGTACGGAGGGCGACGGGAGCTGGGGAGACAAGAGTCTCGGTCTGTGGAAGGTTCGCGATCTTCAGGCAACAACGCCTCCTGTTCAGCTATGGGCGCACCCGACATCCTTCGGGCGTGTGCTGTTGTTCAGCTACGCATTTCCCCCGATGCAGGTGCAGATGACGCCCGCCGTGCTCAAGCCAATGGGCGCCTTCAGCCGTTACGGCTATGAGGTGGATGTCCTGTGTGCGGCGCCGTTCTCACCTTTCCTCCCGAGAGACGAAAGCTTGCTGCCATATGCGGAAAAGCACTTCGGCGAGGTGACTCGACTGTCTCCGCCAGAAGGGCTGCTCGGCAAGCTCAGGCAACGCTCGAAAGTGTTGTCCCCTTTGCCGGACCTGATGGCGGTGATGCATGGTAAGGCGTTCGACATGCTCATGAGCATGAATCTTGACAAGTACGAGGCCATCGTCACATGGTCGCCGTTTCACTCGATTAACCCCGTGATGGTCAAGCTCAAAAGACATCGTCCAAAGGTGCGCTGGCTTGCTCAGTTCAGCGACCCGTGGGTCGGAAACCCTCTAGAGTGGAGCACTCTCACGAAGGGGTGGAACTGGTGGCACGAACCAAACACGGTGCGGACTGCGGATTTTATCGTACACAGCTCTCGCTACTCGCGAGATCTTATGATGCACGGACATGCCGCAGAGCTGATTAACAAGACGGAGGTGATTCCGCACGCTTTTGACGAGGAGCTTTATCCGGTACGGCCGAAGACGAAAAACAGGCACACTACGTTGCGCCACATCGGTGCCCTGTATGGCAGGCGTTCGCCGGAGCCGCTTTTTCTGGCCCTCAACGATCTATTGAGGAGACGACCAAAGCTCCGGGGTGAGCTGATTGTAGAGCTGATAGGAACTGTGCCGCCAGAGATGCTGCAGACACCCGCCGCGCAAAGCCTGCCCCCTGGGATAATCAAAGCCGTCCCAAGCGTTTCGTATTTAGAGTCGCTGGACAAGATGTACGATGCCGATATCCTGCTACTCATTGAGGCGAACGCGACCCGCAGTTTGTTCCTGCCCAGCAAGCTTTCCGACTACGTGGGAGCGCGCACACCCATCGTGGCAATTGTCCCTCCGGGTGGCTCAGAAGACACGCTCAAGACCTTGAAATGCTGGCACGCGCGCCCGGAGGATATCGACGAGATCGCCCGGGCTGTCGAGGCCGCCGTTGACTACGTTGCGAGTGGCTCACAAGAGCCGTGGTGCGACAAGGAGTTCAGATGGCAGTTCAGCAACGACCTCATCGCTGGGCGTTTCGTCGACATTCTCGAACGTATGGTCCAACGATGACACGCAGGATGCTCTTCGTGGCGATGCAGATGAGTCCACATGCGGCGCGCTGGATCAACCTCATCGCGGACCAGGGCTGGGACCTCCACCTCTTTCCGATAAATTATCTTCCAGTGCTTCCGGAAATGCGGGGTGTCACGGTACATCAGCCATGGCTTCGGCTTCGGCCGCGGATGACGCTTAGGATGCTCCTCGACAACCCCCGTGGATTCTTCGGGGGACGGTGCAACATCGAGGCCGCCCTGCACCCCAACGGGCTCCCCGTACGGGCGATCCTGCCGCTGCCGGTGGTGTCACCGTTGGACCGCATTTTGAACCGTGTCATGCGCGTCCGTCTGGGTGAATCGGACATACACGCCCCACTGTTGTATGGCCCCCGCGTACTGGCACGACTTGTTCGGCGCCTGCAGCCAGACCTTATCCATTCCATGGAGTTCCAGCTTTGCAGCTACAACGTGCTACGGGCCAAGGAGATCAGTGGCCCTGGCTTTCCGTCATGGCTGGCGACCAACTGGGGCAGCGATATCTATTACTATCGCAATTTTCCCGAGCACCGTAGCCAGATTTCGAGACTGCTGCGCAGCATCGATTATTACTCCTGTGAATGCACCCGTGATGTCGGGATCGCGCGCGAGCTGGGCCTTACTGCGAAGGTGATGCCCGTGATGCCGAACAGCGGCGGCTTTGATCTGGAACGGGTCGGGGCACTGCGCCACGTGCACGTGCCCTCGGCCCGCCGCCTGATCATGGTGAAGGGTTATCAGCACTTCGCCGGCCGCGCGCTGACGGCCCTCGACGCGATAGAGCGCTGTGCATCGGCTTTAAGTGATTTCCGTATTTTCGTGTTTTCTGCGTCTACAGATGTCATTGAGCGTGTCCAAGAGCTCCAGTTTAGCTTAGGCATGAATATTCAGATATTGCCGTACTCGAACCACGATAAAATGCTACGAATGTTCGCCAGGTCACGGGTCTACCTTGGAGTGAGCGTCTCTGATGCTATCAGTACGTCCCTGCTGGAGGCGATGGCGACGGGAGCGTTTCCCATCCAGACCAACACTTCATGCTGTGACGAGTGGATCGCGGACGGGAGGAGCGGTTTTATTGTACCGCCTGACGACGTCGACCTTATCGCCGACCGCATCCGTCGCGCCGTGACAGACGACGGGCTCGTAGACCAGGCTGCAGAAATCAACTGGAGGAACGTGCAGGAGCGGCTGGACCAGCGCCTGCTCCAGCAGCAAGCCATCGCCTTCTATGACGAGATTTTCGCCGACCTGGGGCAGAGAAGGAACCTGAATTAACAATGTGAATACATTCCCCCTATTGGGGGCCGGAGCGACGGGTTCCGTGATATGACGAGGTCCTGTGCAAAAGGAAGAACTTCAGAGATGCGAGAGAAAAAGAAAGTGCTGGTGCTGGGCGCAACCGGCATGCTGGGGCACAAGCTTGTTCAAAAGCTGTCTGATCGATTCGACGTTTGCGGAACGGTGCGGGGCGATGCCACGGAATATCGGAAGTACCCAGCCCTCGCAGATGCCGTATTGGTCCCCGGCGTTGTTGCAGAGGACGTGGATTCCCTGGCGCGGGCACTGGATACGGTGCGCCCGGATGTGGCGATCAATTGCATAGGGATCGTCAAGCAGCTCAAGGAGGCGCAGGATCCAGTGGCGGCCATTAGCATTAACGCATTGCTCCCGCATCAGCTCGCCCAGCTCTGCGGCGAGCGGGGAGTACGGCTTATCCACTTCAGCACCGACTGCGTTTTCTCGGGACGGGAAGGGAATTACCGGGAGGAGGATTTCGCGGACGCAAACGACCTGTACGGCCGCACGAAGCTCCTCGGGGAGGTGACGGCATCCGGGTGCCTGACCCTCCGTACCTCCATACTCGGCCGCGAACTGGATTGGGGCCTCAGCCTGATCGAATGGTTCCTGTCGCAACGGGGTGGTCACGTCAAGGGGTTTGCGCGGGCGCTGTATTCTGGAATGACCACGAATGCCATGGCAGATCTCGTTGGTAATCTGATCAGTAACTTTCCTGATCTAAGCGGGCTGTGGCATGTCTCCAGTGACCCCATCAGCAAGTACGACTTACTGAAGACGATCAATCACAGCTACGATCTCGGCGTTACCGTCGAACGGGACGAGGAGTTTTTCTGCGACCGGAGACTTGACAGTAGCCGCTTCCGAGCGCGGATTGGCTTTTGCCCCAAAAGTTGGGACCATATGATCACGGATCTGCACGATGACCCGACCCCTTATTATAGTGCAACTTCACCACCAGAGGTATAAAACAATCGAATGATCGAGCTTACCGACAAGAGAATTTTGATTACAGGCGGCACCGGTTCGCTGGGCAAGGTGTTAGTTAAACGCCTCCTAAGCGGAAGCGTCGGGAATCCCGCGAAGATCATTGTATTCTCGCGCGATGAAGCGAAGCAGCACGCGATGCGTGTGGAGTACCAACACCGGTGCTCCGCGACGGACGAGATCATTTATCGGAATTTCACCGAGAGATTGAAGTTCATTATCGGGGACGTGCGGGATTTCCACGCCGTAACGACGGCCCTGCGCGACGTGGACATCGTCTTCAATGCGGCGGCGCTCAAACAGGTCCCGACTTGTGAGTATTTCCCCTATGAGGCAGTCCTGACAAATATTATGGGGGCAGAGAACATCGTACGGGCCATATGCGACCTGCGACTGCCTGTCGAAACCGTGGTCGGGATCTCGACCGACAAGGCGGTCAAGCCAGTAAACGTCATGGGCATGACCAAGTCGCTGCAGGAGCGCGTGTTTGCCCGAGCGAATCTGACCACGTCGAGTACCCGGTTCATACTGGCTCGTTATGGTAACGTCCTGGCCTCGCGCGGCTCGGTGGTTCCGTTGTTCCACGAGCAGATCAAGAACGGAGGCCCGGTAACCATCACGAGCCCTGAAATGACACGCTTCCTTTTAGGTCTCGACCAAGCCGTGGATCTAATACTGACGGCGGTCTCGGAAGCAAGACCGGGTGAAACCTACATTCCGCACGTTCTATCGGCACGCATCGTGGATGTCGCGGCGGCTCTCATTGGAGAGAGGAAAATTGAGACCGTGATCACAGGCGTGCGTCCCGGAGAGAAGGTGCACGAGGTGTTGATCTCGGAGGAGGAGGCGCACCGTACGACAAAGCGTGGCTCCAATTATGTGATCGCGCCGATCCTTCCAGAACTTCAGGATGCGAGTTTGAAGGGCCCGTTCCTGGATAAAGAATACAGCTCGGCCGACGAGATTATGCGCCTCGAAGAAGTGCGTGCGCTGCTCGTCCGGCGGAACCTCATGGTCAATCACACGCTGGAGCTGGAGGGTGAGATTCTGCGGTGAAGATCGTTACGGTGCTAGGGACCCGACCCGAGATCATCCGGCTCAAGCTGGTAATCGAGAAGCTGGATCCCCTTTGCGAGCACGTGCTCGTTCACACGGGACAGAATTTTCATCCAAGTCTGAGCGACACCTTTTTTGAACAACTCAGAGTGCGGCAGCCGGATCAGCATCTGGGCGTGCGCGGCGACACCTTCGGCGAGCAGGCGGCCCAGATCTTGACCGGATGTGAGAAAGTCTTCAGGGACCACAGGGCGGATCGCCTGCTGATTCTCGGCGACACCAACTCCAGCCTGTGCGCGATCGTGGCCAAGCGTATGGGGATACCCGTCTTCCATATGGAGGCAGGCAACCGTTGCTACGACGACCGGGTTCCTGAAGAGGTCAACC
>JBOIEE010000309.1:0-4483 GCA_050740975.1 Gammaproteobacteria bacterium | reverse complement strand
CCCACCCGATCCTAGAGGCGCTTCCCGCTGATGAACCGCAGCGGCGCCGGTGTAAAAACAGCTCTTTCTTGCGTTGCCGGGGGCCGTCTTCTCAGGTGACCTCCTCTGTTCCATAACCCCACCTTCGGAAGGTGGTATCTCCGTCAAGTTCCCCCTCATATTGTAGGTTAGCGTTCTTCCCGACACAATATGAAGTGTTTAGATGCTATTCCGGTTCCCCTAGTTTTGTCAAGTTCCGATGCCAATCATGAGCCGATCATGTACATGTCATGTGCCAAAAAGCGGCGCCAAGCCTTGTGCGACGTGGCTTTCTAGGCGTCTCCATTCATGCAGCACGGGTTGTTCCGCCAACCGCGTGCCCCCGTGGGTCCACAGCCGCCGCACCATCCCTGGCGCGGCCGCTCGCTTTGCGACGCATCATGAAAGACGCTTTCGCAGTCGAGCGCTTTGGGCTGTGGACTACGGGGGTACGTGTTCATGAACCTACCCTGGACTTATCTTCTTCGAGTTAATTGGAATACAGGGCGCCTCTTCCGGCAACACCGTACAAACGGATAATACAAAGAGGTGCAAACCTTGAAACCATTTTGCAACAGTCCGACAGAACTCCTATAAGGTTAAAATCCGCCCTGATTTTAGCTGCGCTTCTCTGCGCTGGGGCGCAAGTTTCTAGCGCCGCTAACGCGTAGCTGATCCCGGCCTTAGCCACTTCAGCCGCCAGCGCGCGGCGTATGCGCTTGTCGATCCTGACGTTGAATTGACCGCTGTATACGTCCCGCGCTATTTCCGAGGAAGTGTACCGATCTTATTGAGGTGGGAAAGGTGGTGTTTTCGTCTCTGGCAGAAGGCGCGTTTCTAGCTCCTCAACGACAAGTCCTTCCCCGGACTTCCCCTCCCCGCGAGCCTTCCGCACGGTTGTTTTTCCCCGCGGCAACAGTCACAAAACGGGTCGCCCCTAGCCCGACGCGGATTTATCATCCCAGGTTTCGGCGCGCACCAGCAGGCCTCGCTTCTCTCGCCAGAGCCCATCCGATACAATGAACGGAGCGAAACAAGGATACCGACCATGAGCCATACCGTACGATTCGAATGGGAATTGCCGGAACCGCTGCTCGCCATCGTTGCGAAGGACCGGTCCGCTATTGCGGACGAGGTCAAGAAAGCGGCTGTTCTTGACTGGGTCCGCATGCACCGGATCGCTTGGCGTAAAGGTGCCGAGTTGCTAGGCATGCCTCTACGCGACTTCATGGGGTTAATGTCGGAGCACAAGGTTCCTGCGGCCGACTACGAAGCCGGATGGCTAGAAGACGAATTGGCGACGTTTAAGGACACGACCTCACAGGACGAGTCGTGATTGTCGTTGCAGACTCAGGCCCGTTGATCCATCTTGCCAGCGTCAAACAGTTTTCCCTCCTCAAGCGATTCTTTCACACCCTTCACACGATTCCGCAGGTCTATGAGGAAGTGGTCACCCAAGGCCAAGGGCGTGCTGGCGACTTCGAAGTGCGCCAGGCGCTGCAAGAACGATGGCTATTGGTAGACGCCGTGGCTGATCCCGCTTTGGTCCAACGATTTATCGCCGCGAACGTATCGGAGACGGATGCGGCCATCATCGCTTGCGCCGTTATGCGTAAGGCAACGCTCCTCTTGGCCGATGACATGGTCGTGCGAGAGATGGCAAGGCGAGAAGGTCTTGCCGTCATGGGCACGGTGGGCATCCTCGTGCAAGCCCGTGTGCAAGGTTTCGTAGATAGGCTTCAACCGCTGCTCGACCGGCTCATCGCCACCGGCTTTTATTTGGATCCGGCCAGCCGCGTCTACCAGGATGCGCTCCGGCGAGTTGGGGAGCTTTGACGTTGCCATTCGCCAGGGTCCAATATTTTCTCACCTCGCACCCCCAGTTATCATTGGCTTGCACCAGCAGGGGGATCAGGTCTTCGGCGCCAGAGAGAATGAAGGCATCCGACTCGTCGACAGGAGCCGAGACTCTCACGCCGAAACGCACCGAAACCGCTCGTCGCAAATATCACGCCTATCCTATCACAGCCTGTGCTGGGCGAGTCCTCCGGAGCGGCGGTGCCCGACGCGTAGCAAGGTGTCTCCGGCACGTAACAGGTGCAAACTACTCCACACGAAACACCTTCCCACGCGGCGCGAAGGGGAGCCGGGCACCTTTCGGGATCAGAAACCCATGCTCCCAGCGGACGCGCAGCACGTCACAGGCGCCATCAGTGATGATCAAAACCGGAGCGTTCTTCGGAAAGTCGGATGCGCCATCGAGCAGGTCGATCCCAGGCTGCAACACAGTGCCCCCGCGCCCCTTAACCGCCACCCGATCCGCTATGGCTTCGGGCGTTACATATCCTTGGTCATATGCAATGGCATCACAGTACACCACACGTACCGCCGGCACGTCACGCGATAGGCTGTAGGTCACAATGGCGCCGAGCGCTTTGCCGAGCAATTGCCTGTCCATAGAGCCCGACGTATCCAGCACGACTCCGAAAGTCCGGCCTTCCTCACTGCCGAGCCGGTGGGTCCAGCGAGGACGAGGAATGTCGGGTGTTGCGGATTGACGGCGGCTCACACGTGCGTAGGTCCTAGCCTTCTCTAGCGGTTCAAAATACCTATCGAACCAGTTCGCAAGCTCCACATCCCAGGGGATGGGGGATGCGACAATGCGCGGATCTCTTCGATTAACCCCGCCGGTAAAAAGCCTCGCGCTTGCGCTTGGTGATACTCCAACCCTTGGATGAGGCAGCGCCGGCAGAAATCATCGAGATTGGTCGTATCGCGATCGCTCCACCCTTTCGGGCGGCGCTCCAGAATGTCGCCCACACCGAAACCGGCCAAAGTCGCGATCTTGCGATAACGACGCACATCCTGCACGATTCGATCGTAGATCGCTTCACCGGATTCGCCCTTGAGCACCGGGTTATAGAGACCTCCGTTTACGGGAAACAGACCAACCCCCATCTCAATCAGCCAAGCGTTGATGACGAAATCGCAGGCAACATTCCAGAGAAAGGGATGTCGTCCCTGCCGGCGATCGTGATGACGCAAACCGACGTGCAAAAGCTCGTGGGCGATCACAAACCGGCATTCTTCCGCCGACAGCCCGGCGGCGGGATTGACGTAGATCTCGCGGCTGTATTCATCGACGGCGGCAATCGAGATCCCGAGTCGCTGGCAAATCGCTGGATCGTCGATCATCTCAAAGCTCGCCGCGAGCGCTCCAAGCAGCGGGTAACTATTGATAAACCAGGCACGGGCTCGCTCTGGCTTGGTGTCCCGAGGCTTCGGAACGGCGGCGCCCGCGATGCTGGAGACTGCCTCCGAGACGCTTGCGGCGAGATCCTCTGCGAACATCTTTTGAAAGTCTTCTGTTTTAGCACTCCCACGCCCCGGTGCGGAATCTGACGAGGCGTTCTAAGGCCGTAGCCTTGCATTAAATGCTCGCTCTGGACGCCGCATTGCGTCCTGGACCTTTGGGATCGGGAAGATCGAGGGAATGCTCGATCATGGTGTGTTTCCTCCATACTCAGTGTCTGGCTCATTACAATATGGGGCGCTTGGCAGGGCGCACCATCACCGAAATTGATGGGTCCGCTCGGATCCGATCCGTCAGAGCGGGCGGGAAAATTACCGCGCACCTTCTCCTCCAGGTCCCGGTTCCAGTCGCCGATGATCGCCGATCAGCGTAAAACTGACCGCGCCCCTCATGGTCGTCAGCGAAACCCGCGGCGAAAGAAACGACAAAAAGCACGCCGAGAAGAAAGGTCACAGTCAATCGCATCATCGCCTCCGTGAGCAGAATTGCGGATTATCGCGACCGACTATGACAGGAACACTTACGGCTTCTGATCAGCGCATTCAATCGCAAAGTACCGTCTCGCCAGCGCGGACGCGATCGCCCGTCCGCACGCGCACGTTCATCGTTTCGTGCCGGACGCCTTCACGAATGCGAAAACGTGCAGGAAGGAAGCGTCATTCGCATGGGACAGCTGCTGATGCGGTTGCCGTGAGCGTCAGCAGCGCACGGGCCGCGATTGTCGCTACCTTTTTCTCTCGGGAAACGCTGTTGCTGCGCCCGTCATAATTGTTTAACAAAACCGCGTTATGGTGAGCCTCCTCTAACGAAGGGGCAACGATTTGTGTTGCTCCTCGATTCTTAATCCGGTTAGGAGACAACAATGGCCGAGAAGCACTTGACGATTTCTTCTGATCATGACGAAGGCGGGATAACTAACACATCGGACAACCCTTCCTTCGACAGCATTCTGCAAATTCGCCTTTCGCGCCGCCAATTGCTGCGCGGCACCGCCGGCGCCGCGGCCATGGCGGTCTTCGGGGGCATTGGTTTAAGCTCTGCCTGGGCTGCCGGTCAACAGCACCGAGGTCAGGGTGTCCGGCCGCGTCCCTTAAAGCTTAATTTCGCCGCTGTCCCTAAAAGTCTGGCGGATGTCGTCGCAGTACCGCCGGG
>JBOIEE010000308.1:0-15007 GCA_050740975.1 Gammaproteobacteria bacterium | reverse complement strand
GTTTGGCCTTATGCAGCATGGCGGTCGTCGGTCTGGAACCGGGGTATTTTCGGGCCCTTCATCGGCCCGAGGCGCTATGGTTCGGAGGGTGTTGGCGTCTCGGGTGGGCGCAGGCCAAGGGGGATGGTTCGGCTCGGGGAGATGAACCGGGGAGGGATTCGGATCAGGCGATTTGGAATCGGTCGAAGCTGCATATCGGCGCGGCGTTTGCGCTCAATTCTTCTTGCGTTCGCGGGTAAGCTCTTCCTCCAGCTCTCCCTTTAATCTATCCAGCTCACCCAAATCATGCCTGCCCTTGGCTTTGTGTTCCTCGATCTGGCGCTCAATAGTCGCGATCATCTTCTGGATTTCTTGCTCGCGTCCCGTTTGAGCCCCTTCTTCACTACACCCCGCACACAATAGGGCGAGCGCCACAACCCACCGGAGCTTGTTCATACTTTAGTACCTGTTACCTGTTACCTGTTACCGAGCGTATTCGCTTCAAGAGCTTAATGATGTGGCGGGAAAACGAGAATAACCGCTTACCCGCCACAGGATCGTACGGATGAGAGTTGACCGCGCACAGTGTAAGCATGTACCACGGATTCATTCATCCCCAAGATTGGAAACACGCTCCGAGAAAACAATTCCCCAGAACGGCCTTCTCTGGGATTCTCTTCATTTAAACCGCAGAAGCTTGACGTCGAAAATGAGATCGGCGTTCGGGGGGATAGGGCCGCCCGGTGTGCCTTCCTTGCCATAACCGAGATCTGAGGGGATAAACAGAGTCCGTTCCTCTCCTTTTTTCATGCCCGCGATCCCTTCTTCCCAACCTTTGATCACCAGACCCTCTCCCAAAATAAACTTGAAAGGCTTACCGGCGTCTTCGGTGGAGTCGAACTTCTTTCCCTTTTGGCCGCCCTCATCGAGCCAACCGGTATAGCGCACGGTCACCTCGTTGCCTGCTTTCGCGGGCTCACCGCTTCCCTCTGCGGTGGTGGCATATTTCAAGCCGCTGGGCAGAGTAGCCGGTTCTCCGGCCTCTGCCAAAGGTAAGCAGGTAAGCACCAACCAGAACGCAAAAATCGCTTTTTCTGTCATTTCTTTTTGCCTTTTTTAAGGGTGTGAGGCGAGGTAAAGTATGCTTGAAAGCTCAGGCTGTCAAATTCTTCTCGCAGTCACAGGGCGATATCGGTCCATTTGCCGCGCCAAACCGCCCAAGCTTTGAACCCTGTCTTAGCGTAGGTGGTTACGTTGATCGCCCACCATACACCGGTTGCCTCCAAACCCAGTGGAAAAGCCAACAACCAAGCGAGCGGTATACGCAATAAATTAAAGGGCACGCTGCACCAGAACACGGTTCGCGTGGCGCCCGCACCGGCGAGTACCCCCTCGGTCAGCGCTTCCCAGGCAAGAACAAGCTGGGATGCCGCTAGGATGAGCGCATACTGTGTCGCCTCACGATGCACCGCGGCGTCATTGGTGAACATCCCGGACAAACCCCTGCCGGCAAAGAAAAACACCGCCGTTGCGCTGATGCCGAGCAGCGTGGATACGGGCAGCGCACTGGCGATGGTGCGCTTCGCGAGGTCCGGGCGCCCGGCGCCCAGGTGTCGCCCTACCAAGGAAGCGACTCCCAGCGCTACCCCGTGGAAAACGGGCCAGGTGAAACCTTCAAGAGCGGAAAAACCGATCCCTAAGGCCGCGTTCACATGTGGGCCAAGAGGGGATACAGTCGTCTTTAGCAGGCCCCAATACACGGCGGCAAAGACTGCTGTTCCTAAAGCCATGGGCATGCCGATGCGAACGATACGCTGCAGCTGACCCCTTAGCCTCACGTTTTGCCAACATAATCCCAGCGCCCGCTTTAGCTGCACGATACCGATGGTGGCGGCTACCGCATGCGCGATATTCGAGGCCAGTGCGGCGCCGACGATGCCCAAACCCGCGCCATGAATAAGCAGGGGCGTGAGGATGATGTTCAGTCCAAGGGACACCGCGTGCAACAACAGCGGCACACGCGCGTTGCCCATACTGATAAAGGTTTGGTCGATCAGCGGCGTTAGAACGAGCGGCGCTAAGGTCCAGAGCAGTGTCCGAAGATATCTCACACACTCCGCGGCCGTCTCCCCCTCTAGGCCCAAGGTATGGGCGATCTGCGGTGCGCCGATGATCCCCACGGACATCAGCGAGGCGGTCAGGATAGCCGAGCCGAGCAGCGCCTCTCCGAAAAGTGCGCGGCGACCCTCGGCATCACCCGCCCCGGTCGCGCGGGCGATCAGCGGACCCGCACCTGCCGCGATTACCTCAAACGAGGCATAGAGCAATATCAACACAAAGACGGAAGAACCTATCGCAGCCTGCGCCGAGACAGAGACATCCTGAATGAAATATTGATTTACAATGCGGTAGCTGTTCGTCAGCAGAGTGAAGGCGGCGCTTGGAATAGCGATCGCGAGTATGGCGCGAACCGTACCCTCAGCGGCCATCGTAGGCCCATCGGCGCCCGATCTCGTTAAGGCTTACCGCGTAGCGCCATGCTGCGCTGCTGATGAGGATCCCCCGAGGGCTTATGAGCAAACACGTTTTTCCCGCTAAAGCGCTGCGAGCGCTTTAGCGTAATCGGGTTCCTGAGCGATCTCCGGCACTAATTCCGTGTACACTACTTTGTCGTCTTGGTCTAACACCACCACCGCACGGGCGGTGATTCCGGCTAAAGGTCCGTCTTGAATCAGTACGCCGTAGTCCTTGGCGAAATTTCGGGAACGCATCATGGATAAAGGGATGACGTAGTCGGCACCTTCGGCGGCGCAGAATCGCTTCATCGCAAACGGCAGATCGGCTGAAATCATCAAGAAGGCCGCATTGGCGTTGCTCTTCGCCGACTCGTTGAATTTCTTGGTAGATGTGGCACAAACCGGGGTGTCTAAACTAGGAACAATGTTTAGTAGCTTGCGCTTTCCCGCATAATTCACCAAGGTAACGTTGTTAAGCGCACTATCGACAAGCAGAAAATCCGGGGCGGGCGTTCCGAGCGGTGGCAGATCGCCGTTGGTGTGAATCGGATTGCCTTTGAGGGTTATAGTTGCCATTTTCAGTTCTCCAGTTTAAAGGTCTCATTGCGGTGTGCCGCCAACCGGGAATGCTACGATTCTGCGCCACTGATCAGAGCGCCATAAGCATCCGCATCGAGTAAGGTCTCTAGATCCTCCCCATCGTCGGGTTGGAGGCGAAAGATCCAGCCGTCGCCGTAGGGATCGGTGTTCACCGTATCGGGCGCGTCCACAAGTGCGGCATTTGCTTCTACGATTTTTCCTGCGATCGGGCAGTAGATATCGGAGGCGGACTTCACGGATTCTAGGACGGCACACTCCTGCTCGGCTTGATACGATTTTCCGACCTCCGGCAATTCGACGTACACCATGTCACCGAGCTCTTGCTGCGCGTAGTCGGTTATCCCCACCCGCACGGAACCGTCGTCTTGCACTTGCACCCACTCGTGACTGCATGTGTATTTAAGCTCTTCAGGGATCTCACTCATAGTTACTACCAATCACCTTATTTTGCCTGCTTGTCGATACGAACACACCGACCCGCATTATAGCGAAGAACAAAAAAGCTACCGTGGGCGAATCGCAGACCCGGCGTCACAACCATCATTCAGCCTATCCTAAAACGGTACGCGCCTTAGGGCAAATGGACGAAATCAGCGACGCCGAGATCACAAAATTGTGCTAGTTTATTAGGCTTTTAATTCAGCCTTATTCGCGGAGGCTAAGATGTTGATAGGAATTTACAATAGTTGCCTGTCGAAGTTTTTGCTCGTCGGGATCATCGGTACCTCAGCACCGTTAGCGTGCCGGTCCACTGGTGAATTTAATGGACGCGTTTAGCCCTGTGCGCTTAGCTGTCGCTTTAGCGATGCTCTCCTTGCCGCACGCCGCCTACCCTCGGGAAGACAGGTTAACGGTTTGGGTTGGCGAAAATCGGTTTCAGGTTGAGCTCGCCACTACCCCTGAAGCACAGCAACGCGGGCTTATGTACCGAGATTCCTTAGCTCCCGATGAGGGGATGCTGTTCATTCAACCGCATCAGGCTCCTGTGGGATTTTGGATGAAAAACATGAAATTTGCTCTGGATATTCTATACTTCGATGGGCGTGGACGGCTGCTGGAGGTACACAGCGCAGTACCGCCGTGTCCCCGAAGCTCCAGCGGGCCTGATGACGGTTGCCCACTGTATGAGAGCGCACAAGCCATCAAGTACATATTGGAACTCGGTACGGGAACGGCTATGAGGTACGGGATTAAGCCCGGTGACCGCTTAGTCCTTGGACAGTTCGGAGGGCCGGCACATTGAGCACGAGAACTCGGGTGTTTGCAACGCTTGTCCTACTGCCTATCAGCGCAGTATGTTTGATCCCATCGGCTTCTCTTGGTTACTCTGACACTTTTCCGGTGCCTAAAGGACTCCGACCTCAGGTCGAGTTTTGGAAAAACGTTTTCACCAAATTCTCCAAAGACCAGGTGGTGATCCATGATGCGCGCTATGTGGATAACATTTACACCGTTATGGATCTGCCACCCTTGCCCGACGAAGGCAATAGCGGGATTTCTAAGCTGCGTCGAACGTTGATCGCAGAAGAAAAAGAACGGATTAAACGCCTGCTAGACAGGCTGCACCGCAACCGATCCGCGTCAAACGCCGAAGAGGCGAAGATCTATCGTCTGTTCGCCGATGTTAACCAGAGGAATAAGTTTCTCCAGGCCAAGGATCGGCTCAATGGGCAAACGGGGGTGCGGGAACGCTTCCGCAAGGGGATCGAAAGAGCCGGCCGCTACCTTCCGCATATGGAAGCGGTGTTCCGTGACCATGGCCTGCCGATTGAGCTTACAAGGATCCCGCTCATTGAGTCGAGCTTCGATGTGACGGCATACTCACGCGCCTCGGCGGCAGGGATCTGGCAATTCATCCCCTCATCGGCCCGCATTTATGGACTGCGAATGAACACTATCGTGGATGACCGCCGGGATCCGTTACTAGCCACAACTGCTGCGGCAAGACACCTGCGTGACGATTATCGGGCCCTGGGGGATTGGCCACTCGCGGTGACGGCTTATAACCACGGACGAGGGGGAATGGCACGAGCGGTAGAAGCTGTTGGCAGCAGAGATCTCGCACAGATTATAAAATACTATTCGCACTCGAGATTTGGGTTTGCCTCACGCAACTTCTACGCGGAGTTCTTAGCGGCCGTCGAGATTTATCGGCATCCCCAAAGATACTTCATAGGACTGCAGCCCCAAGCTCCGCTGGATTTTCGGGAAGTGACCTTGGAATACCATGCGCGGTTTCCCTCCCTCGCAAAGTGGGCAGGCCTGGATCCCATTGAGCTCTTAACCCTAAACCCGCGCTTTCAGAAGGCGGTTGCCCAGGGCAGGCTGCAGGTGCCGACGGGATATCGGCTGGTGTTGCCTCGAGCGCAGGCCGTTTCATTCCGGAACGCTTATGCGCGGTTTAAGCCACGCCAAGAACTCACCCGAAAACGCCGTCTTGCTCTTGCGGAAACGGAGCCGGATGGTCAAACGCTGCAGCACCGGGTACGACGCGGGCAATCTCTGGGATGGATCGCACGCCATTACGGCACCTCGATCAGCGCCATAAAGCAGGTGAATGGGATCCACAATGTCAATCGGATCCGCAATGGCCAACTGCTCAGGATCCCGAGCGCAGGCACTCGTAAGCCCATGGTTCGCGCCTTTGTAAAGCACCGTGTGCGATCAGGCCAAACGGTATCCACGATCGCACGCCGTTACCAGACAACGATCCGCGCTATTATCGGAGCGAACGCTCTTTCCGACGAGCACCGAGTGCGCGTGGGTCAAATGCTAAGAATCCCGCAATAACTTACACCATCCATGTCAGGATAGCGGGACACTCGCGAGCTGTTGTCCTCGCCTTCCCCCAACGGCCCTTGCAGCTCGAGAGGGCGAAACGTCGGCCCTACTTAGGGGGTGCTGCTCGTGCTTGAGCGGGTTTCGCTTTGGATCCGCTTGGTTTCTTGCTTTTGGCTAGCCGATTGCGCTCGTACTCTTGTTCCCATTTACGCTGGTAGGCTGCCAAAGCTCGTTTCCAAGCCTCTTGCTTTTGCTGGGCCGCTTTCTTCTTTGCGAGCGCTGCCGTTTTCTCCAGTTCCTTTGCTTTAGCAAGGGCCTTTTTCTTGGCCAAGGCTACAGCCAAGGCCTTTTTCTTAGCAAGGGCCAATTTATTGGCGAGCCCTGCGTTTTTGTTAGCTGGCATCGCTTTCTTCGCAACCGGCTTTGCTTGAGTAGCGACTGGTTTTGGTGTCGCCTTAGAGACTTTCGCTTTTACTGTGGCCATGTCAAACCTCCCTCCAAGTGTTGAGTGGGCCGAAACAGACTACGCTGTATAAACACTTATATACAACACAAGATTGTTTAGCGCAAGATAATTCTTGAAAAATAAGGTGCTAGGGCTGCTTGTTATTTTTTACCTGCGATCCTTTTGGGCGTTGGCGATCGCCTTTGCGATACGCTTGCTAACCTGATCAAGATCGCCGGTACCCATCACCTGGAGAAAAATGGGGGTTTTATAGGCTCCTTCCAAATTCTGTGAACGCGCATAGTAATCCGCTAAAGGCTCGGTTTGCACTTTATACACGTGCAGCCGCTTTAGTACGGTCTGTTCTGTATCATCCTCTCGCTGAACGAGATCCTCACCGCTGACGTCATCTTTTCCTGCTATTTTTGGAGGATGGTGAACGACATGGTAGGTACGGCCAGACGGCAGATGCACCCAACGCCCGGACATGCGTTTGACGATTTCTTCCGCATCGACCTTGATCTCAATGACGAAGTCGACCTCAATACCTTTGGCGCGCAAACCTTCGGCCTGAGGTAGGGTTCGAGGGAACCCGTCAAAGAGAAATCCATTTCGACAATCGGGGCGAGCAATACGTTCTGTAACCAGAGCGAGTATGGTGTCATCGGACACAAGCTGCCCCGCCTCCATTACCGCTTTAGCCTTTAGCCCCAGTGGTGTGTTCGCTTTGACGGCGTCCCGCAACATGTCCCCGGTAGATATCTTCGGGATCCGATACCGTTCACAGAGAATATTCGCTTGTGTTCCCTTGCCTGCTCCGGGCGGTCCCAGTAAGATTATTTTCACGCGGTTCCCCCCTGCTTGCCTTTTGTCCCGCCTTGACTGTTTTGCATAGGGTGTTGCATGGGTGCTGTTGATATAATACGGCTTATGCGATTGGATCTGGAGCAGGGCACAGCGACTTACGCAATTCGCGACTACGGGCCGGGATATGTGGTGGTCAACACGGAACGAATCACCTGCAGCGTTCTGGTAGCCCCCGAACACTTGGTGCGCGACTGGCCCCCCACATCGTTCGATGCATTGCGCAAAGAGCATTTCGATCTCATCTCCGAGCTAAACCCGGAAGTGGTGTTGCTAGGAACGGGACGCCAGTTGCGTTTTCCGGCTGCGGACCTGACCGCGCCCCTAAGATGCAAAAACATCGGCTTAGAGGTCATGGATACGGCCGCCGCCTGCCGCAGCTACGCCGTGCTCATGGCCGAGGGCCGTCTGGTCATCGCGGCTTTGCTGATGATTGAATCCGCAGCTCGGAACCATCCAACTGCTATTGAAGCTATCGCTGCAAAAGATTAATTCTCCGAGAACAGGGTGTCCTCGGAGAATCCCTCTCGCTCCAGAATTCCGCGCAGCCGCTTCAATGCCTCGATCTGAATTTGACGAACCCGCTCGCGCGTAACCCCACTCTCGTTGCCCACTTCTTCCAAGGTGCCTATTTCCTTGCCGCGCAATCCGAAGCGTCGTTCCACCACGGCCCGCTGCTTGTCGTTGAGCTCCGACAACCAGAGATCCACATGTCGTTCTATGTCACCATCCTGAAGCGCCAAAGCCGGGTCTGTATTGTATTCGTCCGGTATGGTATCGAGCAGCGGACGATCCGAGTCCCGTTCCGACGGCATATCGAACGACGTCACACGCTCGTTTAAGCCCAACATTTTTTTGACGTCCTGCAGGGGCCTGTCGACCACGTTCGCGACATCTTCAGGACTTGGCTCGTGATCAAGCCTCTGAGACAACCGGCGAGACGCCCGCAAATAAACGTTGATCTCCTTTATGACGTGAATCGGCAAACGAATCGTTCGGGTTTGGTTCATCAACGCGCGCTCGATTGTCTGCCGGATCCACCACGTGGCGTAGGTAGAAAATCGGAACCCTCTCTCGGGGTCGAATTTCTCCACGGCTCGGATCAAACCCAGGTTCCCCTCCTCAATCAGATCCAGCAGAGCTAAGCCGCGATTCATATAGCGCCTTGCTACCTTCACTACTAAGCGGAGATTGCTCTCGATCATCCGTTGGCGCCCGCGCTCATCACCTCGCTGTGCGAGGCGAGCGTAATAGACCTCTTCCTCTGCGGTTAGCAGCGGCGAGAACCCGATCTCATTGAGGTATAAGCGCGTGGCGTCAAGCTCACCCTCGTCCATATCCCGGCTCGAGCAATCGACGGCTGGTGTTGGCCCTTTGCCCGAACTATCGCTCTCGGCATCATCGCTGTCATCCTCCAAATCAACCACTTCGTCTAGCGATCTGTTATTCATCCCTACCTTACCCTTTCTATCGGTATCAAACGTAAACGCACCTGGGCTCATCTTGCACAGCCCTTCGATTGTGGATGCCGGTGCCGACTTGGACCTAGAGTTTGGGCAAGTAATCGAGCGGATTGACGGGTTTTCCGCTTCGCCTAATTTCAAAGTGCAACATTGTGTGTTTGGCGCCGGTGTTGCCCATCTCTGCGATGGGTTGACCGGCCGCCACTTTGTCGCCTTCTTTTCGCAATAGCTTGTTGTTATGCGCATACGCGCTCAAGTAATTCTCATTGTGCTTTACGATGATAAGCTTTCCGTATCCCGTAAGTCCACTTCCACTATAGACGATCTCACCCGGGGCAGCCGCTTTCACGATTTGACCGCGACTTCCCAAAATGTTTACGCCTTTGGTGCCGCGCGTCGAGCTCGCCGCCTGCACTTTTCCGTTTGCCGGCCACTGCCACTGTATGCCTCCCTTGGTTTGCGTCACCGTCGCAGGCTGCGTGACAACGCGCTGAGGATCGGGCGATTGCGGAGGTTCAGCTTCTACGTTCACCCTGGGTTTTGCAGGTAGCGGTGAACTCTGCTTCGTCGGTGCAGGAGACGACGGCGGTTTAGGGCTTTTTTTGCGTGACTTCGGCACAGGCGCGGACAACAATGCGTGCGCTGGTTTTGCCACAAGTGCCAGCTTTTCCTGTTCCAGGGTCGACGGAGCCAGTTTCAGACGCTGCGATGGATAAATGATATAGGGCGCTTTGATCTCGTTCCAAGCCGCGATCTCGCGATAATCCCGTTCATACCGCCAGGCGATCAAAGAGAGTGTCTCGCCGGGAGCGACAATGTGAAACGGTGGAAGTTTTTTAGCATCGCTGCTTTTCGACCCAGTACTTTGCTTGGGTTCGTCGGCCAGGCCGTGCGCGACATTAGGTTCGTTGCTCACTACCGGGGCTTTCGTCCCCGCACTGCACCCACCTAAGGCCACAAGAAAAGAAAATAATGCACCGGCGCAAAGATGAGTTCTGGGCATAATGGTCGCCTCCTATCCAAGCCCCTGCATCATCGGGACGAAGCTTACCCAGTCGAGGTGCTCCTCCGTATACCCCGCGGGTGTTCGAGTAACCAATATCAACTCCTGTTTCCCGGTCGCTCCGATGGGGATCACCAGCCGTCCTCCTAGCTTCAACTGTTCCCGTAAGGCCGAGGGCACTCCGACCGGTGCCGCGGCCGCGAGAATGGCGTCGTACGGGCTGTGTTCCGGCCATCCCATACCTCCATCCGCATGCTTGATGCGGATGTTTGAGTAATTAAGGGTGCGGATCCGGTCTCTGAGTTTATCCGCCAGCGCTGCAACGCGCTCGACGCTGAATATACGCTTCGCGAGCTGGGACAGGATGACTGTCTGATAGCCGCACCCAGCGCCGATCTCTAAAACCCGGTCCATGGAACCGGACGCAACCAACGCCTCCGTCATGCGCGCCACGACATAAGGCTGAGAAATGGTCTGGCCATGTCCAATGGGAAGGGCCGAGTTTTCATAGGCACGACTCGCGAGGGCTTCGTCCACGAAAATATGGCGGGGGGTCGTGCGTATGACTTCCAATACACGGGGATGACGCACGCCCATTCCCAGCAGTTGCTGCACCAGCCGGTCCCGCGCCCGCTGAGAGGTCATGCCGATGCCTATATGTTCAGCCTTCATGGATTCGCGCATTCGCCAGCCAATGAGAAACGGTATCCAAGGCCTGATACCGCGTCAGGTCAACCAATAACGGTGTCACGGAAACCCTTCCCCTCTTCACCGCGTTAAAGTCTGTCCCCACTCCTGCGTCACCTTCCGGCCCTGGAGGGCCTACCCAATATATCGGTCTGCCGCGTGGGTCTTGCTGGCGAATAACGGCTTCCGCTTTATGCCGCTGCCCGAGTCGAGTGGCTTCGAAGCCAGAGAGATCTTCCCACGCCCGGTCAGGCACGTTGACATTAAGGATGGTGTCCGAGGGTAGCGGTCTTTCCCACATCTGGGTGATCAAAAACTTGCCTACCTTGGCCGCCGTCTGGTAATGGACTGGCGTTTCGCCTACTAGGGAAATTGCCATCGCCGGGTAACCGAGAAATCGGCCTTCCATGGCGACTGCAACCGTGCCCGAGTACAGCACGTCGTCCCCGAGATTCGCGCCCGTGTTGATCCCGGCAATGACCATATCGGGCTCCCGTTCGAGGAGCCCGGTAATAGCGATGTGGACACAGTCCGTGGGGGTGCCATTGACGTACATAAAGCCATTAGCCGCGCGCGATACCTGCAGCGGGCGGTCGAGGGTCAATGAATTGCTCGCGCCACTGCGGTCTCTGTCGGGCGCTACGACAACGACTTCGCCCAGGCTAGAAAACGCCTCGGCCAGGTGGTTTATGCCGGGGGACTGGTACCCATCGTCATTGCTTAGCAAAAGCAACATGCGAAAGAAACCCTAAGTTAACAGCGGAATGTTTAGCTCAATTCGCACGGCCCGCAATCCTCATCGAACCATAAGCACCATCGACCCGGAAATCCTGCAATCCCCTGGCTATGATTATAGGCCCATAAACAGCGGCATTTCCTATGCATACCCCGCTGCGTGACTATCTTCCTTACGCCAGACCCCTCAATACTAAGTCAACAAGAGTTCCAACAATGCTTTTTGGGCATGCAGCCTGTTTTCCGCCTCATCCCATACCACGCTTTGTGGCCCGTCTATGACCTCCGCACTGACTTCTTCTCCTCGGTGTGCGGGCAAACAATGCATGAATAAGGCCTGTGGAGCCGCCAGCGACATCAAAGATTGACTTACTTGATAGCGCCTAAACGCCAGTCGCCGTCTCTCGGCTTCCTCCTCCTGACCCATGCTAGCCCACACGTCGGTAATCACTAAAGCGACATCCTTGACCGCATCCCTGGGATCGTCGAAAAGCACCGCTTGATCGCGTGCTGTCGCCAGCACCGCGGCATCGGGCCAGTGCGATTTAGGACACGCGAGATGCAACGTAAACCCATACCGCTTAGCGGCATCGATATAGGAATGGCACATGTTATTGCCATCGCCAAGCCAGGCTACGGTCTTTGACTCGATCGAACCTCGGTGTTCGAAATAGGTCTGCATGTCAGCCAATACCTGGCAAGGGTGAAAAGCGTCCGTCAATGCGTTGATGACCGGCACTCTAGATGCTGAAGCGAAACGCGCCAGTTCGCTATGGGCAAAGGTCCTGACCACTATGCAATCCACCATGCGGGATAATACCTTGGCCGTATCTTCCAGGGGTTCGCCACGCCCTAGCTGGGTGTCGTTGGAAGACAAGAAGATGGCATGGCCACCAAACTGAGCCATCGCAGCCTGAAACGACACCCGTGTGCGTGTCGAAGCCTTCTCGAAAACCATGGCCAGAACACGGTTTTTCAAGGGTTCGTAGATCTCTCCGGCCGCATGCATCGATTTCAGCTCGATCCCTCGTTTGATCAAGTGGAGCAGCTCATCCGAAGAAAGATCCTGCAAGGTAAGAAAGTCGCGTTTGGCCATAGATAGAGGATATTCATCCGCCGTTTAGCTGAATTGTCCGACCAAAGTCACTACCGAGTCGACGATTTGATCCGCCTCGGCCTCGGACACGATCAGCGATGGCAGGAGGCGGATAACCCGTTCTGCAGTGACGTTTATCAATAGTCCCGCCGAAAGCGATCTCGGCACCAACTCCGTGCAAGGGCGATCGAGCTCTATGCCGATCATTAGTCCTTTTCCCCGAACCTCTCGCACCACAGGAAGATCCTGGAGCGCGTTTTGTAACCGCGACAGCATACGCTGACCCAGAAGCTTGGCACGCTCCGCCAAGCCCTGTTCATTCAGCACCCTGATCGTGGTTAAAGCGGCGCGGCTAGCCAAAGGGTTTCCTCCAAAGGTGGACCCGTGGCTCCCAGTTTGCAGCACGTTTGCCGCGACACCTCTGGCTAAACAAGCGCCAATGGGCAGTCCGTTTCCCATCCCCTTAGCAAGGGTGACAACGTCTGGGCGTATGCCTTCATGCTGAAAGGCAAACCATGCCCCTGTCCTACACATTCCTGTCTGCACTTCATCCAACATCATGAGCCATCCTTGTTCCTCGCAGATCGTGCGCGCAGCGGATAAATAACCACTGGGCGGGATCACTACGCCCCCCTCCCCTTGAATGGGCTCTAACAGTACGGCTACAACATCGGGACGAGTTCTAGCGATGGCCGTCAGCGCCTCAGGATCGGCAAAAGGTACGCGCACGAAACCGGAAACCAGCGGCTCAAACCCCGCTTGCACTTTGCGGTTACCGGTCGCGCTTAGAGTCGCCAAGGTACGACCGTGAAAGCTTCCCTCCATCACCGCGATGGCCGGGTTGCGTATGGATTCCGTTCGGCCATAGGCCCGCGCGATCTTGATCGCCGCTTCGTTCGCCTCTGCTCCGGAGTTGCAGAAAAAAACGCGATCCATGGCGGCCAGTTCGGCCAAAGTCTCCGCCAAGGTCTCCTGCAGGGGGATCTCATAGAGATTCGACGTGTGAAGGAGTTTGTGCGCCTGCTCGCTGATTGCCTGCGCCAGCGCCGGATGGGCGTGGCCTAGCACGCATACCGCCACACCACTAACGGCATCGAGATATTTGTTTCCCGCCACGTCCCAAAGCCACGCCCCCTCACCTCGTTCAAAGGCAACCGGAAGCCTTGCATAGGTGGCCATTAGCGAGGACATCGGGTGTGATTATGCATTAAAGACGATCCAAGATTATCCCAAGGTATTTGTCGGTGGACTCATAAGCCAAAACAATAATTGTACCAATTAAATAGTGCATCAATACCCCCGGAACGAGGATTAGCCTATAGGCGAAAACCACCCACCGCGCAGCTAAAAAAAGTCTAGCATGCTATTGGGTGGCCTTAGCGTCCGCAAGCGTTACCACCCTGTGCGATGGGTTATACTAGCCAGCCATGCCCTAGGGTTCGAAAGCTTCGTAGGAGCCGCCGCGTTGCCAGCATTGCGTGATAAATCCGAAAGCGTGTCCGTGGCCGCTCCTGCTCGCCTGCACTTGGGTTTCCTGGACATGAGCGGAGAGCTCGGTAGGGTCTTTGGCGGCCTGGGGCTAGCCTTGTACGGTGTAGAGACACGGTTGACGGTGGGGCGGGCCCCCGAACTCACGGCAGGTGGGCCTTCTCGTGAGCGGGCCCTGCGTTTCGCCGCATCCGTGCTCGCGGCCTATCGGCTTGAATGCGGAGCGCACCTCGAAATCGAGTCCGCGATCCCCGAACACGCCGGTTTAGGCTCTGGAACTCAACTGGCTCTGGCCGTCAGCGCGGCGCTGATCCGGCTATTCGGGAGGGAGGATGATCTTGGCTCGCTGGCTTTGATCGCCGAGCGTGGGGCGCGTTCAGGGATTGGATTAGGGGCCTTCGAACAGGGTGGGTTTCTGGTCGATGGGGGCCGCGCCGGGCCTACCAAGGTTCCTCCGATTATCTGTCGCCTGTGTTTCCCCGAAGCGTGGCGGGTGATCCTCATCCTCGACGGCGAGCGTGGTGGCTTGAGCGGCGAGGGGGAGCGCACCGCGTTTGAGAAACTACCTCCCATGACACCCGGGATTTCAGGGTATTTGTGCCGTCTGGTGCTGATGCAGGTTTTGCCGGCCTTGGTGGAACAGGATCTGGCCAGTTTTAGCCGCGCTATCGCGGCGATCCAAGCGGTCGTAGGTGATTATTTCGCCGAATTCCAGGGAGGCCGCTACACCAGTCCGGTCGTCGCCCAGGCGCTCGATTGGTTCCGGGCTAAGGGCGTGGAGGGCGTGGGGCAGAGTTCTTGGGGACCGACGGGGTTCGCTGTAGTAGAAAGCGCGGCCAAGGCGACCCAATTGGTTCAGGAAGCCTCTTTGCCGGTGAGCGGGAAACGACTGCGTCTTAAAGTGTGCCGCGGTCGCAACGTAGGCGCGCAGGTGCAAGTGAACCAGCGCGCAAGACAAGTGGGCTGACTGCTTTGCCCTGGTAACGAAACTACTTAAGTAGAAAAATGAAAGATCCCTACTTACCGCACATGTTCAATCCCACCAAGAATGTGAGTCCGTTCCACGTCAACATGGCGTATGAGGCGGATTTCGACGGCGTCATTCCCTATACCGATGTATCCCTGGAGGACATTCACTCCTTGACCCAGGACACCATTTTCTCCCGCGGGCCGAGCGGGGTAAAACGCACCGGGATCTTTATCGGCGGACGCGATTTCGGGCTTGCTATGGATATGTTGCAGCGGGCAAAAGCGGCCATGGTGCCGCCGTTCCAAGTCTCCGTTTTCGCCGATCCGAGCGGGGCGATCACCACAGCGGCGGCGCTGGTGGCCGGTGTTGAGCATTGGATC
>JBOIEE010000307.1:0-22970 GCA_050740975.1 Gammaproteobacteria bacterium | reverse complement strand
AGCGATCGTTTTTTGTTCATGACCTCAACCTTTGAAACTGTTAGTGAACCAACGAGGTGCCTCGTCAAGGGCTGCGGGCTAAATAGGTATGTCGTTGATACTGAGGATGGCAAGCAACAGCGGAACGATGATCGCCAGCACCACCAAGGCCATCCCTAAGATCAGCACCGGTTCCAGAAACGCCAACAACCTTTGGATCGCCCGTTCAACCTCTTTATCGTACACCTCCGCGATTTTGACCAGCATTTTATCAAGCTCCCCGGTCTCCTCGCCCACCCGCAACATATGTACCGCATCGGCAGGAAACACGCCGGATGCGGCCAAAGGCGCGGCCAGACCACCCCCGTGTTTCAAGCTCTCGATGACCTGATCCATACCTTTAGCCAGTACCCGATTGGTGAGGGTGTCTTTGACGATACCGAGCGCGGTTACCAAGTGGATGCCATTCCCGAGTAGAGTTCCCAGAGTCTTGGTGAAGCGAGCCACTTGCATTTTTCTGATCAAAGCCGAAATTAAGGGCGCTTTTAGCAGCCAAGCATCGAAGCGGTAGCGCTTTTCCGGATCGGCAAACGCGCGCTTTATCGCTACCGCCCCCGCTACTACGCCGGCGAGCCCCAGCCAGCCGTATTTGGCAGTGATATCGCCGAGACCGATCACTAACTGAGTCGCTAGCGGCAAGGTCGCTCCCATGTCCTCAAAAAGCTCGGTGAACTTCGGTAACACAAAGGTAAGCAGCACCACGACCGAAAGAGCGGCCACAGTGACCAGGATCGCCGGGTAGATCAACGCGGATTTTACCGACTCCCGCACCGCCTCGGCGTGTTCCAGGTAATCGGCAAGGCGCTGCAGGATCAAGTCTAGCGCACCAGCGGCTTCGCCCGCTTTGACCAGATTGATATACAGACTGGAGAAGGCATCACCTTGTGCTTGCATGGCATCCGACAACGAGCCACCGCCCCGTATACGTTCTCGCAACACCAGAAGGAGCTTGCGCGTGGCCTCATTCTCGGTGACATCGATCATAACGCCCAAAGAGCGATCGAGCTCCAAACCGGCGGATAGCAACGTAGCAAGCTGACGCGTGATGGCCAGCATGTCGTGGCGCGAAGGACGGTCCTTGCTGGTGATCCAGGGTAGGAAGTCCACCACCCGCCTCGGCATGGCCTTGGTCGCCTCCTGCGCCCGGATCGGCGTATGGCCCAAAGCGCGCAAGCGCTGCACCACATCGCGCTGGTCGGCTCCTTCCAACTGTCCCTCGACAACCTTACCCTCGGTGGTCACCGCTTTGTATTGGTAAACCGGCATCAGCGGATCTCCTGGGCTACCCGCAGAACTTCACTAAACGTGGTGGTCCCGGCGAGCGCTTTTTGGTAGCCATCGCTTAACATTGTTTTCATACCCTCGTCCTTGGCCGCCTTTTGGATCTCTCCGCCCGCGGCGTGCTGCAAAATGAGGCTGCGAATGGCGTCGCTCATCACCAAGAACTCAAGCAAGGCAATTCGCCCCTTAAACCCGGTGCCGCCGCAAGCGGCACAGCCTTTTTCCTGGTACAGCCGCAGCGGGCCGGACGGGGGTTCGAAACCGCCTTCCTTAAAGCGCGCGATCAGTTCCGGCAACGCTTCATAGGGTTCCCGGCACTGTGCGCATAGCCTACGCACCAGGCGCTGTGCGAGAATGCCGGTCACGGTTGAGGTCACGAGATAATCTTCAACCCCCATGTCAAGCATCCGGGTCACGCTGCTGCCGGCATCATTGGTATGTAAGGTGGACAAGACCAGGTGCCCGGTCAATGCGCTTTGGACCGCGATGCGCGCCGTCTCCAGATCGCGCATCTCCCCGATCATGATGATGTCCGGATCTTGGCGCATGATGGAGCGCAAGGCATTGGCAAAGCTCAGTCCGATCTGGGGTTTGGTTTGGATCTGATTAATCCCCTCGAGCTGGTATTCCACCGGGTCCTCTACCGTGAGCAGTTTGCGGTTCGGAGTGTTCAGCTCTTGCAGTGCCGTATACAGGGTCGTGGTCTTGCCGCTGCCCGTTGGTCCCGTGACCAGCAAGATCCCATGCGGAAGGGAGAGCACCTGGCGGAATTGTGCCAAGGCGGCGGCGCTGAACCCCAGAGCGGAAAAGTCGAGCTTCACGGTCTCTTTGTCAAGCAGGCGTAACACCACGCTTTCCCCGTGCAAAGTGGGCACGGTGGACATGCGGATGTCTATGTCTTTGCCCTGCACCCGCATCGGAATACGGCCATCCTGAGGTAGCCGGCGCTCTGCGATATTGAGCTTCGCGATCAACTTGATGCGGGAGATGACCGCGGCGGTGGATTGCACCGGTGGCGCCTCGATCTCCCGCAACTCTCCGTCGATTCGATAGCGGATTTGCAGCCGATGTTCGAAGGGTTCAATGTGTATATCCGACGCGCGCTGCTCAATGGCGCGGTTGATGATGAGATTCACCAAACGCACCACCGGCGCCTCGCTCGCCATCTCCTTGAGATGCTGGACATCTTCGTCATCCGTCGTGGCGCGGTCGATGCTGTTTACGATCTGCGCAATGTCCGACTGGCCAGCCCCGTACAGCCGTTCAATGGCTTCTTCGATTTCGGACTGCACACCGGTGCGGGGGATAATCGACTTTCCGAGCGCCATGCGCAGGGCGTCGATGGTAAACTGATCCTGCGGCGCCGCCAAGGCAACGGTCACACTGTTTTCGCTTTCGGCGAGGGGGATGGTCTTGGCTTCTTTCAGAAAACGCACCGAGAGTCGATCTTCAAGCAGCGCGATGCTTGGGAAATCTTTCTTCTCGATCAGAGGAGCTGCGAGCAATTCCGCCAGCGCCTCGGCGACATGGCGCTCGGCAACCAGTCCCAGACGCACCAGCAGGACGCTGAAATTCTCTTCCTGTGCTTCCGGCAAGCGCAGCGTTTGGGACAATGTGCGCTTCGGCAAACGATTATGTTTCACCAAAAATTCGCCAAACCGCTCGGCGAACGCCAGTTTATCCTCGTGCAGGGCAGTAAGCATCTGTATCCTCCTTTGGGCCAGCTACGCCTTGGCCAAGCGGAAATTGCGGCATCCGTGATTTGTTCGCAGACCCAGGCCGCTTTGCTTGCAAGCGCGAGCCGGATCACCTCTAAAATAATATAATAATAGATGGTGCCGGCCGTTCGTCGGGGCGTCCGGCGGAACCCTTGTTCAACAAGCCAGCCGATTATGCCTTAGGCACCGCCGGGTTCCTATCGTCGTCCCCAGGGAGATCCGTATATGGCTGTTAGGGTCAATACCGAGACGGGTTGGCTGCGCGGTGCGCGGCGCGTGCTCTCGCCTAACTGCGATGATCGTCCGCCGAACGCCATGATCGATCTCATCGTGGTTCATGGGATCAGCTTGCCCCCGGGGCACTATGGCGGGGAATATATCGATCAGCTCTTTACCAACCGCCTGTCACCGGAGGCCGATCCCTATTTCCGCGACATTAGCCACCTGCGGGTGTCGGCGCATGTGTTGATTCGCCGCGACGGCTCGCTTACGCAGTACGTTCCATTCCACAAGCGTGCCTGGCATGCGGGCGAGTCCTGTTTTGAGGGCAGGCCGTGCTGCAATGATTTCTCCATAGGGATCGAGCTCCAGGGTACAGACGATGAACCCTATGCAGCCGCTCAATATCAGAAGCTTGCTCAACTGGCCGTCGAGTTGATGGCGCATTGGCCGCTGATAACGACGGAGCGTATTGTAGGTCACTGTCATGTCGCCCTCGGTCGCAAGACAGACCCAGGCCCGACATTCGATTGGGACGGGTTACGCAAGCAGATCGAACGCTACAAGAACGTTGGAGATTAACGGAACTCTGATTCCCCGCGCCGGGAGGGCGAGTGCCGTGAAAACACATCGCGTTGAATCCAAACGAGGTAAACTCGGTGGGATGCTATAATGCTCGAACCGCAAGCGCTCGCAGACCCGGTCTAAAAGACTGGGTTTGGGAGCCATCAGCGTGAGATCTAAAAAACCTTGGGAAACTGAGATCTAATATCGGCAAGCGGCGGCCAAACTCAAGCGGCGTCTAGAGCAGTCCCGAAATAGGTTTGAGATTTGACGCTAAGCACAGGCGTCATTTGGGAGGTCGACTTTAAGTTAGGCGCACGAAGACATGCCACTCCAGTTATCGGTGCGCCTACTTCGCATTGTCCAGTCACGCCCGCAAGGACCCTTGAAAGAAGCGCTGAAGAGAGCGGGAGTCGACTGAGCAACGAGTACGGGAAGCGGAACGATCTCATCTATGCATCCTGGTGGCGCTGCGCCTTAGCGGTTTCTTTCGTGGGGGGGGCATGACTTTTGCTGTCTTGACGGCCTGTTCCGTCGCTTGAACGATCTCTAGAGTATATCCATCTACCCGTAGACTGGTGCCTGGTTCTGGCATGGTTTCTAAGGTCTCCAAGATCAGCCCGTTGAGGGTCTTGGCGCCTCGCGACGGGAGCATCCATCTCAGGTGGCGGTTGATCTCGCGTATGCTGGCACCGCCGTCGATAAGGAAACTGCCATCTTCCTGAGGGTGGGTAACTTGAGTGAGCTCTTGGTGGTCTGTTGTAAACTCCCCGACGATCTCTTCCAAGATATCTTCCAAGGTTACCAGTCCTTGGATGTTACCGTATTCATCCACGACCAGCGCCAGGCGTCGCTTATGTCGCTGGAAGTTGCTTAGCTGGGTGTGCAGGGGGGTACCGATGGGAACATAGTACGGCTCAGTAAGTAGCGGTTCGATACGCGATACGCCGAACTCGCCATCCATGTCATACAGCCGCTGTATTTTCCGCACATGCAAGATGCCAATTGTGTTGTCTAGACTTCCCCGAAACACCGGTAAGCACGTGTGGCGACATATAGCCAACTGTGACTCTAATTCGGTTTCATCGTCCTCCAAGTCTAGGCCCACGATCTCAGCGCGAGGCACCATGACGTCTTCCACGCTAACTTTTTCTAGATCCAAAATCCCCAGCAGCATTTTTTGGTGCCGCCTGGGGATCATCGCCCCGGCTTCCTTGACCACTACGCGCAGCTCGTCGCGGCTTAGCGCCATTTGAGCGCCATCAGGTTGTGCCCGCAGGAGCCACAGCAAACCGTTTGCAAGCGCATTGACGACCCACACAACGGGGTAGAACACACGTAGCATAACCTTGAGCACCGCCGCCGCCGGAAACGCGATGCGCTCCGGGTTCAATGCGGCCAGGGTCTTGGGGGCGACTTCCCCAAACACCAGAACGACTAAAGTCAGCGCAAAGGCGGCGATGGCGATCCCGGCTTCGCCAAAGACGCGTAGGGCGATGAGCGTGGCGATGGAGGAAGCGAGGATATTTACGAAGTTGTTCCCGAGTAGGATCAGGCCGATGAGTCGGTCGGGATGTTCGAGCAGGGCTTGAGCGCGCATGGCTCCCTTGTGCTTTTTCGCGGCCAAATGGCGTAGCCGATAACGGTTAAGGACCATCATCGCCGTTTCTGAGCCGGAGAAACCGGCGGAAAGGATAATTAGCAAGACTAAGCCGCCGAACAGCGCGCCTAACGGAATAGCGTCCAAATAGGATGATGACAGCGATGGAAAGCTAACTGTCTACGCGAGCAAGCACCGGATGTCAAGAGGCTGGAAGCTTGTCGGAGTAAGGGAGCAGGCACTGCCTGGGAGGGGAATCGATCTTTTCGTCGATCATTTTCGTTAGGAGCCCCCCTTTTCGCCTTAAATGATCGAAAAGGGTCCTAATTTCCCGCCCGCTTCGCTACCATTTCCTAAGTCCAACAGGCTCCTAACGAGCGACCCGTCGTTCGTTTAGGGCACGGCGCAGGCATTGCCGCGCTTCCTCAAGGCAGGAGCCGCAGTCGGCCCCCACCTGCAACCCGCGCTGTAGTCGTTTGAGGTGTGATGTGCCTTCCGAGACGGCACGCCGAATATCGCTTTCGGTCACCCGGTTGCAAATACAAACGTACATTGATCGGAATCGGCCAGGTTCGTGACTTTGCAAATTATAGTGCGAATGAGAAATAGGTGCAACAAGCGGAGCCCTGGGGTTGTAACAGGAAGATATTATTCGGAAAGCTTCACCCGTCGCTAAAGCGGATGTTCGGAGGGCTTGCGAGGAGGGTGTTAACCGCGCTTATCAAGAGGGACGTAATCCCGCTTCGGGTAACCGGTGTAGATCTGTCGCGGCCGACCGATTTTCTGTCCGGGGTCCTCGATCATTTCTTTCCACTGGGCGATCCATCCGACGGTGCGGGCCATCGCAAACAACACGGTGAACATGGAGGTGGGAAACCCCATAGCCTGTAAGATGATACCGGAATAGAAGTCCACGTTGGGAAATAGCTTTTTCTCAACGAAGTAGTCGTCTTCTAGGGCAATGCGTTCAAGCTCTATCGCAAGTTCCAGCAAAGGCTCGCGTTTGACGCCAAGCTCCTCCAACACTTCATGGGCGGACCGGCGTAACACCTTGGCGCGCGGATCATAGTTCTTATACACCCGGTGACCGAAGCCCATGAGCCGGAACGGGTCATTCTTGTCCTTGGCTTTGCGGATGTATTCCGCTATGTGTTCCTTGCTTGCTATCTCGCGAAGCATGTTTAGCACGGCCTCGTTGGCGCCCCCATGCGCCGGTCCCCAAAGAGAGGCGATGCCAGCAGCAATGCAGGCAAAGGGATTAGCGAGTGAGGAGCCGGCCAGACGCACGGTAGAGGTGGAGGCGTTCTGTTCGTGATCGGCGTGTAGGATCAAAATGCGGTCCATAGCCCGCGCCAGGAGCGGGCTTACCGTGTACGGCTGCGCCGGCACGGCAAAGGTCATATAAAGAAAATTCTCCGCGTATCTGAGATCGTTGCGTGGATAGACGAAAGGCTGTCCCTTGGCGTATTTGTACGCCATGGCCGCGATCGTCGGCATCTTTGCGATCAAGCGGTGGGAGGCCACGATACGCTGATGTGGATCAGAGATATCCGTGCTGTCATGGTAAAAAGCCGATAAGGCTCCCACCACGCCAACCATAATCGCCATGGGATGAGCGTCACGGCGAAAACCGCGGAAGAAGTCGCGCAGCTGTTCATGCACCATGGTGTGACGGGTTATGGTGCGCGCGAAGGCTTCTATTTCAGCGTGGGTCGGCAGCTCCCCGTTTAGAAGCAGATAGCAGACTTCCAGATAATCGCTGTGCTCCGCCAAATCCTCGATGGCGTAGCCACGATGGAGCAGCACCCCTTGCTCACCGTCGATATAGGTGAGTTCCGAGTCACAGCTTGCCGTAGAGGTAAACCCAGGATCGTAGGTCAGGATCCCGGCCTTGGCGTATAACCCGCGGATGTCTAGCGCTCTTGGCCCCACGCTTCCCCGCAGCACCGGTAGCTCTGTCTCTTGCTTCGTCGTATGATCGATTAAGGTCATGGTTTCGTCAGACACCATGCTCTCTACGGATGCAAACTTACGGGTCATAGACGCTCTCCGCTATAGTGCTGAGGCTCCAGCGTTTTTGTTGCGTTGCAGCTTGCCTCTTTTAGGTTCGATTTGCAAGGGACTTCCGACAGACAATAAAGAAAGAATCCGTGCTTCATAGAGCAGATGTGCTCTGGAGACTTGTTCGACCGCCATGGCTCCGAACAGGACCATGGAGCCTAATACTCCTACTCTTTGTACAATGTTGGCATGAACCGGCGCACGTTTGTTCTAGGTTTAAGTTGCTTGTTATCTTTCTTAGCTTCTTCCGCGCGCCTCCAGGCCGCACCGAAGTTGGGTAAGGCTTGGCCTTTCTCGTTGGATTTACTGCGTCAACGCGCACGGGAACTGGCAAGCAAGCCTTATCAGCCTTCCAAAGTACAACTGCCGGAGCCTCTGATCGAGTTGACCTATGACCAATATCGCGACATCCGCTTTCTGGCTAACGAATCCTTATGGCTGGAGAAAAATCTACCTTTTACCGCCCAGTTCTTCCACCCCGGCTTCTACTATAAAACCCCCGCCAGGGTCTTTGAGGTGGTGGAAGAAAGGGCAAAGGAGATCCGTTACAGTCCAACGCTATTCGATTTTGGAAGAAATAAACCTGATCGATCCCTGCTAAAGGGGCTGGGGTTTGCGGGTTTTAGAGTTCATTATCCGCTCAACGCCGCGGACCGCCGCGATGAGTTGATCGCTTTTCAGGGAGGGACGTATTTTCGCGCCGTGGGCCATGGCATGCGTTACGGGGTTTCGGCCCGCGGTTTGGCCATTGCCACGGCCTCTGAGGAGGGCGAGGAATTTCCGTCGTTCACGGAGTTTTATCTGGAACGTCCGGTCACTGACAACAGCCTGGTCATCCACGCCTTACTTAACAGCGTGAGCACCACGGGTGTTTATACATTCACCGTGCGCCCGGGCGAGATCACGGTCACCGACGTCTCTCTAATGCTTTATCCTCGCAAGCGGCTTGGGCGTGTAGGACTCGCGCCGCTGACCAGCATGTACTTCTTTGGAGCCAACGACCGGATCGGCGTGGACGATTTCAGACCGGAAGTCCACGATTCCGACGGACTCATGATCTCGAACGGCCGCGGGGAGTGGCTTTGGAGGCCGCTAGACAACCCCGTTCGCTTGCGGATAAGCTCTTTTCTCGACCACAACCCGCAGGGCTTCGGGCTTATGCAGCGCAACCGTGATTTTGCCAGCTACCAGGATTTGGAGTCACGTTATGAAATGCGCCCCTGTCTCTGGGTAGAGCCGGTTGGAAGTTGGGGAGAGGGCGTGGTAAAGCTGGTCGAAATCCCAACAGCTAATGAAATAAACGACAATATTGTGGTATTTTGGGAACCCAAGGACCCGCCCAACGCCGGCTCCGAATGGCCTCTAACCTACCGTTTGCACTGGTGCAGGCAAACACCCGTGAACTTCAACACGGCGCTCGTGGTGGCGACACGGGTGGGCCATGGCGAATCTGAGAGGGCACGGAAATTCGTCATCGATTTCGCCGGCGAGAAGCTGCCGAAAGTCGCGGATGCTCCCCTAACGGCGGAGGTTTGGGCCTCGCGCGGGACAGTCAAGAATATAGTCTCGCAATTCAATGAAGTAACGGGCAACTGGCGGGCTTTTTTTGAGCTCATCCCGGAGGGGCGCGATCCCATCGAGTTGCGCTGTTTTCTGCAACTCGCGGAAGCAGCCTTGAGCGAGACCTGGACTTACCAGTGGTCTGAATAAGCCTCTATATGTCAGACCTAATGGAGCAAAGAGAGCGGTGGCACGGCTTGAGCTCGGCTCAGGGCTCCCGTCAGGAACGCCGAGTTGACAAGGCGCTAAGCGATTTTTTCGCCAAGTTCGGGATCCAAGAACCCGCTCATCGCATACCCCTCATCGCTCAGATTAGAGCCGTCCTGCCCGAACAATCCAGGCCATCCGAAGCAGTAGTACGCGCTACGCGGCGCCTGGACGCTTGGCTGCGGGGGCTTGCTCGATCTCTTGGACTTCCGTTCGATGTCGGTATCGAAGTCCTTCGGGCTGCCCTGGTGACAGCGGAGATAGGGCGGAGATGGCCACAGGCTTTCCTTGCTGAGCAGCTGCCAGCAGAATTTCTAGCCGCCCTGCGGCAGGCATTGCCTATCGCCTACCCACCGGAGCAGCCGCTATCCATGCCCGAGCAGTCCCTGGCCGAATGGCAGGGGTCAAAAAAAGAGGAGGATAAAACGGCCGTGGGGCCGCGCGCCTGGTCCCGTAGGAGCGTAGTATTTGGCCTAGGATTCGGCACCACGGTGGCTGCGACCTTCGAGCTCTATCGAGTGTTTGAACCCGCTGGAATTACGACGATTGAAATCGTGCTGCTGGTTTTGTTCGCCCTCAACTTACTATGGATAGGGATCACCTTTTGGAGTGCACTTGCTGGATTCATGGTGCTTTGGAATCGCGAACAGACCACCGGCCTGGTTTACGTTGAAGAAAAAAAAAGCCAGTTGCGCGAGAAAACCGCCGTGCTTCTGCCCATCCACAATGAGCCGCCGCGACGCGTGTTCGCCGCATTGGAAGCGATGTATGCCTCCCTTCAGGCCACCGGCCAGATGCACGCCTTTGAGTTCTTCGTGCTCAGCGACACCACGGATCCGGATCTGTGGCTTGCCGAAGAGCTCGCGTGGGACGACACGCGGCAGCGCTTGGGTGCCACGGGCCGCTTGTTCTATCGGCGGCGTAACGACAATGTAGGGCGCAAGGCGGGCAATATCGCGGATTTTTGCAGGCGTTGGGGAGGTCGTTACCAGCATATGATCGTGCTCGATGCAGACAGCTTGATGGACGGGGAGACCATGGTACGCTTGGTGCGGTTAATGGAAGCGAATCCCGGGGCAGGGATCCTGCAGACGGTACCGTACCTGGTGAACCGCAATACCTTGTTTGCCCGGGCGCAGCAGTTCGCAGGCAGGCTCTACGGCCCCGTATTGGGGGCAGGGCTTGCATTCTGGCACCTTGGAGACAGCAATTACTGGGGGCATAATGCGATCATCCGTGTGCAGGCGTTCGCCGCACACGCGGGGCTACCCCAACTGAAGGGACGGTCTCCTTTCGGGGGACATATTCTAAGCCATGATTTTGTAGAAGCAGCTTTGTTGCGGCGGGGCGGTTGGAGGGTGTTTTTGGTGCCGGTTATCGAGGGTAGTTACGAAGAGCCTCCCCCCTCGCTGATCGCCCATGCCCAGCGTGACCGCCGCTGGTGTCAGGGCAACCTCCAGCACATGGCTGTGCTCGGCGCCAAAGGACTGCATCCGCTGAGCCGGGTGCACCTGTTCACCGGCATCATGGCGTATTTAGCCTCGCCCCTGTGGCTGGCTTTTCTTATCACCGGCATTATAGCGACGCTACAGTCAAAGTTTGAGTTGCCGGTGTATTTCTTTCCAGAGGAAACTCCGTATCCCGTGTGGCATGTGATCGATCCGGTGCTTGCAGCACGACTGTTTGTGCTAACCATGGGGGTTTTGCTGGCGCCCAAGCTGTTCGGACTGCTGTCGCTTTTAGGGCAGCCAAAGAGGGCACGAGAATTCGGAGGCATGATCCGGGCAAGTCTGAGTGTGCTGGCTGAGACGGTGCACTCAGCGCTGATTGCCCCGGTGCTGATGCTCTTGCAGAGCCGCTTTGTGGTCAACGTATTGCTTGGCCGAGACAGCGGCTGGCAGGCGCAAACACGTGACGATCGAGGGATCGCGTGGTCCGAGGCCTATCACCGCCACCGCTGGCATACTGCGATCGGCGTCTTATTGGCCATCGCGGTATACTCGGTGTCCCCGGTCTTGCTTGCTTGGATGTCCCCGGCCATCGCCGGGATGATTTTATCGATACCGGTATCGTATTTGGGATCGCGCTTGGACGTAGGCTTAATGGCGCGTCGCGCCGGCGTGTTTCTTATCCCCGAGGAATCAGCCCCTCCACCGATCCTTATGGAGGCCACAAAGCGCGCGGCAGCCATTGAACGTACTTCGCCATCTCCGGGGACAGGCGTGCGCTCTGCGGTCTTGGATCAGCGAGCCGGGGCTCTGCATTTGGCGTTACTCTCTCAAAACCCTCTGCGGGAAAGGAATATCGATAGTTTCATCGCACGCCATCTCGCAGCGGAAATCAAAACCAGTGATGATCTTTGCGTGCTCAATTCACGACAACAGCTGGCCCTGTTGTGCGATCCGCCGACCCTGTTGCGTCTGCGGCGGTTGTTTAGACCGAGGGTGGCGCCAGGACCTGAGATATAAAGGGGGGGGAAGAATAAACTTCCCAGAGAGTCGCCGAAATTAGCCGATCCCCGCGTTGTGGGCTTGCAGGTCGGCATGGTAGGACGAGCGCACCATGGGACCGCTGGCAACATGGGTGAATCCAAGGCCCTGTCCAAACTCCGCAAGAGCGGCAAACTCCTGAGGAGGGACGAAGCGCGTCACCGGCAAATGATACCGGCTTGGCTGCAGGTATTGCCCCAAGGTTGCCATGTCGCACAGATTGTCCCGCAGATCTGCTAATACCGCTCGTATTTCCTCGAGCGTTTCGCCCAGCCCAAGCATCAGACCCGATTTCGTCGGGATCTGTGGATGTGCGTGTTTAAAGCGCTTTAGCAATTCAAGCGACCAACGGTAATCCGCCCCGGGGCGAACCTGCGGATACAAGCGGGGCGCTGTTTCGAGGTTGTGATTAAAGACATCCGGTGGATCGCTCACCAGTTGTTCTAGGGCGGCGTCCATGCGACCGCGAAAATCCGGCACCAAGATCTCGATCTTTGTGCTCGGCATGAGGCTGCGTATAGCACCAATGCACGCCGCAAAATGGGCGGCCCCACCGTCCTTTAGGTCATCGCGATCCACCGAGGTGATGACGACATAGGAGAGGTTCAAGGCAGCGATGGCGTTCGCGAGCCGTAAGGGCTCTTCAGGATCTAAGGGGCGAGGGCGTCCGTGGGCGACATCACAAAACGGGCAGCGGCGGGTGCACAGATCACCCATGATCATAAAAGTCGCTGTGCGCTTCCCAAAGCACTCGCCAAGGTTGGGACAAGCGGCCTCCTCGCAAACGGTGTGCAGCCCATATTCTCTCAACAGGCTTTTGAGCTGCTTCACCTTGGGTTGCGTGGGTGCGGTGGCCCGGATCCAGGACGGCTTTTTTAGCAGTGGACCGGCGCTAGGCGCCGGCTTGAAGCGCAGTGGGGCGACTTTCGTCGGCCCGCGCTGTTCAGGCGCTGGTTTGGAACCGCTGATAGACGTTGACATGTTCGGCTACCTCATTAACAGGTGGCGCACGGTTTACAGAATTATACCCAAGCTGCCGCTGCAGTTGCCGTATCAGCGCCTGGCTAATATGGCTTAGGTCCTCGTGCACCCCCAGGTCGGAAAGCTGGGTGATTTTCAGATCAGGATAGCCGCAAGGGTTGATGTCCGCGAACGGTTTCAGATCCATGTCCACGTTTAAGGCCATGCCGTGGTACGTACAGCCACGCCGCACGCGCAATCCAATGGATGCTATTTTCATTTCTTCAATGTACACTCCGGGGGCGTGTGGCGTTCGGGTAGCGGCTATGGAGTATTCGCCCAACAAGTCGATGATCGTCTGCTCGAGTTTGTTGACGATTGCACTGATGCCTAGCCCAAGTCGGTGCAAATCGAGTAAAGCGTAAGCGATAAGCTGCCCGGGGGCGTGAAAAGTAACCTGGCCACCGCGGTCGCAGTGCACGATCGGGATATTGGTTGCGCGCAGGAGATGTTCTGTTCGCCCGGAAAGACCTAAAGTATATACGGGGGGGTGCTGAAGCAGCCAGATTTCGTCTACCGTGCTTCGGCCGCGATCGGTGGTGAAGCGGCGCATCGCTTCCCAGGTGGATAGGTAGTCGCATAGGCCGAGCTGGCGAGCGGTCAGTTGCATTACAAGGCCATCAAAATGCGCTCATGAGCACATAAATCGTGGTAAATAGCATCCAATTGGGAGCGGCTGACTGCCGTGATGGTTACCGTTACCGCAATATATTTTCCCTGGCGGCTAAGGCGGCACCTTAGGGCCCCTTCGCTGAGATCGGGTACATGCGGGCGGACGAGCTTGAAAACCAGTGAATCGAAGTCCGAACTACACCGCCCGAGCACCTTGATGGGAAACCTGCACGGGAATTTCACTAGCATGGCGTCGGTGTATACATGGAACAATTCCATTTTTCGGCTAAATTTAATGTAACTCTTGACAAAACGGACGTAATAAGGTGATTATAAAAGCCAAAAGCTAAGCAGGAGCTTCGCCGCTGGCCAGGAACAAGGCGGTTTTTTTTAGCTTAGACATTGTCACACCCATGGTTTTAGTCTTGTTGCAGGGGAGGGTACTTATGAGCACAAGCACGATACAACAAAAGTTCGAGGATCCGGAAACGTGGAAACGAATCGGATTGGTAGCGCTGTTCAGCGTGATCTTTTTTGTCCTAGCCCGGTGGCTGATCTGGGTACTGGTCGTCGTCCAATTGCTCTTTGCTTTGTTTGCCGGCCAGCCACAACAGACGCTCTCTAAACTGTCCGCGGATCTTAGCAAGTTCATGCACCGATGCTTGTTATTCATAACGTGGACTTCCAGTGAATTGCCTTATCCGATTAGTGAATCCGGCGGCGGGCAAGACAACAAGGTACCTCGCCGAGAACCTGATGTAGCTGATCCGTTTTTATAATAGGATCCTGTCATCGAAGCTATCATTACGAAAGAATAGATCTCGTTCCTGCTTGGTACGCTTCGACCGAAGAACGGGTCAGCGGCGGCCGCAGGGAGATCTGGCTCGTTGAGGCGCCCGGGCCGTGTCTTCTCCTCCCGTTGAACGTTTTGTGCGTTGCAGCTAAGATTGCTCCGTCGTGTTTAATACACCGTCACGGTGCTGCTGAAGCGCTGCTTGCGCCCCGACCGAATCTTCCGGTGATTTGGGTCGCAAATCCTCGGAAACATGCGTCTCGCCCGAAAGTAGAGGGTTAGGACGCGATATTTATGGGCCGAAAAGACATAACCACAGCGATGTTCCGAAGCAAGCAGGCAATAGGCTCATTTTCGAAGTATTCCTGATCCAATCAGCCCCATGAAACTAGGCGTACCCGGATTTCGCTATGCCGATCTCCACGACTCCGGTCGCTTGGCCGACTTGACTCGGGAATTCGATCGACAACTTCAGGCGCAAAACCCCCAGCTTTTTTCCGAATTTGCCCACTATCGCGAGAGCAAGGGACAAGGGATGTCGCCGCCGGCCCTATCCGAACTGTTAGTACGGACCGCGCCCCTCGTGGGAGCCTTTGTCTCCTGCGTGTTTAACATCGAGGATGTGCGGGCACAGCAAATCGCCGCGACTCGGCAGGAAGTAGAGACGGTGTTTCGCTATCGGCGGGAGATCGTCGCCCAACTGGACTCTGCATTCAGGCCAGAACAAAGCACAAGCTGGGATATTCCAGCTATGAGCCTCTCGCTGGAGACGGTGGTGAAGATCGTGGTCTCGGAAGCGCTGTGGAATGCGGACAGGGAGAAAGCCGTAGCGACCGCCGCTGTATCACTGCTTCGGCTTAAAGACCAGGTTTCCCCCTCTGCGGCCGTCGAGCAGGGTAGCGACGGTCGCGCAGAAGAAGAGATTGAGCGATTGCGCGAGGCCCTCGCTCCTCACAAAAACGTCGGGGTTGCCTTCGAGCATGCTTTGGCGTGCGGGGATCCTCGGGAATTCGTACAGCAGTTGCTGGAGCTCATTCGGCGATGGAGTTACGCAGCCAAGCACGTAGCGAGCGTACAAGCTCAGGTCAAGGGCTGGCTGAGCTTTAAGGTTCCGGAAAAAACGGATTTTGAGGCTCTCGTTCCTCATATCCGTTCTTCGCGGGCGCGCTACCACGTATGGCAGGGGAAAAAGGAACACTCCCGGCAGCGTGATGGGTTTTCCCTCACCGACCAGCGGTTTAAGCAAAGGCAGGCTCTTTATGAGGTCGAGCACTGTATCTATTGCCACGAGCGGGATACGGACTCCTGCGCTAAGGGAATGCGCAACAAGCGCACCGGGGACTTCAAGACCAATCCTCTGGGTGTGCCCATCACAGGGTGTCCTTTAGGGGAAAAGATCTCCGAGATGCACCTGCTTAAGAGGCAGGGCGATAACATCGGGGCATTAGCGTTGGTCATGATCGACAATCCCATGTGTCCCGGCACCGGTCATCGCATCTGCAACGATTGCATGAAGGGCTGCATCTACCAGAAGACAGAGCCGGTGAATATCCCTCAGATCGAGACCCATGTGCTGACCGAGGTCTTGTTTATGCCGTACGGCTTCGAGATCTACAGCCTACTCGCGCGCTGGAATCCGTTGAATGTGCTAAGACCCCATGCGCTTCCCTACAACGGCAAAAACGTATTGGTGGTGGGATTGGGTCCGGCGGGGTACACCTTGGCTCATTACCTTCTGAATGAAGGATTCGGGGTAGTAGGGATCGATGGGTTAAAGATCGAACCCTTACCTCTGGGTCTCACCGGAAGCAAAGACAGCCCTCCCCAACCCATACGCGATTTCAGCGAGCTGTATGAAGATCTGGACAAACGTATTACGGTCGGTTTCGGGGGTGTGGCGGAGTACGGGATTACCGTGCGTTGGGATAAGAACTTTCTAAAAGTGATCTATTTAACTTTAGCCCGGCGCTCGAGCTTTAGAGCCTATGGCGGCGTGCGTTTTGGCGGTACTCTGACCGTAGAAGAGGCCTGGGAGCTCGGCTTCCACCATATCGCCATTGCGGCCGGCGCCGGCAAGCCCACGATCATTGGATTGAAGAACAATCTCCTGCGCGGCATACGCAAAGCGTCTGACTTTCTGATGGCCTTGCAATTGACCGGAGCGGCGAAGGAGTCCTCGCTTGCCAATTTGCAAGTGCGCCTTCCGGCGGGGGTGATCGGTGGGGGGCTGACCGCGATCGATACCTCGACCGAGTTGATGGCCTATTACCCGAGGCAGGTGGAAAAGATCCTTCATCGCTATCAGCGACTCCAAGAGCAGATCGGCGAACAGGCGGTCTGGGAACGTTTCGATGAGGAGGAGCGGGTCATCCTAGCTGAATTCCTCGCTCACGGTCGAGCCATACAGGCCGAGCGCGCGCGCGCGCGCGTCGGGGAAGCGCCGGATTTCAAGCCGTTGCTTGAGCGTTGGGGAGGGGTGACGCTGTTCTACCGTAAAGAGATAAAAGACGCGCCCGCCTACCGCCAGAATCACGAAGAGATCAGGGAGGCTATGGCAGAAGGGATCGCTCTTGCCGAGTGGATGAATCCGCTGGAAGCGATCGCCGATGACTGGGGGCATCTTAAGGAAGTCGTGTTCGAGAAACGGGTGCATGAAGGCGGAAAGTGGGTGGAAGCCGAGACCTTAAACGTGCCGCTGCGCAGCTTGTTTATCGCCGCGGGCACCTCGCCCAACACGATTTATCAGAGCGAGCATCCCGGCACTTTTGAGATGGATGGGGCGTTCTACCGGCGCCATGAAGTGAGCGCCGGTAATGACTCGTTGATCCCCGTACAAGACACCCCTTGGCCGAAGATCGGGAAGCCCGCGCCTTTGACCTCTTATTGCCGCGACGGTAAGTACATCTCCTTTTACGGCGATAATCATCCGGTATATGCAGGCAACGTGGTCAAAGCCATGGCCAGCGCCAAAGACGGTTTCCCGTACATCGTCAAGTTGTTTGAAGGCGAGCTTAAAGCCTTAGATCCGGCAGCACAGGCGGAACGCGAGCAGGCGCTTTTAGATCTGCAAAGTCGCTTGGACGAGGAGCTGATCGCCCGCGTCGTGGCGGTGAATCGCCTGACGCTTACCATCATCGAAGTCATCGTGCGAGCACCGATGCAGGCAAGGAAATTCAGCCCCGGCCAATTCTACCGAGTGCAAAATCTGGAAACGTTGGCGCCTCGCATCGAAGGAACGGTTCTGGCGAGCGAGGGTTTGGCGCTCACCGGTGCTTGGGTCGACAGGGATAAGGGGCTGATCTCGCTGATCGCGCTCGAGATGGGTAGTTCCTCGCGTTTGTGTGCATTTTGGCAGCCAGGTGATCCGGTCGTGGTGATGGGTGTGACGGGCACTCCCACGGAGATCCCGCATGACAAGACGGCGCTGCTTGCCGGAGGCGGCTTGGGCAACGCCGTCCTTTTTTCCATCGGCAAAGCCTTGCGGGCGGCGGGTAACCGGGTGATTTATTTCGCCGCTTACCGCAATAAGGCGGACGTGTTTAAAGTGAACGATATTGAACAAGCGTCCGATGTTATCGTCTGGGCCGTGGACCGCGCGCCCGGGGTTCAGGCCATCCCGACAACCCGTCCGCAGGATAAGCACTACATCGGCAACATTGTAGAAGCGATGGTTGCGTACGCGAAGGGGGAGTTAGGTGAAGTCGAGATGAGCCTCGGCGAGGTTGATCACATCATCGCCATCGGTTCCGATCGCATGATGCGAGCTGTGCAGCAAGCTCGCCTGCGGGAGCTTAAGCCTTATTTAAAGCCGGAGCATGTTGCCATCGGCTCTATTAACTCGCCCATGCAATGTATGATGAAGGGCGTGTGCGCCCAATGTTTGTGCAAGCACATCGATCCCGAGACCGGTAAAGAGACGTTCGTGTACTCTTGCTATAACCAGGATCAACATCTGGACCGCGTGGACTTCGATAATCTACACGCCCGCTTGAGGCAGAATTCGGTGCAGGAAAAATTGTCCAGTCTGTGGTTGGATTATCTGCTGAACAAGCCGGAAGCGTCGAAGCTGTCGGTGGCGGCGGGTTAGCTGTGCGGCTTATCGTGGCTAGCTATTCCCAACCCCCCAACACCCATCCCAACCCCTTCGACTGGGCTCAGGACAAGCTCCCCGCTGCCAGGGAAGGGGTGATCCGCTGTACTCATCCGAGTCAATAAATTTGACTGAATAATTGCTATAAGAGATCACGACGCTAGGGAAACACGATGCTAGAGCGATTCTTGGAAAGCGCACTCTTCTCCTCCCGCTGGCTGCTTGCCCCCATATATCTGGGATTAGGGCTTGCACTGCTGACGTTAAGCATAAAGTTTTTTCAAGAAATCCTGCACTTGGTTCTAAATCTGTTGTTAGTGGACGAAAGCGAGCTTGTTCTTACCGTTCTAAGCTTAGTGGACCTGGCGCTGGTCGGCAGTCTGCTGGTGATGGTCATGTTCAGCGGTTACGAGAATTTTGTCTCGCGCGATGTGAAAAACGCTTCGGATCAGTTGACATGGCTTGGAAGGCTGGATGCGGGCACGCTGAAGATCAAGGTGGCGGCCTCGATCGTGGCCATCTCGTCCATCCATCTGTTGCGCAAGTTCATGGAAATAGCGCATATCCCCAATGACAAGCTGTTATGGTACGTGGTGTTGCACCTGACGTTTGTAGTCTCCGCATTGCTGCTCGGGTTCTTGGACAAACTCGTATTCGCGGCTCATCGGGATCATTAACCGAGCACGCCAGAGGCCCGAATTTACCTTTCCATTGCAGCTGCGGTGGTGAATCCCTCGGAATGGCCGCCGTTTAGAACAGATCGAAGCCTCATTATGAAAGCAAGACAGCTTCTCGATGGCCAGCGCCCGCTCATCATGGGTATACTGAACGTTACTCCCGATAGTTTTTCCGATGGCGGGTGCTATGCGAGTCCCCAGCTCGCGATTAAACACGGGCTTACGATGGTCAAGGAGGGTGCGGACTTTATCGATATCGGGGGAGAATCGACCCGGCCCGGATCAGAACGTGTGCCCGGTACCGAACAGCGCCAACGCGTGGTGCCGGTGATCCAAAAATTGCGCCAGGTGCTGCCGGACGAGGTAGCTATCAGTATCGATACCACGCTCTGTGAGGTCGCGGAGGCGGCCTTGGATGCCGGAGCAGATCTGATCAACGATATTTCCGCAGGCAGGGATGACCCGAGTATTCTCGCCTTAGCCGCCCAGCGCGATGTACCCATATGCCTGATGCATATGCAAGGGACGCCTGGCAGCATGCAGCAAGACCCGCAGTACGGCGACGTGGTGGACGAGATCCGTGGATTTCTGCTGGAACGAGCGGAAAGCGCAATAGCGGTCGGGATCCCCCGTGAGCATATCATCATCGATCCCGGGATTGGCTTCGGTAAGACCCGGGAACATAATCGGGCGCTGTTGAAAAATTTACCTCGTTTCGTGGGTTCGGGGTATCCTGTACTGCTCGGGGCCAGCCGTAAGCGCTTCATGGGCGCGATCTGCAACGAGCTGCAGCCAAGCAGCTTAGTGGGTGCCACCTGTGCTTCGACGGCCATTGGTGTCGCTGCCGGGGTGCGCATCTTCCGGGTGCACGACGTGGCGATGAATCGGCAGGCAGCCGATGTGGCCTGGGCCATCAAACAGGCGTAATGCAACAAATCGTAGGGTCTCGTGAGTGATGAACGTACTCGTGTTCGATATTGAAACGGTGCCTGACGTGGCCGCGGGAAGGCGGCTTTACGATCTCAATGGTCTGGATGATTTTGAAATCGCAAACGTGATGTTTAGCCAGCGCTCCCAGGAGACCCAAGGGAGTAGCGAGTTTTTGCGCCATCATCTGCACCGGGTAGTAGCTATATCGGTGGCGTTGCGCAGCGCGGACAAGTTCAGCGTCTGGTCCCTGGGTGGGCCCGAATCGGATGAGTGCGAATTGATCCAGCGGTTCTTCGAGGGGATCGAGCGTTATGTGCCGGTCTTAGTGTCCTGGAACGGGCGCGGATTTGATCTGCCGGTGTTGCATTACCGAGCGCTGCGGCACGGGGTTACGGCAGCTCGTTACTGGCAGAGCGGAGAGGGAGACTCTGGCTTTCGCTGGAACAATTATCTCAACCGCTTTCACGAGAGGCACACCGACTTGATGGACGTATTGTCCGGTTATGAAGGGCGCGCCTCCGTGCCCTTGCACGAGGTAGCGATTTTGCTGGGATTGCCCGGCAAGCTGGGATTGAGCGGGGCTGACGTGTGGGAGCGATATCGAGCAGGGGATATTCCGTCCATACGCGACTATTGTGAGACGGATGTGCTTAACACCTATCTGATCTATTTGCGTTATGAATTGATGCGGGGCTCGCTTACCGAAGAAGCCCACGAAGCGGAGCTAAGTAAAGTGGAGGAGTTCTTACAGCAACAACAAGAACCTCACTTTGCACGTTTTTTATCCGCTTGGCGGCATGGCGACAACTTTTCGGCACCATCGCTCCAGAATTGATACGGATCGATCCGTTCACAATGGCCTCTGCACCTCCCCGCCCGACCGATAAGGCGCTGGCCGAGGTCCTAGTGCAGTCACTGTCGCACGAAGGACGCGGGCTGGCGCGGGTGAATGGAAAGACCGTTTTCCTGGACGGGGCATTGCCAGGAGAACGGGTGCAATTTTTCTATGCTCGGCAGCGCGCGCGTTATGACGAGGGGCGCGTGGTGCGGGTGCTGGAACCCGCCCCGGCCAGGGTCACGCCTCTTTGTTCCCATTTCGGAACATGCGGCGGTTGCACTTTGCAGCATCTCGCTCCGGAGCCGCAACTGCAGCACAAGCAAGCCATGGTGTTGGAGCAACTGCAGCGCATCGGCGGTATTCAACCCGAGGCCTTGCTGCCACCAGCCGCGGGGTCCGGTTGGGGCTATCGGCGCAAAGCGCGCCTGGCGGTGAAGTTCGTAACCAAGAAAAACGCCGTGCTGGTCGGGTTTCGCGAAAAGCATTCCCATTTCGTCGCGGATCTGGGCTCCTGCGAAGTGCTGCATCCCAGTGTGGGAATGCGCATACCCGCGCTCAGGGCCTTGATCGGGGCGCTCAGCATCTACGACAAGATCCCACAGATCGAGATCGCGGTCGGTGATACGGCGACGGCATTGGTGTTGCGCCATCTGGCGGAGCTGTCGCTCTCCGATATCGAAAAACTAAAGGTGTTTTCAGAGCAGCATCGGATCACTATTTTTCTGCAGCCAGGAGGCTTGGAAAGCATTCAGCCGCTCTGGCCGCTAGACCCTCCGCCGTTGTATTACACGCTAGAGGGCGGGCTCAACGTGTATTTTCATCCCACCGATTTTATTCAGGTCAATGCGGAGCTAAACCGCCTCATGGTGATACGGGTGGTGGAGTTGCTCGACGTGCAGTCCTCGGATCAGGTGCTGGAATTATTCTCCGGGATAGGCAATTTTTCCTTGCCCATCGCCAAGAGCGCAGCGAGGCTCACGGCCCTGGAGGGAGATCCCGCGCTCGTTGCCCGGGCCGACGCCAATGCGAAGCGAAACGGGATCAACAACATCCAGTTCCGCGTCGCCGATCTAGCCGATCCGCAGCCCTGCGCCCTTGAGGGGCGGTATGATCGTTTGCTCATGGATCCACCGCGCTCCGGGGCTAGTGCGGTGATCGAGGCGCTGGATCTGGAAGCGGTCAAGCGGCTTGTATATGTGTCCTGTAACCCCGCGATCCTGGCTAGAGACGCGGCTATTTTGGACCACAAAAAGGGTCTCAAGCTCTCCTGCTTGGGTCTCATCGATATGTTTCCGCATACCAACCATGTCGAGATTGTGGCCTTGTTTGAACACCGCTAGTGTAGTGCTTCGTAACACCCCCACTCTTTCCCTCCGCCTGGCAGGGGGAGAGAAAGGGTGGGGGTTCCAGGTTTGTCTCGTCATCATTCTCCTAGTGTTCGGCCTGCAGCAGGCCGGATGTGCGCCACAGCCGCGCCACAGCATCCGCTTTGGGCTCGCGACGGCGCCCATCAATTTAGATCCGCGTTACGCAACGGATGCTGTTTCCGACCGCATCGCACGGCTCCTTTTTGCCCGCTTAGTCGATTTTGACCCGCACTTTCAGCCCATCGCCAGCCTCGCCTCCTGGCGAGCGCTCACGCCGTCTCATTATCGGTTTGATCTGGGCGAACGGTGGCGGCGCTTCCATGACGGCCATCGTCTGACAGCCAAGGACGTGCAGGCGACCTACGCCTCGGTGTTGCAAGGCTCAGTCGCTTCTCCCCACCGCGGCGCCTTATCGATCATCCAGCGCATCGAGGTCTTGGATGACGATACGGTGGACTTCCATTTGCGGCGCTCAGATCCGCTTTTTCCCGGCCGCTTAGGAATAGGAGTTTTACCGGAGCACCTGATCGCGAAAAATCATCCGTTCAACGAACAGCCTGTCGGTAGCGGCCCGTTAAAACTTATTTCTTGGCCCACCCCCGGTCGGCTGGTATTGGAGCGACAAGCGGATGGACAACGCATCGAATTTCTCACCGTGCAAGACCCCACGGTGCGGGTGCTCAAGCTGCTTAAGGGTGAGATCGATCTCTTTCAAGGCGATATCCCCTATGAGCTCGAATCCTGGCTTATGACGCGCAAAGAGGTGCGCTTATCCCGCGTGTCGGGTACCACCATAAATTATCTGGGCTTCAATTTTCGCGATCCCGTGGTGGCCGAGCCTCTGGTGCGCAAAGCCATCGCCCACGCCATCGATCGCGATGCCATCATCCGCTATGTCCTAAAGG
>JBOIEE010000306.1:0-8434 GCA_050740975.1 Gammaproteobacteria bacterium | reverse complement strand
GCCACCCAGCCCTCAAGTCGCTGCCGGTCAGCATCCGCAAGGTTCACAATCGCGCTTGTTCTGGACATGAATCAGCATAACTGAATTCGCGTCATAACACCATCTATTTGTTGGACACCACACTAGGCTGCACACGGTGGGTGTGGTTGGTGGGCTAGGACCGGTTTTCGAGCCTTGGGCCAGGAAATCCATGCGCTGGCCGGCACGCCTTGGTTTCGAGTTGGCACGCCGCTCAGAGCGTCTGCTACGGTTCGCCTACGGCGGTCCCACAGCTTGGGTAATTAAGCAATGGCCGGAAGCCTTGCGCCGCTTATTGACAAGCTCCGCGCCGGAGGCCGACAGGTCGGTGCTGCTCCAACCGGAGATCAACCAAATCTTGTTCGATTCCGCACGCGAGGCGCTGCGCCAAGGAACCGAGGGCGCGCTTTGGGATTTTATTGCCTACGCCCATCCCTGGGGATTTGAGCCTCAAGGCATCCGCTCCCGCGTACAGCTTTGGCACGGCGAGGCCGATGCTTTAGTGCCACCGGCGCATGGGCGTTATTTCGCCACCGAGTTGCCCAACGTAGCTGCCGACTTCGTGCCCGGCGAAGGGCACTTCTCCCTGCCGATCAAGCACTCGGACTTGATCCTGCGCGCTTTGGCGTCGGGCCGTGCCGAACGCTACGGGAGACAGGAAACAGGGCTGGATCCCTATGCTTCGCACCTTATGATCAGCCGCCGACCGCTGCCAAAGATCCGCTAAGAGCACGGCGCTGGCGATAGCTACCGCCGCAAACGCGAACAGGGTAGAGCTCCAGGGAAGGCCTGCTGTGACTGTCTTCATCGGATCACATTCTTTTGCTTACCTTTCGTCCCCGGGTTGAGATCCCTCTGGGCTGCAGTAAGTAAGGCCGCGATCCCATCGGGCTCGTCCGCCAAGTTCCTCTGGGCTTGCTCTATCGCTTCCAGCAGCAAGGCGAGGGGGGTAGCTGAAAGCCTGCGTTGTGGTTGGGAACGGCGCATCCGACGAGCCCCTATCTGAATGGTTATCTCCTGGTTTGTCTTTCTGCACGTTCGGTTGGGCTGGTCACGCATACTTGAGGTTACCGCGGCCGCACTGTTGTGGGGATCTCTATAGGACCCGTGACCGTCATCTGGAATTGCCGCTCTTGAAGAGATACGCGTCGTTGGCATGAAGATCTCCCGCAGCCCCAACGTTAGAGGGAGCTTCCTCTTGCGCCTTGGCTTTTTCTTGCTGGATCCGCTGGTAGATTTCTTCCCGGTGAACCGAGATTTCTTTTGGTGCGGCGGCCCCCAGCCTGACTTGATTGCCCTTAATGCCTAACACCGTAATGCTCACATCATCCCCAATGATCAAGGATTCGCCCACTCGTCTGGTCAGGATAAGCATTTTTCCATAACTCCAAAAACATCCCATTGGCTTCTCGCCTATGGTATGGCGATTTGCTGGGGCGCCAGCTAGTTCACTGACCATTGGGCACTGCGAAAAATTCCATCCGTGGAACTTTTCGCATCGCAAAGCAAAAACGCGATTTTTGCTTTGCCCCATTTACCCCCCCAGGGAGCTACCGCAGTAAGGAACCTTGGTACCAAGATTTCCCCCTCGCGGAGCTTCTTTTATACGGACGTGAAAAATTTTAGAGACGTACGACCTTGTCGGTTAATCCCGCAGTGCCAAGTTGGTTATCCCAAAAGGCCAAAACGCGCTGGGCCGTGACTGATTGCGGCGCAGGGTCAATCGAGGGACAATGCTGCAGCGCGCCGACGACAGAATGTGAACTCGTGTGAGGGAAGTTGTGGCGATGACTAAGGTAGTCAACACAGTTCGAGCCAGGGAGAATAAGAGAACCTTGAGAGCACCGCGCGAATTCACGACCATCTCGTCCTGGGCCCTCCCCATCGCGAAGGCGCTCGACAGCAAGGGACACGACAGCCGGGCGATTTTTCGGCGGGCGGGCCTTGATCCGGACAGGCTCTATGATGCCAATGCCCGCTACCCCGTGGCAGGGATGCAGCGGCTGTGGGCCCACGCCGTGCAAGCCACACAGGACCCTTGTTTCGGTCTGCGGGTCGTTGAGTTCTGGCATCCCACGACGATGCATGCCTTGGGCTATGCCTGGATGGCGAGTCAAAGCTTGCTCGATGCTTTCGAACGCACCACCCGTTATGCCCGACTGGTCAGCACCGCCGCTAAGGTGAGCCTAGAAGAGACCACGGAGGAGTTTCGCTGGACCTTGATGCACCATGTTGAGGTGCGCGATGAGGCGATCGATGCCTCGCTAGCATGGGTGGTGAACGCGTGCCGCATCAGTGCCGGTGCCGATTTTGCACCGCTGCGCGTTACCATGCGCAGACCAAGACCGTCATGTGCTGCGGTACTGGCACGGTACTTCCGTGCACCCATCGATTATGAAGCGCCACAGAACGTTCTGTTTTTCGATAAAGCGGCCCTGAGAGCACCGTTGCCGACCGGAAATCCTGAGCTCGAAAGGGCGTCGCACAAGGTCCTTCTAGACTACCTCGCGAGGCTGGATCGCACAGAGATCGTCCCTCAGGTCAGAGCCAAGTTAGTGGAACAGCTCCCCGCTGGCCAGACCACGGCGGTGAGCATCGCAAATGCGCTCCACGTGAGCCCAAGAACACTACAACGCAGACTGAACGAAGCAGGCACCACGTTTAACGCTGTCCTCGAAGACACACGCCGTGAGCTGGCACAACGGTATCTTAAGCAACCCGATCTTGCGATAAGCGAGATCGCTTATTTGCTCGGTTTTTCGGAAACGGGCAACTTTTCGCGAGCTTTCAAACGATGGACCGGCGCCTCTCCGAGTGACTACCGCTCGCAAGGGTTAGGTGGCTACGAAAACGAGCGCACGGAACAATTAGGGAACAGCGCGTGAAACGCCGTCGCGCGCGCTCTAGCTTGAATCCTGCGCCAAGGGTGTTTGCCCACCGAAAGGAACCATCTAGGCCGGACAATACCCCCTTATGAGTCGAAGGACTGCCCGGATCGATCATTGACAAAACCTCTCGCGGCGTCCGCAGCCATGACTGGCTTGTCCACGGGTTAGAACAAGGAACGATTGAGTGCCATGTGCACCCATATGCTGAGCGCATAGCCGAGCGCGATCGCCCACGTCCAACGGAGGTGAATGAAAAAAGTGTATACGCCGCGGGCCTGACCCATAAGCGCCACGCCTGCCGCGGAGCCGATCGACAGTAGCGAGCCGCCGACGCCGGCGGTCAGTGTCACGAGCAACCACTGGCCGTGGGACATTTCCGGATTCATGCTGAGCACGGCGAACATAATAGGTATGTTGTCCACGATTGCCGAGGCGATGCCAACAAGGATATTCGCCGTCGTCGGGCCGAGGTCGGCATACGTTGATTGCGCGAGCATGGCAAGGTAGCCAAGCGCTCCCAGGCCGCCCACGGAGATGACGACGCCGTAGAAAAACATGAGGGTGTCCCACTCGACACGCTTCATGCTGATGAAGATGTCGAACGGCTTCTTGGCCGGCTTGAAGCCCTGCGGCACCTGCAGCGCGGCCACCTCCGGCGCTTCCGCATCACCGAAATCGCGAATTTCCCTGCGTCGAATGAAATACCCATAGATCGTCAGCAATCCGAGGCCGGTCATCATGCCGAGAAACGGCGGCAAATGCAGGAAGGTATGCATGGACACGGTCATCACGATGGTGAGAGCGAAGAGCAGCATGACAATGTACCCGCCCGGCTTGACTTCAGTTCGTGCGCCTTGTCGTTGGGGCGATGTGTGCGAAACGGCGAAACTCATCGCCACGGCGGGCACCAGCCAGTTGATGACGGACGGCGCGAACAATGCGAAGAATTCCGTGAACTTGAGGACTCCTTTTTGCCAGACCATCAATGTCGTGATATCGCCGAAGGGGCTGAAGGCGCCGCCCGCGTTGGCGGCGACGACGACGTTGATGCACGCCAGGGCGATAAAGCGCGGATGACCCGCGCCAACCGAGAGCACGACGGCACCCATGACCAGCGCCGTCGTCAGGTTGTCGAGAACGGGAGAAAGAAAGAACGCGAGCGATCCCGTGACCCAGAACACGACGCGCAACGTGAAGCCGCATGCGATCAGCCAGTCGCGCAGTGCCCGGAAGATGTTGCGCTCCTCAAGTGTGTTCACGAACGTCATCGCGGCGAGCAGAAACAGCAGCAATTCGCCATATTCTTCAAGGTTGTGACGCAACAGCTCCGCTGCGCCCGGAATATTTGCACGGGAATAGGCGATCGCGGCGAGCACCCAGATTGCTCCCGCCGCGACCAGGACGGACTTGGATTTACGCAGATGAATGAACTCCTCGGCGATGACCAGCCCGTACGCGATGAGGAAGATCGCAAGCGCGGCGAAACCGAATATCGTTCCGGTGAGATCGGGCACGCGGCCCGTCATCGGCGCGTCCGCGGCGTGCACGGCTAGCGGCAAGAAACAGGCGCAAAGGGCGACGATATGTGCGGTCAGGGAATGGGGGTGTGAGCTGATCGTTCTTGGCATTGGTGTTCCGGTCGCGGTTAGAGGAACAACCCCGAATGAAAGAAAGAATCGAGCGAGTTTATCGAAAATGGCGGACAGGCGCGACGTTACCTTGACACAATCGCCGGTGCGGTTATGGTCATGGCGGCGTGTCGATAATATGAACAACCCGTCCATTAGACCAACCGCGCCAAGATCAAACCGTAAAATCCCTCCCCTTTAGGTCCGCTGAAACTCCAGCCCAGGTGCTCTCCGCATTGTGCGCAGGCGGCGATCCGCCAACTGAAACCGGGGAACCAGGTATGTTCCGAGGAGGCTTCTCCTACCTTTCCGCAACCGGGCGCCCAGGCGAAACACCCAAAGCGAAAGCTCAGACCCTGGGGATTTCGACGCAAGTGCTCATGGGAGCCCTGCACCGAGATGCGCTGCGCTTCGTAGGTGATGGCATGCCCGCAGACGGCGCAGCGCAGAGGCTCTTTGTCATGGGTCTCGGCCGCGCGTTGCTCCGGGGATACCCCATCGTGAGAAGACACATCGAGCACCAGACTAGCCCCCCTCTTATACCAACATCCGTAGACCGATGAACGCGAGCAAGACAGCGAACAAGCGCTGTAATATCTCCACTGGAAGAGTATGAGTAAGACGTGCCCCCAAGGGCGCGCACGGCACGCTAGTGGCTGCTATCCCAAGAACGGCCGGCCAGTACACGTAGCCGCTCGCCAACGCTGGCAGTTGCGGGTTATCCCATCCCGCGGTCATGAACCCCAACGAACCGGCCAAGGCGATGGGCAGGCCACAGGCCGCGGAGGTCGCAACCGCTACCCGCATTCCCACGTTACACCACACCAGGAACGGCACCGTAAGCGTGCCGCCGCCTATCCCCATGATCGCCGACAGGGCGCCGATCATGCTGCCGACACCTGTCATCCCGGCCCAACTGGGTAAGCCGCGCTGTGGTGCAGCGCGGGCGCTAAACGCAAGTTGTGCCGCGACCAGTAACTCGAATACGGCAAAAACCAGGCGTAACGTCGGCGTCGGAAGCCGATCGGCGACAGCGGCACCACCCAAACCCCCTAGCACGATCCCTGGTGCCAGCACGGCCACCACAGGCCACAACACCGCGCCTCGGGTGTGATGGGCGTAGCTCGAGGCGAGCGCGGTGAGCACCACCGTGGCTAAAGAGCTGCCAACCGCAAGGTGCATCACGATTTGTTCGGAAAACCCTTGGGCGCTAAACAAGAAAAAAAGGGCCGGGACGATCACCAAGCCACCGCCGATCCCCAACAATCCGGCAAGCACGCCCGCTACGGCGCCCAAGCCAAGATAGGCCAAAGCTACCATTCCACAGTTCCCATCACGGCTATTGTAACGACCGCCGCCCCTAAAGGAGTTGGTGTTCGTGCTGAGCGATGGGAAAATTCCGTGCTAAAGTATTTCGACAGTGGAGTCAGTATGAAATCCAAGATCGTCCTCCTATTAGGAGGCACGGGCTTTGTTGGTACCCATATCGCCAACCGCCTTACGCGCCTGGGCTACCGGGTACGCGCCCTGACCCGCAGCCGCGAACACGGGCGCACGCTGTGGATGATGCCAAGCGTAGATCTGATCGAAGCCGATATCCACGACCCGGCGGTCCTGGAAACACCGTTACGGGACTGCGAAGCGGTGATTAACCTGGTGGGGATCTTGAACGAACGGGGCGATGACGGGACTGAGTTCCAGCACGTCCATGCGGAGCTGCCGCGCAAGCTTATCCAGGCCTGTGACAAGACGGGGATCCGGCGCTTGTTGCACATGAGCGCCTTAAACGCCGATGCCCAAACTGGCGCGAGCCATTACCTACAGAGCAAAGGCGAAGCGGAAAACATCATCCGCGAGGCCGGCAAAGCCGGACTCCAATTCAGCATTTTTCGGCCATCGGTGATCTTCGGTCCGGAAGATAGCTTTTTCAATCGGTTCGCGCGGCTGCTGCGCTTGGCTCCCTACTTCTTTCCCCTGACCTGCCCTTTCGCCCGATTCGCCCCGGTATATGTCGGAGATGTCGCACAGGCTTTTGTTACAGCCTTAGAGATCCCTGCTGCTGCCGGAGCGAGCTATGAGCTTTGTGGGCCACGGCGCTACCTGCTGCTTGATCTGGTGCAATACACAGCAGAGTTGATCGGGGTGCGCCGGCGCATCGTCCCGCTACCAGACGAGACTTCACACCGTCTGGCGGGGTGGATGGAACGGGTACCGGGAAAGCCGTTCTCGCTCGACAATTACCGTTCATTGCAAGTCGATAGCGTGTGCCGCGGCGACAAAGGCTTGCAGCAATTGAATATCGAGCCGACTTCTTTAGAGTCGGTGGTGCCGCGCTACCTAGGAAAGGGTGGAACACGTGCGGATTATGCGGATTTTCGCAGCGCAGCTCGACGGCGGTGAAGCTCTATCAGGTCGGGGGAGCCGTTCGCGATAAGCTCCTCGGTCGACCTGTGATCGACCGCGACTGGGTGGTCGTTGGGGCTACACCGGAACAGCTCATCGCCCTGGGTTATAAGCGGGTCGGGGCAGAGTTTCCAGTTTTTCTGCATCCGCAAACGCACGAAGAATACGCCTTGGCGCGCACCGAGCGCAAAGTCGCGCCGGGTTACAAGGGTTTCGAATTCACGGCCTCTCTCGAGGTCAACTTGGAAGACGATCTGCAGCGCCGCGATCTCACCATTAACGCCATGGCCGAGGATGAAACCGGCCGGCTTATCGACCCTTTTGGCGGTCTGGAAGATCTGCGCCAAGGCGTGCTGCGCCATGTCTCGGAGGCTTTTGTCGAAGACCCGGTGCGGATCTTGCGGGTGGCGCGTTTCGCCGCTCGGTTCGGGTTCACGGTGGCCGATGAGACGCTCACCCTGATGCGCGACATGGTGTGCGCGGGGGAGGTCGACGCGCTGGTCCCCGAGCGGGTGTGGTTGGAGTTGGAAAGAGCTTTGGGCGAGAAGCAAGCGCGGCGGTTCTTCGAAGTGCTGCAAGAATGCGAAGCGCTGCGCTCGCTCTTCCCCGAGATCGACGCGCTTTTTGGAGTCCCCCAACCACCGCGTTACCACCCTGAAATCGATACCGGGGTGCATGTGTTGATGGTCTTGGACCAAGCCACGCGCTTAAGCGATGATACCCGGGTGCGGTTTGCCGCTTTGGTCCATGATCTGGGCAAGGGAACTACCCCGAAGGACGAGTGGCCCAGCCACAAGGGCCACGAGTTGCGTAGCTCAGTATTGATCGACGCGCTATGCCGCCGCTATCGCATTCCCAACGAATACCGCGATCTAGCCAAGCTCGTGGCGCGCTATCACTCCCATTGCCACCGTTTAGCAGAACTGCGCCCCGGGACCGTTCTGGACACCCTGAAAGCGCTGGATGCCTTCCGCAAGCCGGAGCGGTTTCAGCGATTCCTGCTCGCTTGTCAGGCCGACGCCCAAGGACGCAAGGGCCTGGAGGATAAGCCCTATCCCCAAGGGCCGCGGTTTCTCGATGTTTTTCATGCTGCGAGCCGGGTCGATGCCAAAAAGCTGGTAGAAAAAGGACTCGAAGGCTCCCAGATCGCGGAAGCAATCGCCAGGCTGCGCTTAGAGGCGATAACGGAGGCGCTGCGTGAGCAGCGCTCACACGGAGAGCCGGTATGAGTGGCAAGCTCCTTTTAGCGAGGATGAGGGTTGAACGCTTGCGTGGAGTGCTTCATTCCCTGTACGGACAACTCTCGTAGTTCCTTCCAACGACCAAAAATGCCCTAGTGGCAGGAGTTAAACCCAACTTTGACAGTTCCGCGTACATTTTAGAGTCGCTGCGGTCGTGGGGTGACTTATCGATCAAGGGGTTAAGTGTCTGAGGGCGGCGGCCATGACGAAAAAGACTACGTACATGCAATAGTTGTGTGGCCTTGCGTATAGTGCT
>JBOIEE010000305.1:0-4155 GCA_050740975.1 Gammaproteobacteria bacterium | reverse complement strand
CGTGGCGCAGAAGATGCGCGAACTCACCCGCAACGTGCGCTTGGTCTTCGACTACCTGCGGATGACAAAAAACACGTGCGCCCCTACCTATGCTTGACTGGGCGGGCGGAGAACAAATTTGCCTTGGTGGATCACCTCGGGTGACCCTTCGATCATTGGCGCCTGGGAAGGAGATGGGGATTCCGTTGTTCCTATGAGCTTTGTAGCCGCAGGAATCGTAGCCATCCTGCTGCTGTTGGGTGTCGGCGCGTTTCTGTGGCGCAGAGCGAGAATGAAGCAGATTAAAGGGAACCCCGACCCGCAAGAGCTACGCCCTCCGGCCCCTAATCTCTATGAGTAGCGGGCAGGCTAGCCTTCTTCCACCCGCCCTGCCCGCACTTCTTGCTCCATCGCTTGCAAACCGATATGGCGAACATCTTTGCCCTTGACCAGATAAATCACGTTTTCGCAGATATTATCAGCATGGTCACCGATGCGTTCCAAAGCACGAATGATCCAAACCACATCCAGCACGCGAGTGATGCTGCGTGGATCTTCCATCATGTACGTGATCAGTTGGCGCATGATGGCGTCGTATTCATGGTCTACTTTAGGGTCCTCTTTGGCCACCTCCAAGGCCGCTTCAGGATCCATGCGCGCGAAAGCATCTAAGGACGCGTGCAGCATCGTTTGCACGTGCTTGCCCATCGCCACCACGCCCACGTAATAGGCCTTGGGGCCTTCGGATTCCATGAGGTGCAATACGAAGCGTCCGATTTTTTCCGATTCGTCGCCGATGCGCTCCAGATCGGTAATGGTTTTACCTATAGCTAAGACCAGGCGCAGATCGGTAGCCGCGGGCTGACGCCGCACCAGGATCCGCGTGCATTCCTCGTCGATGTTGACTTCCAAGGCGTTTACCTTGAAATCACCGCCCAGGACGCGCTCAGCAAGCTCGGTATTTCCGAACTCCAGGGCTTGGATGGCGTTGATAAGTTGGCTTTCTACTAATCCGCCCATGTGGAAGACTTTCGACCGAATGTCCTCCAACTCGCGGTCGTACTGATGTGAGATATGATGCGGGACGTGTCTTAGTTTCATCTGTCCTAAGGTTTTTTCGAAGCGATTAGTCCTAAACAAGGCCTATTATAGCTTCTCGCGGTTCAAACAACGCGGGCAGCATGACCGGGATGCGCGTACCGAAGCACGGAACCTTAAAAAACTTGCCTGTTTCCGTCTATGGTTGTATAAACAGCCTAGACAACAACGAACCGAGATACAAGTCTCATCAATTAAGGCAATTCCTCCAAAACAGTCACAAGAATCAGGAGGACCATCGTCGATTTAAACACCCAATAAGCATCTAACGACGTCCTCGCCAGTCGCCTCAGGCGTTCGGCGACTGTCCGCGATTTAAGCCGAAATCCACATCAAATGGGAAGGAGGGGCCCATGAACATCAAGGTAATGGCTATTGCAAGTATCGTCCTTAGCGCTGGAATATTCGCTCTTGCCGGCTGCGAAGAAAAGGAACCCGGCGTCTGCGGCGCAGGCGCCGGCAACATTAAGGATGAAGCCCTATGCGTAGGACGCACGGCCGAAACGCTTCCAGGGGCCGACGAAGACTATTTTCAGGACATGGACTATGGAGTGACCAAAGATCCCAAGGCCGTCGCCGCCGTACTTAACCCCTATGTTCCGGGGATCGCTCCCGAGGGCGCCGCAAAGGCCGTCGCCAAGGGGCGCAACAACTGGATCGTTTGGACCGCCGGTAACGATCGCCTCTGGGATATTCTCTCGAAGGAAACCAGAGGCAATCTCGACCTGGTGAAAGTCCTTTCCAACCATCCCCGCCTCAAGTTCAGCCGCGCTAACCGCTGGCAGTACTTGGGCTTGGTCAACGAACCGTGCTTTGAGAAGGGAACGGGACCGCGGCCGGATCGATACGGACTGTGGCTGGACGTGCGCCAAGCGGATTGCCCGCCGGATCCGTTCGAAAACGAGGAGAAGTACCCCGGTGTTAAAATCGGCGCGCGAGGGGAAAACGTGCCGCTGGGTTCGTACTACGGCTACGCCACCGGCATCGTGGGGCTGCGCCTATTTCCCAATCCTAACTTCGACGCGGCGGCCGAGCAGCGTTGGGATCCAGACCGCTACTATACCGATCCTGACTATTTTGACGACAAGAAACTCGTTAGACCGTATCGGGTGGGTATGTCCTGCGGCTTCTGCCATGTGGGCCCAAACCCGACCAATCCGCCCACCGATCCAGAAAATCCGAAATGGAAGAACCTGAGTTCCAACCCCGGAGCGCAGTACTTCTGGGTCGACCGGATCTTTACCTATGCCGCTGATCCTTCCATGTTCGCCTACCAACTCTTTCACACCTCCCGCCCCGGTGCGCTGGACACATCCTTCGTGTCCACCGACTACATCAACAACCCGCGCACCATGAACGCGGTCTATAACTTAGGCCCACGCATGCTGAACGCGTTGCGGTTCGGGGAGGAAAAGCTTGGAGGCGGCAGTCTCGATAATGCCCAGCTCAACACTTATGTGCCCGCGGGTACCGCTCTCACCAAGTTCTTCCGGAGCCCCGACACCGTTTGGACGCCGCGCGTGCTCAAAGACGGCGCCGATTCGGTCGGTGCGCTGGGAGCGCTGAATCGGGTGTTCATCAACATCGGGTTGTTCAGCGAGGAATGGCTAGAGCATTTTCGGCCCCTGGTGGGCGGGAGGAAGATTTCCCCCATTCCCATCGAGACAGCGCGCAAAAACTCAGCCTTTTGGGTGGCGAACGAGAAGCAAACCCCGGATCTCGCGCTGTTCTTTCTGGCCACCGCCAAACCCGATTATCTCAAGGAGGCCCCAGCCGGTGCGGCTTATCTGAACGACGATACCGGGAAACTGACCCGCGGCAAGGAAGTGTTCGCCGAGCGCTGCGCGCGTTGCCACTCGAGCAAGCTGCCGGAAAAGACCGACTCGTTTTTCCCCAGCGGATGTAATGGCCCGAATTACCTCGACTGCTGGAACAAGTATTGGGCCTGGACTAAGACCGACGAGTTCAAACAGGCGATAAAGGAGATCGTGTTGAAAGACGACTTCCTCAAAGACAACTTCCTGTCGACCGATCTGCGGGTGCCGGTGACCCTGCTCGAGACCAACGCCTGCAGCCCCCTGGCCACCAACGCCATCGCCGACAACATCTGGGATAATTTTTCCTCCGACTCCTATAAAAGTCTGCCCTCGGTGGGGACGATAACCGTGCACCACCCCATCACCGGCGAGCCCAGGCCCTACACCATGCCTGCGGGCGGGCGAGGCTACACCCGCCCGGCTTCACTGATCAGTCTCTGGTCCACGGCCCCCTTCCTTTTGAACAACACGGTGGGGGGAGAGAAGGACTTCTATTACAGTGGATCGGTGGCGGACCGCATGAAGTCCTTTGACGCCTCGATCGAGAAGATGCTGTGGCCGGAGAAGCGGGATGGCAGCCGGAAGTATGTGACGGCCTCCGGTAAGGAGCTTCCGGGGGTCATCGACGTGACGACCGAGAGAAGCTATCTGCGGGTGGCGGGGGGGTATCTCCCCGACTTTCTGCAACCGCTCCTTATGGTGCTCCACCGTTGGTTACCTTTTCTTTTTGGGGAAGGAGGCATAGAGATCGGACCCATCCCCAAGGGCACGCCGATCAATCTGATCTCGAACATGAACCTGGACCCGGAAAACAAGCTACAAACGCTACCGCTGCTCATTAAGCTCAAGAGAGCCCTGAAGGCGATCCCCGCCGGCGCGAGCGATGCGGAAGCGATCCAGGTCTTTCGCGAGCGGGAATTGGTCGACGCCATGCTGAAGGTCAACAAGTGTCCGGACTTCGTCGTCAATCGGGGGCACTACTTCGGCACCGACTACTTCAAGGAACAGCCGGGTCTCAGTGACGAGGACAAACGGGCGCTGATCGAGTTCTTGAAGACGCTATAAGCCACAACGCCCCAGGCGGAACGGCGTAAACCGGATATCCGCCTGGCGCGTATATCGAGAGTCCTCTGGGGGCAATACGGTTCTGGCCTCAGCTTTAAGGAGGGGAGACAACATGAGTGCGGGTGAGGCGCCAGGGTATGAGTACATCATCGTCGGCTCGGGCGCAGGCGGTGGAACGCTCGCCGCGAGATTGGCG
>JBOIEE010000304.1:0-4043 GCA_050740975.1 Gammaproteobacteria bacterium | reverse complement strand
GTGTTGCCAATCGAGCGGTTCATATACTGAATGCGCTTTTATTGGTTAGGTCATAACTATAACATGCCCTCCAGCGAAGTTCTGGTTCAACTCGCTCGGGCGATAGAAACCTTACCCGTCATCTCCTAGAATTTAAGTCTATGGAAATTGGTAGGGATGAAGACTGTGGTCGTCATGCGCTGGGATAAAGGCTTATGGTTCGCGTCGGCTTGGCTGTCCGTGGTGCTTATGGCATCACTCCCGGGCACAGTTGTCGCCGGTTATGCCGTTGTCGTGGTCGACGCGAAAACCGGACGGGTGCTGCGCGAGGTTAATGCGGACGAACGCAATTATCCGGCATCGTTAACCAAGATGATGACTCTGTACCTAGTGTTCGAAGCCTTGGAAGACGGTCGATTGCTGCTCGGGGATCGCTTGCGGGTGTCGCGCCACGCAGCAAGCATGACACCTACGCGCTTGGGATTGAAAACTGGGCAGCGCATTCGGGTCGAAGATGCGATCCTCGCCTTGGTGACCCGTTCCGCTAACGATGCGGCGGTGGTTTTGGCCGAAGCCCTGGGGGAAAGCGAAGCTCAGTTCGCGCGGATAATGACCGGGAAAGCACAGTGGCTGGGCATGAGCGATACGGTGTTTCGCAACTGCTCCGGCTTGCCGGACAAGGGCCAAGTCAGCACGGCCAGAAACATGGCGACGCTCGCGCTCGCCTTATTAAGGGATTTCCCACAGTATTACCGCTACTTTTCTACGCGCGCGTTCCCTTATAAGGGACGGCGTTATCACAACCACAACGCTCTATTGAGCGCGTACCCAGGCGCCGACGGCATTAAGACCGGTTACACCCGTGCTTCGGGTTATAATTTGGTGGCTTCGGCCACGCGCGATGGACAGCGGTTGATCGCGGTCGTGTTGGGAGGCAAAGGCGCGCGTTCGCGTGATCGGCAGACGATGCAGCTTTTAGATCAAGGATTCCGACAGCTTTCCGCGCTTAGCTCACCGGCAACTGAGGAATGGGCCGTTACGGATCCTGCGCAGCGCTCCGCCGGAACGCGTCCGTATGCGACGAAGATTGCGCTGTCCGCAAGCCAAACGAAAGCGCCTCTCGTAGGTAACGGCGACCGGGCAACTTTAGACATAGGGCATTTGCTGCCCTCAAACCAAGCACCCCGTCCCCAACGTGATCCCGCCGAGCGAAACTGGACTTTCTCAGAGACGTCTCAAACTATGGGCGTTCTTGATTATAGGGAAAAAACCCACCTGAACTCGGACACCAGACCTACCCCGCTTACTGGTCCGGCTAGCGGTCGTCACGCAGTAGCCGTTGTCGGTCCCTATGGCGTACAAGTCGGTGCGTATTATGACTTCGCTAGTGCAAGGCGTGCGGCTCTGGACGCCGCCAAGCGGATCCCACAAACGCTGGGCAATGCGCGCGTTTGGGTAGCGCCGAGCCAAGGCACACGGGGGTCGATTTTCCTGGCCAGGCTGATCGGCTTATCCCGGGAAAGCGCGGAAAAGGCCTGTGCCGAACTAAAAGCGGTAAAACGATCCTGTCATACCGTGGCGATCGGAACCGCTCAGCAGCGCAATCCCGCGCTTGCGGGACATTAATAGCTGATAAGCCGGGGTGAAACCGGAGCATTCTACCCGCTTTGTTCGGCGAGCTGGATAACGCGCTGTACGTTTCTAGGGGTGGTTGGTCAGCGATCCTGTTTGCTTACCAGCAGGGCGCACAAATTGGGAACGACTATAATTAATCCGAGAAGTTATCGCTCGGTTTTCAACGACGATGGGGAATGAGTATGCCTTCTCCGAAACCTACACCAATAACCGCGCCCCTGATCAGCGCACTTTACCAGCGCATGCCGATCGAGCTTTTCGCCGGTACCGTGTTCGCCCTCGGCATAGCGGGCCTAGGATGGTTCTGGTGGGACGCCAGCCGCTGGGCTATCGCCTGGGCGGCCGCTACCCTTTTGCTGTACGGGATCCGCCGGCTGGCGGCGCATGCGTTCACCCGCACTTCTGCGAAAAAGGGTGGTGTGGGCAGGTGGTTTTTTTTCTTCGGGCTTGGGATCAGCGTTACCGGTTTGGCCTGGGGATTTGCCGGGGCAGCGGCCGCGCAAAGCGGACCGATGAGCTTTGTTGCTGCGGTTGCCGTCGCTATTGGTTGCGTGGCGCTGGTGACCACCGTGACTTATTACGGGATGCTGCGTATAAGCGCATTGTTCCTGGCCCCGGCCGTCGCCCCCGCCGTATACTTTCTGCTGGCCGAACCACGACCTTCCACGCTCCTTGCCGTCGCTTTAGTAGGCGTCTTTTCACTCGCATTGTTGGTAGCCGCCTTGTTGCTGCGCAAGGGTTTCCTCGCCTCTATGGGCCTATCAGAGACAAACGAGGCCCTACGCGCGGAACGGCATAAAGATCGCGAAGAAATCAAACGCCTAAGCGTCGCGCTAAAAACCAACGCCGAGAAACGCGCTCAGCTGGAGCAGGAATCCCGAAAACTCGCGGCGGATCTTGCTTTGTTAAAAGGCAAGACCCGGATGTTGTCCAACACTTTGCGGGACGTGGCCCCTGTGTGCCCTGTGACTGAGCTCAGCACCCGAAAATGCTTCAACCAGGCGATCGATTCCGAGTGGCATCGCTGTCTGCGGGGGAAAAAGCCGCTGTCCCTCATCGTGTTCGCGCTGGACGATTTTGATCGCTTTCAGGAACGCTGTGGCGCCAAAGCGGTGGAGACTTGGCTCAAACAAGGAGCGAAGATCGTCAAGCAGTTCGCGCGCCGGGCTGGGGACATGGCCGCTCGTTTCGATGAATACTCGTTCGCATTGTTGCTATCGGGTGCCGACACGCGCAAAGCGCTGCAGACAGCGGAACAAGTGCGGATCGCGATCGAGAGACTGGGGCTTCCACATGCCGACCTCTCAAAGGAATACATGGCAACGATACACGCGGGACTGGCTACCATGATCCCCAGTGCCGGCACTGCAGCCAGAGACCTGTTGGCCCGAGTGGATGCCGCACTATACGAGGCTAAATTCCAAGGTGGAAACCGAGTTCTGGCCTATCGCACCCTTAGCCGTTTTCGCAAAGAAGCTTGGAGCACCGCAGCCGATGGTTTGTTAACAGAGGTGGCACTGAAGCAAAAGCTGCTGCTGTGGGGGTTCGTCGAAGGCGGGTGGAACACCTATGCCCCACAAACTCGATTACCGGATCAGAACGATCGCAGGGAACGCGTGCGCGCTATCCTTTCCGGACATTTGCGCGTAACCGTCGAAGGTCAGGGGCTGGATCTGAAGCCTGGAGACACTCTATTCATCCCTGCGGGCACGAATTGTTCGTTTGAGGTCATAGGGCAGGAGCCGGTGGTATGTTACGCTGGAACCAGCCAAATAGCCGCTAAAACCGCTTAGCACGATCACCAACGTAACGATGCAGTCTTCCCGGAACTGGGGCGAGCGCCAAGCGTCGGACTGCTGCGTTCGCCGGTTGTCGCTTCCTCGTGCTCGCCGCGTTACTGGGTTTATACTGCGCCATCGCCATGCTAAGGGATCCATCTATGAAGCGCGGTCATTCTCCGGTCACGCAACTGTGTTTGCACTATTTATTATGGCTGAGAACCTTCGCGGTCGGCACCCAACTCGTCGCTGTTTTATTAACATATCAAAGGCTTAGCATCCCCTTTCCGATCCTGCCTGTAAGCCTGGTCATCGTAGGCCTGGTCGCGTTCACCTTGTTTAGCTGGTGGTACATCAGCTCCGGTCACCAAGTATATGAACGATTTTTCTCTGCCCAGCTCCTGGCCGATATCCTTGCGTTAACCGTCTTGCTCTTTTTTACCGGCGGTTCTGCGAACCCCTTTGTTTCCTTGCTGCTGCTGCCAGTCACGGTGGCCGCGGCGATCCTGATGACCGCCTATCGCATCGCCATCGCCAGCGCCGCCGCAGCCTGCTACACGGCGCTCATCGTGGCCCACGTCCCCGATCCGCACTGGATGCATCAAAACCAAAGTTTTGCTGTACACATGTGGGGCATGTGGTTCGGATTCC
>JBOIEE010000303.1:0-8808 GCA_050740975.1 Gammaproteobacteria bacterium | reverse complement strand
GTTGTTCAACATCAACCCGTTCGGGGTGTCATCGATCCCCGAAGGGGTATCGTGCACCCCGATACCTATTGGAGGTGTCTATGGAAACCACACTGTTTGGAAATGAAACCCAAGCCTACTTTCCGGTGTCCTTGCAGCCGGTGTTCGTGGGAGAGGGAGCATCCCAGGTGCCCGAGTATCAGGCCGTGGTCCGTGAGGATACCGGCACCGTGCTCGGGATCCACCGAGGCGGCTACAAGCTCGTGCCGAATCGAGCGGTGTTCGAACCGTTCGAAGAGGCGATCGTAAGCTCGGGTCTTGACCGGGAAGGCATCGAGGTTAAGGAAGGGATCGCCTATGCCGGCCGCACCGTAGTGCGGGAGTATTACTTCCCGCACTTGACGGTCGAGCCCCGGGTCGGGGATGTCGTTGAGTTCACCTTGCGGGTATTGAACTCCTACGATGCGACCAATGCCTTTCGGGTGCTGATGGCGGGGCGCCGGCGGCTCTGTCTGAATGGACTCATCGGAGCCGAGCGCAGCGCCTCGGTCTATGCCCGCCACACGGCGGGATTCTCCGCCGAGCGAGCGGTCGATGGGATCAAGCGCGCCTTCGAGCGCTACCTGGCGCTCGATGCCGAGTGGAAGCGCTGGGCCGGACGGTCCATCACCCCCCTTGAGGCCCACGCGGTCTTCGAGGCGATGCCGGGATCCAACCCGAGGCGTCTCGAACGCCTGGAGAAGTATTGGGCGATCGAGGCCCAGTTGGCCGGTGAGAGCCTATGGGGTCTCTACAACACGCTGACCTACTGGTCCACCCATGCGCCGATCCGCAAGGCCTCGGCAGGAAACCGGGCGGCGATCGTGCTAGAGCGTGAAACTCTGGTGCAACGGGCTCTCGGAACCCCTGTGTTTCAGCGGCTCGTCGCCTGACGCCGATGGGTACGGCATTTCTGCTGTCTTTCAAGCCCCCGTCCGGGGGCTTTCCCCGGCGCCTTATGGGGGCGTTGGGGAAAGGCCCTAGGCCTTGAAGATGAGGCGGTGCCATGAGCGCCGTGCTCAGTAGGGTCACGCCCGCCCTGAGCGCTAGCGACGCGGAGGATCGGATCATTTCCGCGGTCCTGGCGATCCTGGAACGGTGGCATGTACCGGGCTCCGCCGAGGTGCGGGCTTATCTGCGGCTACGCTTGGCCGAGCGGTGCTTCGAGATCTTTGGATGTCTCTACCTCGACACCAAGCATCGGGTGATCGCCCGAACTCCGCTTCCTCGTTCACATCACGGAGGCGGGGGGTCTCACGGTCGAGGCCGGCCTCTGGCTTCAGGCCCACCGGCTCGCGCCGGGGGACTTTCCCGAGGCGGGTTTTCCGGCATCAACGTCCGTTCCCAGGGAAAGTGAAAGCTCCTTGCCGACCCGGAGGAGTCATTCACACCGACATCGCGACTCACCTCAAAGCGGACACTGAATGCCAATTGCGCATCTGCACGGGAGCATTCTATTTGGCATCTGGCGAGTCCAACTGATCTAAGGGCCAGCGGCGGGTTCGAGTAGGCGTGGATACATGTCTCCACAAAGACGATACCGGAACTCCTCGGAGGGCTGACCCCCGTCCGCGAAACGGCAGTAAATGTGAGGCCAAACCCGTCAGTATCCGGGTACGGGTCTCCCCTATAAATGGATCGCGCACTCACTCATGCTGCCTATCCGGTGAGCAACTCCAGCGAGTCCCGATATATCCCGTCCAGAGCCGAAGCAGCCCGCGCCGCGGCCACCAGGTGTTTCCCTGCGGTCTGGGCCGCTGCCAGAAGCGTTCGTTCGTGCTGCGCAGGCTGGGCCGCAAACAGGTTGCGGATCGTCTCGTAGAAACACCCGGTGAACACACGGGCAAGCTATTGCACGTGTGAGGCGTCACGGCGGCCCAGAACTGGCCGGGGTGGAAGGAAGCTGCCCTCGAAAACTAATCAGGGCGTGGCATGCCGGCGATGCAGGTGCTGCAAGCCCAAGGCTACAGCTGCAGCCGCCGCAGAACGGCCGCTCCGACAACGGTTTCGCCGTGCAAAATGACGGCGCCGGGCTTCTCGGTGATACTCGCTGCCGCAATCGGCGATGCGACACCGGGTTCGGTCGTCGATTGAACTCGGGGACGCTCTTGAACAAAGAACTGAAACGGCCCTTTGTCATCTTACTCCTTCGAGGTTAGGTCTTGAGCCTGAGCATGGGCGCCCCACGCATTAGCTAACCCGTCGCGTTTTCCCCACCCAGAAGGGGGCGCGCAACTCGGTTTTGAGGATCTTGCCTGCTCCACTCAAGGGGAGCGGTGCTTGGCGGATGTCGACGGTGCGCGGACACTTATACCCGACAAGGCGTTCCTTGCAGTGGGCGATCAACTCTGCCACCGATACCGAGCAGCCTTCCTTGCAGAACACCACGGCGTGGATGGCCTCGCCCCACTCCTCGCTTGGGATGCCGATGACGGCGCACATGGCGACAGACGGATGCTGGTAAATCGCGTTCTCGACCTCTACCGAGTAGACGTTCTCGCCGCCGGTAATAATCATGTCTTTGACGCGGTCCACAACGTACACAAAACCTTCGTCGTCCATATAGCCGGCATCGCCCGTATACATCCAGCCTCCGCGCAGCGCTTGGGCGGTCTCTGCCGGCTTGTTCCAGTACCCGTGCATCACGTGCGGCCCACGGGTAATGATTTCCCCGATCGTGCCCGAAGGCACTTCATGACCCTCACCGTCCACGATTTTCACTTCGATGCCCGGAGCGGCCTGGCCCGCTGAGGCTGTCTTGCCCGCGCAGGGGCCTGCGAAGGTATGGTATTCTCCTGCGAGCATGGTGATGAGGGGGGAGGTTTCGGTCATCCCATAGCCTTGGATGAACTCACAGGCCGGAAGTACCTGCATCGCCTTGCGCAACACAGCTTCTGGCATAGGCGAGGCCCCGTAGAAAATAGTGCGCAGGCTGGAGAGATCGTAGGTCTCAACGCCGGGGAAGCTGGCCAGCATATTGATCATCGTCGGCGCCAGAAACGTGTGTGTGACCCGGTGCTCCTGGATGGTATTGAGCATTGCCGCGACCTCGAACTTGGGGATAAACACGTGCGTGCATGCCAGGAGGGTGAGACTACAGCTGGTCGAACAGCCCGCAATGTGGAACATCGGTGCCGCGTGTAAGTATATCCATCCCTTGCCCGCGGTAGCTAGGCTGGCCAGCAGGCTTAAAGCGTTGCTGACGATGTTGTCGTGCGTAAGCATCACCCCTTTCGCCAGACCGGTGGTCCCGCCGGTGTAGAAGATGCCCGCGACGTGATCGCCACCACGCTCCACGTCACGCAGTGCTTGAGTCTTGGCGAGCGACTCTTCGTAGTCGACCGACCCCTGGGGGACGGGACCTGCACCAGCAAAGACGACGTGTTTAACCGTGGTCAATTTACCGCTGAAGGCCGGGAGCACGCTCTGGAAGGTATCATCAACCAGCAGGATTTCCGCGCCCGCGTCATTGAGCATATAGCACAGCTCTCGTGGAGAAAGACGGATGTTCAGGGGCACCAAGATGCCTCCAGCCCAGAGCACCGCAAAGAAGTATTCCAAATAGCGGTCCTGGTTCAGCGCGAGGATGGCGACGCGGCCTCCCGCCCTTAGGTCTAATCCATGAAATACACCAGCCAGTTTGGCTACGCGCTCGGCGAATCCGGCCCAACTACGTTGCCGTGTTCCATCGATGGTCGTGATGCCGTGACGGTTGATCTGCACGGCACGTTTGAGTGCTTGGGTAATGTACATGGGATTGCCCTCCCATTCAGCCGTCAATTAAATATGACGTCCGGCCCCCGCCCTAGGGCGGCCAGTAACCCAACCGCCACGGCACCCGGCGGGGAGATCCTGCACCGGGCTTCTCGAGGTTCTGTCAACTCGAGGGGCGATCGCCCATAATCCTAACATGAACCGTCAACCACGTTATCGTGGTTATCGTTTCTCAGCCGGCGCCATGCCGTGTGGCTCTACCGTCGGTTGACGCTGAGCTTTTAAAGACCTCGAAGGTCTGCGGGCTGGGTGAGGGGTCATCGTTACATACGGGTCCCTTCGACAGGAGTGCATGAAACTCGGTCCGAACTCTGCCAATCCGCTTCACAAACGCCAAGGCCGATTGGGAGACACGTGGCTTATGGATGAGGCGGTGATTATCACAGTCCAAGGGCAGCGCCGTTATCTCTGGCGTGCTGGTGACCAGGACGTTAACTGTCATCGACATCCTGGTTCAAAAACTGGAGACAAACAAGTCGCGAAGCGCTTCTCCGTAAGATGTTGAAGCACCTAGGCCGATCGCCAAGGGTGACGGTGACCGACAGGCTGAAGAGCTACACCGCGGCGAGAAAAGAAATCATGCCATCGACTGTGCCCTGCCGAGATCGCTGCGCCAATAGCCGAGTGGAAGCCGCACACCGACGTGCGCGCGAACACGAAAGGTAGATGAAGCGATCAAAATCCCTGGGCAAGCATAGCGATTCCTGCCAGTCACAGCCCGATGCATAATCTTGCTCGCTTGGGCCGTCATCTCCCGAAGGTATGTCATTATCGGAGGTTTCGTTCGCGAGACTTTTTCCAAATGACGTGCGCCTAATAGAAGAAACTGCATAGCGTTTCCGTGCGTGATAATCTCGAATAAAAAAGAACCGCGATCGGCAAATTGCCAGAACCGTGCCCCTATCAGGGGCCAATTGCGCGACCATTATCTTGTAACAATGGAAAACGCAGGCAGACAATAGCAAAACGACTCGTCAAGCCAGGTGTTCGTCCCAGGACCGTGTGGCGCCAGGTGCCAGGTGCCCCAAGGGCGACGGGTCTATAGGCTTACAATGATTGCTTCGGAGAGGATCGAGGACTGAACGAAGTAAACTTTGCAGCGCCTCATATCATTGCCGGATGAGGGGGAGCGTGGTGACCCACAAGTCCGGTTCTGTGAGAGTTGGGAGGGGCCACCGCCCCCGGCTACTCGACTCCACTTCCGTTAGCCACCTCACAAAGGAGCTGAATATGGGGCGTACTGTGCAACAACAAAAGGTCAACGCGGTCGCCACCTTCGATGTCGTCGTCGTAGGTGCGGGGTTCGCCGGGCTCTTCACCCTCTATCGTCTCAGGAATCTTGGGTTCTCAGTACGCGTCTACGACGAAGCCAGCGACGTCGGCGGCACTTGGTACTGGAACCGCTACCCAGGGGCGCGCTGTGATGTTGAGAGTATGGAGTACTCTTACGCCTTTTCCGACGATCTGCAACAAGAGTGGGAGTGGACTGAGCGTTATCCGACCCAACCTGAGATTCTGCGATACCTCAGACACGTCGCGATGCGATTTGATCTTCGGCGGGACATCCAGTTTCAAACCCTTGTAACGGAGGCGATATTCGACGAAGCAACACGCCGGTGGCAGATGCGAACAGACCAGGGTGACCGTGTGTCGGCCCAATTCTGCATCGCGGCCACTGGCTGCTTGTCCACAATTCATATACCCCAAATCCCAGGTTTCGAGAACTTCATTGGTGACTGGTACCACACAGGCAGGTGGCCGCACGAGGGCGTTGACTTCACTGGTCGAAAGGTTGGCTGTATCGGTGTGGGATCCTCCGGTATTCAGGTGATTCCAATCATTGCGAAGCAGGCTGCCCATCTGTATGCCTTTCAGAGGACCCCGCAGTTCAGCGTTCCTGCCCACAACGCCCCCCTGGACCGCGAATATGTACGGCGCGTTAGGGCTAACTATGGCGAATTTCGACGCCAACAGCGCGAATCATTCTCGGGCCTTGTCGGTCAACGGAACGATCACTCGGCCCTCTCGGTACCGTCTACCGATCGACAGAAGGAATACGAAGCTCGTTGGAACCACGGCGGTCTCGGTTTCTTGGCGGCATTCGCGGATCTTCTTACCAACGAAGAGGCCAACGACACCGCGGCGGAGTTTGTCCGTGCCAAGATTCGCTCCAGGGTACACGATCCTGGTATTGCTGCTGCCCTGTCGCCGCGCAGATATCCTCTGGGTACTAAACGTTTGTCCGTCGAGAGCAACTATTACGAGACCTTTAATCGTGACAACGTGACTCTAGTCGACATCCAAAACACACCCATAACCGGATTTACCGCACATGGATTGCGAACTCGAGACGCCGAGTATGCATTCGACAGCGTCGTTTTTGCTACGGGTTTCGATGCCATGACAGGCGCGCTTCTCCGCATTAATATTTGTGGCCGAGATGGGTGCACGCTGCGGCAGAGGTGGGCCGCACTCCCACGGTCGAATCTTGGCATCCAAGTTTCCGGATTTCCCAATCTTTTTACCATTACCGGACCGGCCAGCCCGTCCGTACTGAGCAACATGGTCGTGTCCATCGAACAGCAGGTTGACTGGATTGCTGATTGTTTATCGTACCTCCGTTCCCACCGATATGCGGTTATTGAGACCACGGCCGAGGCGGAGGATGATTGGATGGCACACGTCGATAGAGTAGCTGAAGCAACGCTTTTTCCTAGAGCTAACTCATGGTATATGGGCGCGAACATCCCGGGCAAACAGCGCGGCTTTATGCCATATGTTGGCGGTGTTGGGACTTACCGCACGATCTGCACCGATATAGCGGCAAGCGCCTACAAAGGCTTCATCTTGAAAACCTGAGATGGCTATGGCTCGATCACACCGACATGGTTGTTGATGATCTTGCGCCCGTTTCTCGATGCTCACAAACACAGCACTGAGACAGGTCCGGGTTCTTTAGTTACCGACGAGACGGAAGATTGCGTCATCGTTTTATGAACACATTGGTTCAATTGAGACAAATCCAGCAAGATCTTGTTCGAAGGCTATTTGAAGACGTGTGGAATCAGAAAAGACTCCAGATCTTCGACGATCTATTTGCTGCCGATGCGAGACTACATTTTGACGGGGAGGTGACTGTAGGAAGAGCGAATCTTCGTCGACTGATTGCGGTCTGCCAGAAAGGTTTTCCCGATATTCGCCATGAAATCGATGATGTTCTGCATTCGGGGACTAAAGTTACCGTTCGATGGCATGGACAAGGGACCCATCTTGGCATGTTTCGCGGGATGTTTCCCACAAAAGCAACGGTACACTACTTTGGGATCAGCACGTTTCGTATCGTTGAGGGGAAAATCGCGCAAATCTGGCTTAGCATCAATTTGCAAAAGGTCTTCGACAGCCTTAAGAGTTTTTCTGATAAGACTTATACCGAAGAGGATTTTTGCGAGGATTTCGACGGTCCTGCCGCAAAAATTTACCAGTGGGTGATGAGGGCACGCCCTATTCCGAGTTGTAAGCAAAAGCTGGTTAATGCGATGCGCGAGCAGTTTTCGACCGCTCCCGTCGACAACCGACCCAAATTCGTAATTCCTCCCCCGCTCTTTGACGAGGTTTCTGTCCAGGAGAAATTGTTGCCGGCTAACATTCGGGTCCGTATCTACATGCCTCAAAATGAGACCCGGCCGCTTCCGATGCTGATTTACTTCCACGGGGGCGGCTGGTCGGTGGGTAGTCCGGAACTCTATGACGTAGTGACCCGAAAACTCGCTTATGTTGTAGGCTGTGTCATCATCAGCGTCGATTATCGCCTGGCGCCCGAGTATCCTTACCCGTGCGGCCTCGACGATTGTGTTGCAGCCTACAAATGGGCCCGCGAGTATGGGCACACGGTATCGGGGGCGGATACCGAAAAAATCGTTGTCGCCGGTGACTCGGCAGGTGGAAACCTGGCTGTTGCTGTGGCTCTCAGAACCCGTGACGAAGGATACCGGATTGCTGAGGCTTGTATTCTGATTTGCCCGCTGACCGATTTCCTGTTTGAAAAATACCCTTCCGCTCAGAGACTCGGCTACAACGGCCTGCTCTATGACTTCCCCTTCCTCGCTTTTGTGCGGGCGAGTTACGCCGAATACAAACAATGGCAACTTCCCTACGTCAGTCCAATGTATGCGGAACTGAAAAACTTCTGTCCCACTTTTGTCCTCTCCGCGGGGCGGGACCCGCTCATCGATGAAAACAAAGCCTTCGTAAAGCGGCTACGAAAAGCGGGCAACGACGTCGAGCATGTCATCCACGAGGAAATGCCCCACTGCTACCATTATTTCCTGGGGTTTACCGAGGAAGAAGATGAGGCTTATCGAAAGATATCGGCGTACTTAAGGACTACATTGGGTTAAAAAGGAAGCGTACGGTCGCGGTAGGGATGCCGGTTGCCCAAGCACCCCACACAGATCCGTACGAGCGGGTTTCCCAAGCCGTTCACTTAATCTGTTGATGAAAAATAAATAATGTCTTCATGGTCCAGCGGTGCGTGGGCCAGTCCAAGTCGTTCGGCTGGCGTCTTGCCATCCTTGGCGGTTAGGATGTTGTGGACCGTCCGCACGATGTCGAGGACTTTGGCGACATTGCCTGGATTGTATGGAGAGTAGCCATTCCAGATTCTGCCCTTGTTGGACTTGGAATGGATCGGTCGTTCAAGTAAGGAGAGTCGTCGACGCACTTGGTTGAAGAACGAATCGACACTATGCAGGCTTGCCTTGTTGTAGAGCCAAGCTTGGTGATCTTCGTCGTAGTCGCCCAGGTCGGTGAGGTAGGCCACGGCCTTCTCTGGCTCGCTCATGGTCGGGAATGGATGGTCAAGCCACTGATCCTGCCATTTCCCGTGCCCCTCACCGCAGGACGTGCAGATGCAGGAGGAAATACCTTTGTTGCGTGAATCCAGAATGTAGCTATTGCTCCCGCGCACCGATGATTGTCCTGGCGCAACGCCGTAGTTCGGACAGACCGGAGACTTGC
>JBOIEE010000302.1:0-4927 GCA_050740975.1 Gammaproteobacteria bacterium | reverse complement strand
CCAATGAAGATCGGCAGTGGGAGGACGCCTATCGCAACCGCTGGCGTTTTGACAAAGTGGTGCGCTCTACCCACGGGGTCAATTGCACCGGCAGTTGCTCCTGGAACATCCACGTGAAAAGCGGTTTAGTCGCTTTCGAAATGCAGGCTACCGACTACCCGCGCACCCGGCCCGATCTGCCCGATCACGAGCCGCGAGGCTGCCAGCGCGGGGCCAGTTTCTCCTGGTATTTATACAGCCCGCATCGGGTAAAATATCCTTTGATCCGAGAGCGTCTGTTGAGCCTCTACCGCGAGGAACGCGCCACGGGCAAAGACCCGGTAGAAGCCTGGGCCGCCATCCAAGCTGATCCGGAAAAGCGCAAGCGCTACACCTCGGTACGGGGCTTAGGCGGGTTCGTGCGCAGCGACTGGGACGAGGTCGTGGAGATCATCGCCGCGGCGAATGTTTATACCATCAAGACCCACGGCCCGGACCGCATCGTCGGTTTCTCGCCGATACCGGCCATGTCCATGATCAGCTATGCCGCCGGCACCCGATATCTATCACTGCTTGGCGGCGTCTGCTTGTCTTTCTACGATTGGTATTGCGATTTGCCCCCCTCATCGCCCCAGGTTTGGGGCGAGCAGACCGATGTCCCCGAGGCCGCCGACTGGTATAACTCGAGTTACATCATCGTTTGCGGGGCGAATTTACCTATGACCCGTACCCCCGATGCGCACTTCTACACCGAGGTGCGCTACAAAGGCACCAAAGTGGTCGCGGTCGCGCCCGACTATGCCGAATACGTGAAGTTTGCCGATCTGTGGATGCCGGTCAAGCAGGGCACGGATTCCGCGCTTTTCCTAGCCATGGGTCATGTGGTGCTGAAGGAATTCTTCCTAGACCAGCAAGTACCCTATTTCCAGGAATACGCCCGCCGATACACCGATCTGCCTATGCTGGTCAGGCTGCGAAGGCATGGCTCTGGGTATGCCACGGACCGTTTCGTGCGGGCTTCTGATTTCGAGGGCGCCTTGGGCGAAACCAACAAGCCGGAATGGAAGACCGTGGTCGTGGACCAGACCAGCGGTGAGGTGGTCGCTCCCAACGGCTCCATCGGCTTTCGCTGGGGCGAGGAGGGAAAATGGAACTTGGACCCGAAAAACGCTGCTACCCAAGCGGAGATCCTTGCCCAGTTAAGCCTCATCAATGACTGTGATGATGTGGTCGAGGTCGCCTTCCCTCGCTTCGAGACGGGCGGCGAGAGACTGATCCATCGCTGCGTGCCCGCGAAAAAACTGCTCTTAAACGGCGAAGAGATCTTGGTCGCGACCGTGTTCGATCTGCAACTGGCTCAGTACGGCGTGGATCGTGGGCTCGATAAAGAGGCGGGCGGTGGCTACGAAGACCCCAACAGACCCTTTACCCCCGCCTGGGGCGAAAAGGTCACGGGCGTGAAGCGCGCGGATATCATCCGCACGGCGCGCGAATTCGCCGACAATGCCGCCAAGACCCGCGGCCGCTCTATGGTGATCCTGGGCGCCGGTATCAACCACTGGTACCACAACGACATGACCTATCGGTCGATCATTAACCTCTTGCATCTGTGCGGCTGTGTAGGGCAGAGCGGGGGAGGGTGGGCCCATTATGTGGGGCAGGAGAAGCTGCGCCCGCAGGCCGGTTGGGCGCCGGTCGCGTTTGCGCTCGATTGGCACCGACCGCCACGGCAGATGAATGGCACGACGTTTTTCTATTTCCATACCGACCAGTGGCGCTATGAAACTATAGACGCCGATGGCCTTTTAGCCGAGACCGCTAAAGGCAAATACCGCGGACACACCCTGGCCGACTACAATGTGGTCTCGCAGCGGCTGGGCTGGCTGCCCTCGGCGCCGCACTTCAACCGCAACCCCTTGGATCTCTGTGCGCAGGCCCAAGGTGCAGGGGCGAACACAGAAGCAGAGATCGCCGAGTATCTGGTGGGAAAACTCAAGAGCGGTGAGATCTCATTCGCCGCCGAAGACATCGACGCACCGGAGAATTACCCGCGCAACCTTTTCGTGTGGCGCTCCAACCTTCTCGGCACCAGCGCCAAGGGGCATGAATATTTTCTCAAACACCTGCTGGGGGCACAGAATGGGGTGATGCAAGATATTCTCCCGGAAGCCCAGGGCAAAGAGATCGCGTGGCGCCAGGACGCCCCCATCGCCAAGCTCGATCTCTTAGTGGATATCAACTTCCGTCTGAACTCCACCGGTGCCTATTCCGATATCGTCTTGCCGACCGCCACCTGGTACGAGAAGAACGATCTCAATACCACCGACATGCACCCCTTCATCCACCCGCTGAGCGCGGCTGTGGATCCGGGTTGGGAATCGCGCTCCGACTGGCAGATCTTCAGGACCATCGCCAAGGCTTTCGCGGTGTTGGCCGAAAAACACCTGGGCACGCGCAAAGACCTGGTCGCTATGCCCTTGATGCACGACTCTCCGCTAGAGCTTGCGCAGGCCTTGGAAGTGCGGGACTGGAAGCGCGGGGAGTGCGAGCCGATCCCGGGCAAGACTCTGCCCGTGCTCAAGGTGGTGGAGCGCGACTACGCCAGTACCTACAAGAAATTCACCGCATTGGGTCCCTTGATGGTCACCCTCGGAAATAACGTGAAAGGGATCGAGTGGAACACCGAGCGAGAATATGAGCATCTGAAACTGACTTCTTATACGATTGCCGATCCCGGTGTCTCCCAAGGCATGCCTTCTTTAGAGGAAGACATCGCGGTATGCGACACGATCATGGCCTTAGCGCCGGAGACCAACGGCGAAGTGGCTCACAAAGCGTGGGGTCAACTGGGCAAAAAGACAGGCAAGGATCACGGCCATCTCTCGATCGGCCGGCGGCACGACAAGATCACCTTCCAGGACATCAAGGTTCAGCCGCGCAAGATCATCACCTCTCCGGCCTGGAGCGGGGTGGAGTCCGAAGAGGTGAGCTATACTTCGGGCTATACCAATATTCACGAGCAGATACCGTTTCGCACCCTGACAGGGCGCGCCCATTTTTATCTGGACCACGAGTGGATGCTGGATTTCGGTGAGGGCTTCTGCACGTTCCGCCCCGCAGTGGATTTAAAGGCCACAGCGTCACTCAAGAGCAAGCTGGACGGTAAGCCGCACTTGGTGCTGAACTGGATCACACCGCACTCCAAATGGGGGATCCACAGCACCTATAACGACAACCTGCACATGCTGACTCTGTTTCGCGGCGGGCCCGTGGTGTGGGTCTCGGAGAAAGACGCCAAATCCATCGGACTCAAGGACAACGACTGGGTGGAGGCTCTGAACGCCAACGGCGCCACCGTGGCGCGGGTGGTTGTGAGCCAGCGCATCCCCGAGGGCATGGCGATGATGTACCACGCTCAGGAGAAGATCGTGAACGTGCCTGGCTCCAAAACGACAGGAAAGCGGGGCGGGATCCTTAACTCGGTGACACGGGTGGTGGTGAAACCCACGCACATGGTCGGCGGCTATGCGCAGCTCAGCTACGGGTTTAACTATTACGGCACCGTGGGCTCGCAGCGCGATGAGTTCGTGATCCTGCACAAGCTGGAAGACCACGAGCTCGATTGGTTGGAGCGGGGGCTTACTCCAGAGCGCGAGGCGGCGCTCAATCCTCCCGGTGTGCACCAAGCTCCTTATGTACAGGCGGACTCGCCACAGCCGGTCACGATCAAACCGCATTTTCACCCCGCCTTTGAAGATGCGCCGGAACGGGAAGAGGAAGTAGTATGAAGATTCGAGCGAACTTCGCTATGGTAATGAACCTGGACAAGTGTATTGGCTGCCACACCTGTTCGGTGACCTGCAAGAATGTCTGGACTAACCGCAAGGGCATGGAGTACGCCTGGTTCAACAACGTCGAGACCAAGCCCGGTATCGGCTACCCCAAGAACTGGGAGGACCAGAGCAAGTGGAACGGCGGCTGGGAAGTGAAAAAGGGCAAGCTGGAGCTGAAATCCGGTTCCCGAGCTAAGCGCTTGCTGAATATATTCATGAACCCGGACCTGCCGGAGATCGACGATTACTATGAGCCGTTTACTTACGACTACGGCCATTTGCAAACCAGCCCCCTAGCCGAGGCGGCTCCCACGGCGCGCCCGCGCTCGCTGATCGACGGCAGCCGCATGGAAAAGATCGAATGGGGCCCGAATTGGGAAGACGATCTCGCCGGTGAGTTCGAGCAACGCCACCAAGATAAAAACTTCGCGCAGATCGAGGCCGAGGTCTATGCCGAATTCCAGAACTCGTTCCAGATGTATCTGCCGCGGATCTGCAACCACTGCGTGAATCCTTCCTGTGTCGCAGCTTGTCCCTCGGGGTCGATGTACAAGCGCGAGGAGGACGGCATCGTGCTGGTGGACCAGGACAAGTGCCGCAGCTGGCGCATGTGTATCAGCAGCTGCCCCTATAAGAAGGTTTTTTACAATTGGGAATCCGGTAAGGCGGAGAAGTGCACCGCCTGTTACCCGCGGTTCGAGGCCGGCCTCCCGACCGTATGCTCCGAATCCTGTGTGGGGCGCATCCGCTACAATGGCATCATCCTCTACGACGCGGATAAGATATCGCAGGCCGCCTCGGTGGAAGATCCTCAGGAGCTTTACGAAGCGCAGCTCGGGATCTTCCTCGATCCTAACGATCCTGAGGTGATCGCCCAAGCGCGGCGCGATGGGATCCCGGAGTCCTGGATCGAGGCAGCGCAAAAATCGCCCATCTACAAGGCCGCGGTCGAGTGGCGCGTGGCCTTTCCGTTGCACCCCGAGTTCCGCACCCTCCCCATGGTGTGGTATATGCCGCCGCTCTCACCGGTCCAGGCAAGCATCGATCAGGGTTATTTGCCGACCCATGACGACGGCGTGATCCCCAAATTGGAAGCTTTGCGCCTACCCATCAAG
>JBOIEE010000301.1:0-15624 GCA_050740975.1 Gammaproteobacteria bacterium | reverse complement strand
TCCTTATGAACCGTTCTTCACGCTCGCCCTACCGGAACTAGGCTGCAAGCTAGGGCTCTGCTCCAGGGGTAGGCCCCAGCCGTGTTGGCGGCACACATCAATGTCTGAGTCAATTCCAATTCAGGTTTGAGTCTGAACAAAGGGTTGTTTTGCATTTTTTTATTCAAGGTTGTTGAGGCTGTGGAGCTTATGGGCAAAGGGGCGCGCGGTGGGGAAACCCGGCAGGGTTTTCCACGGCCAGTGTTTTGATAAGATCCTATTCATGGACACACAGTCACGCCTTCAGGGAAAGACCGCGGTCATCACTGGCGCGAGCAGCGGCATCGGCCGCGCTATCGCGTGTTTGTTCGCGTCCCATGGGGCCCACGTGGTGGTGAACTATAACCGATCACGGGAGCAGGCCGAGCAAGTGGTTAGCGCGATCGAACGCAGCGGCGCGAAAGCAACGCCAATCCAGGCCGATGTGTCCAAGGCCGAAGACATCGATCGGCTCATCGATGCGGCGGTCGCCCTGAATGGCCGGGTCCATATCTGGGCCAACATAGCTGGCACCGATATCCTCACCGGTGCTGGAGCGGCTTTGTCCGATCTGGACCGACTCGATCGCTTGATCGCGGTTGATCTGCGCGGCACCATACTGTGCAGTTGGCGGATAGCGGAGCGGATGCGGTTATGGGGTAGCGGGGTGATCCTGAACATGTCGTGGGATCTAGCGATACACGGGATGGAGGGCCGCAATCCCGAGATGTTCGCGGCGGTGAAAGCGGGAGTGCTGGGTTTCAGCAAGTGCTTGGCTCGCTCGTTTGCCCCTGAAGTTCGGGTAAACGATCTAGCGCCCGGTTGGATCGAAACCGCCTTCGCGAAACAGGCGATGGCTCGAACGGCCTATGAGCGCGTGGTAAGCCAGACTCCATTGCAGCGCTTCGGAACGCCCGAGGACGTGGCTTACGCCGCGTTGTTCTTGGCCTCGGACGAGGCGGCGTTTATCACCGGACAGACCTTGCGGGTCAATGGGGGGATCATTGGGTAGATCTTTATCGCCAGGACGAGGAAGCGTCATGGACAAGCCGATAAAGTGAGCACGGCAAACATTGGCGCAGAGGCCCGCCGCCTCTTACTGCGTGGGTATCATGGGGTGTTGTCCACGCTGTCGGTGGAGGCGCCCGGCTATCCCTTTGGCTCGGTGGTGCCCTATTGCTTGGACCGCCGGGGATGGCCGGTCATCCTCATCAGCCGGATCGCGCAGCACACCAAAAACATCCAAGCCGATCCCAAGGTCTCGTTGATCGTGCAGGAGGATGGAGTGCAAGACATACAAGCCGCGGCGCGGCTGACTTGCCTGGCAAACGCAGAGCCTATAGCCGAAGGCGATACCGACACCCCCGCTCGCTACTACCGGTATTACCCCCAGGCGCGGGGTTATCATCAGACCCATGACTTCGAGTTCTACCGCTTGGCACTGATGCGGGCGCGCTATATCGGCGGGTTCGGCCGCATACACTGGCTGGAGCCGGGACAATTGGTGCGGCCTAATCCCTTCAGCTCGGGGCAGGAGCGATCCATGGTCCAGCACATGAACGACGACCACCAGGAAGCGATGGCTCGCTACTGCAAAAGCCAAGGTATTCCGGTGCCGGCCGACGGCAAACCGGCCATGGCGGGTATCGATGGGGAAGGCTTTCACTTGCTTCTGGGAACGCGGATCGTACGCTTCGATTTCGACCGCGCCGTTACCACGCCGCTCGAAGTCCGCGCCAAGCTAGTGACCATGGCGCGCGCGGATGGATAATGCACTCATGGTTCTCTTCTTTCACACCGGGCATTCTTCCTATCTGACAGAATCCAAGCGCCCAAAACGCGCATGGTGTGGCATTCGCTAAATCCTGCCCTATGAAGCTGTTAGCGCTTGACACCTCTACCGAGGCCTGTTCCGTGGCTGTGGATATCGAGGGCCAAGTATTCACTCGCTTTGAGCTCGCGCCCAGACGCCATGCCGAAATCATCCTGCCGATGATAGAGCAGTTGCTTAGCGAAGCAGCGCTGGAAGTGAACGATCTGGACGCCATCGCTTTCGGGCGTGGCCCAGGGTCCTTCACCGGGCTTCGCATCGCTTGCGGGGTGACTCAAGGCATCGCCTTCGCCGCCGATCTGCCGGTAGTTCCGGTATCTACTTTAGCGGCACTGGCGCAGGGGGGTTACCGCGTAACCGGTCATGAGCGTATCATCGCGGCCATCGATGCCCGCATGCGCGAGGTTTATTGGGGGCTGTTTCATTTAACCCAAGGCGGGCTGATGCAGGCGGTATCCGAAGAGAGGGTCAGCGCATTGGGGGATTTGGAGCTACCCCAAGGCGATGAGCTTTGGGTGGGGATCGGAAGCGGCTGGAGCACCGCGGCCCCCCCAGCGCAAATTCAGCCGCGGCTCTGCGAGCTAAAGCCCCAGGTTGTCCCAGATGCTCAAGACATCCTCACCTTGGCAAAGCCTGCCTATCTGCAAGGGGCGTATGTGTCCACGGCCCAAGCCCTGCCGACTTACCTGCGCAATAAAGTCGTCTAGGAGCCTGTCGCGGCCCCCTATCGCATATTCCGCCAGCACTGGGGCAGGCTTTGCTCCCATCGATAATGGAATCGCACGTTCAAAGGCAAGCGCTAAACGAGTTGCTCCTCCGGCCACCGCAACTCCGGGGCTAGGGCGCTCTGCCGATTCTGCAACCCAGCAAGGAGGCGGATGACCGTCTTGTTTGCCAACTTGAAAAGCCTAGAAATCTAGGCTAGATTATAGTCATGTTAAAGCTCAATATTCATGAAGCGAAGACGCACCTCTCCCGTTACCTTCCCAAGCTAGAGGCCGGAGAAACCATTTTGCTGTGCAAACGCAACGTTCCCATCGCGGAAATCCGCCCACTGACAGCAAAGGCAACTCGAAAAATTGGACTGGCAAAGGGTTTGGGCGACGTGCCTGAGGCATTCTTTGAACCGCTACCCGAAGAGGTGTTGAGTGCATTTGAGCCCTCCTGATGCGCTTGCTCCTCGATACCTGTACATTTCTTTGGATCGTCTTCGACAAACCTGATTTATCCGTCTCAGCGCGGGCCGCTTACTTGGACGCGGACAACGAGGTCTTCTTAAGCGCGGTGTCGGTGTGGGAAATCACGGCTAAACATCGCCTGGGAAAACTCCCGCTGGCGGAGCCACCCAAGCAGTTCGTGCCGCGTTTTCGTAAGGCGCATGGAATTACGGCGCTGCCCTTGGATGAAGACGCGGTGTTACAGGACGCCACATTACCCGGTTTGCACCGTGATCCGTTCGACCGCCTATTGATCTGTCAGGCCATTGCCCACGGACTCATTCTGCTGACGCCCGATCCGCTGATTCACCAGTATCCGGTCCGCGTGCTGTGGTCGGGCTAGCACTGCAAGAGCACCCATCCAGGCGTAATGCAGACAGAGCCCTAGCTTAGAACCTCATGGCTACCCTAGCGCCTTCGTGGGAATCCATAGACGAGTGTGTGCTGCGGGCGCTGCGCGAGGATGTGGGCCGCGGCGACTTGACCGCTCAGCTTCTCCCAGCGGATGCCAATTCAAGCGCCTCGGTGCTATGCCGCGAAGCGGCTGTTCTTTGCGGCACGCTTTGGTTTGAGCGCGTTTTCTATCATCTGGACCAGCGCGTAAAAATCCGTTGGTATGCGGCCGATGGTGAACAGATCGAGCCTAAGCAGTGCTTGTGCCGGATCAAAGGGCCCACGCGCGCCTTGTTGACGGGGGAGCGTACGGCGCTGAACTTTCTGCAATGCCTCTCAGGCACCGCAAGCATAACCCGCGCGTATGCCCGGGCGATCTCGGGAACCGCAGCCACCCTGCTCGATACGCGTAAAACCCTACCGGGTCTGCGGCTGGCGCAAAAATACGCCGTTCGTTGCGGGGGCGGCGAAAATCACCGCAGCGGGCTATTCGATGCGATCTTGATCAAAGAAAATCACATCATCGCCGCGGGCTCAATCGGTGCCGCCCTCGCCAACGCCAGGCATGCGCACCCGGAGGTGAAGATCGAGATCGAGGTGGAGGATCTCGAACAGCTTAAGCAGGCGCTCGAGGCCGGTGCGGAATTCGTGCTGTTGGACAATTTTACCTTGGAGGGCCTGCGTGCGGCGGTCGAGATGGCGAAGGGTAAAGCACGCCTGGAAGCCTCCGGGGGATTCGATCTCGCATGCATACGCCAAGCGGCGGAAACGGGGGTCGATTACGTCTCGGTCGGCGCATTGACTAAGAACGCCCGCGCCGTAGATCTGTCCCTGCGTTTTGCAAGCTGATCGGTTAATCGACACTTAGCTCCCTGTAATTTAACGTGCCTTTAATGCCCGCCGGTGAGCGGCACGAAACGCACCGGCAACAACTGCCGGGTTATGACCGTGCCGTTGATGTCTTTTTCCACCATGACCAAGTATTGGGTCAGAAATCGGCTTCCCACCGGGATGAGCATTTTGCCGCCGGGTTTGAGCTGCCGCACCAGGGGCGGCGGGATGTGGCTAGCGGCGGCGGTAACGATGATCGCATCGAAAGGTGCATGCTCCTCCCAGCCGTAATACCCGTCTCCCACGCGTACGGTCACATTGTCGTAATCGAGCCCCTGCAGACGGCCGCTAGCCTGTTCCCCTAACTCCTGGATGATCTCTATCGTATAGACGCGGTCCACCAGTTCCGCCAGGATCGCGGCCTGATATCCGGAGCCTGTTCCTATTTCCAGCACCGTGTCGCCGGACTTGACCTCCAGCAGCTCCGTCATCAGAGCCACGATATAAGGCTGGGATACGGTCTGGCCGTAGCCTATGGGTAAGGGCCTATTGAGGTAGGCACGGCTTCGCTGTTCTGCAGGGACGAATTCATGGCGCGGCACTTTAGCCATGGCTTTAGAGACCATAACGCTGAGCTCTGGCTTGCCTGTTTCGACCCCGGTCATGGCGAAATCGGCTTTGATCTGATCGAGCAGCCGCTGCCTTTGATCGGCGTAGTCATCTGCGCAAACGGGGGCGCTCACGGTCAGCAACAGGACAAACAACAGACGATAACGGGAGCAAAACACCATCGACCCTCGCGCCCTAGAAGCTTCCCTAAGCGGAGGCCAATTGGTGCGCCAGGCGGGTAGTCTCGGGCAGCCGATAGCGGGTGACACAAGCCATCACCAATCGCACGGCCGACTTGAGGCTGATCTTATGCCCCACGGAAACGAACACTGGCTTTACGCCAGCTCGAGTGCGCAGCACGGCTCCTATCACTTCATCCCCTTCACGCAATTCAGTCCATGTTCCACGGCCCTCCGGCGGATCCATATGTTTTCCCAAAAGCCGCTTTTTGGCCACACCGACCGACGCCAGATCGGTGGCCACGCCGAGGTGGCAAGCCAGGCCAAAACGCCGCGGATGCGCCAATCCTTGCCCGTCGCAGAGCAGGACATCCGGCCGGCCGCTGAGCTTAGTGAGCGCCTCCAGTACCGCCGGTGCTTCCCGAAACGAGAGTAAGCCCGGCACGTAGGGAAATCGTGTTTCGCAGCGGGCGATCGCGTGCTCGATCACAGCCAGATCGGGAAAGGACAGCACGGCCACTGCGGCCCGAGTGATCTGGCCGTTCGATTCAAAGCCCACATCGACCCCTGCCACACGCTCGATGGTAGGGAATGCATCCCACGCCTTGACGCGTGGGCGCAGTTCATCTTGTAACGCGATGGCCTGTTTGGGTGTGAGATCCCATCGGTGTCGAAGCCAGACAGCCCCCTCAGGCACTTCGGTACTCCGCTCGAGGCCGGATCAGGCAGCGCACCACAGGTGGTGCCCAAACGGTTCAAGGCGACACATCATCCGCGTCACCGGGGCTTACCGAATCTTCGCCGGGGATACGGTAGCGGCCGCTAAACCACTCGCCAAGATCGATCAGCCGGCAGCGCCTGCTGCAAAAAGGCGCCTCCTCTTGCGGGCGGCGCACGGGCTTGCCGCAGGTCGGGCAGTTTGGCGTCGCAGGCTCTTTACTCTTTGACTTTTCGCCAGAATCGGGTGGCACCAACCCCATTTTAAATCACACAGCATTGCAGGTCGAATTTGACATCCCACTCGCTCTTGCTCGCGCGTCCCTCGGGCGAGGGCTGCAGGAAGCGTATGCTAAAGCGGTGGCGACTACCGCTGATCTCAGGAAAACAGCGCGCATCGCCGGGTAAGAGCACACGGATCATTTGATAGCTGGCATTGGGGTCTAAATCCTGTTGAAAAAAGCCTTGGCGCGCGAGCTGGGAGGTCGGTTCCGAGCTGCATCGAATCAATCTGAGCACCAGATCCAGACCCTGTCTCAGTACGCTAAGGTCCTGCACCCAACGGTTTAGCTGTTCTGTGCGCACGCCCGAGGGCTGGTTGAGCCAGTAGTGAAACGCGGGTAGGTCGAAGCTGCACGTCCCGCCGGCCATATTAAGGCGTTGCTTTACTGCAAACACCAGCTCGTGGGTACGCAAAGCCTGCCCTGGGTCATAGCCATTGGCGCGTAGGGCGCCGAGCACCGCGTGTATTTGTTGCAGGGTCTCGCCGAGTCGTTCCAAATCCACCCCCGCACGGGTTTCCAAGCTTGTGAGCTTGCCTTGGTGTCGATCGAGCTCCTTGATCAACTCGACCTTAATGTCGATTCGCGGCAAAAGATCGCAAATATCAATTAGACCGGTCAAGCAGTTGCGGCTATCCCAGGGCGAAGGCTGTGGCAAGCTGTGATCGACGCAGCTAAAGAGGTGCTCCAGCCTAAGAAATACCCGGGTGCGCTCATTCAGCGGTTGTTCGTAATCCATCGCCCTCACTTGATAAACTGTAACGGGAAGTAAGAACCCTAATTCAATCTCGCCTTTCGACTCTGAAAAACGCCGAGGATGGGTCTTTCAGAGCTCCCTAAATTCACCTACAACCGTCGGCGTTCACGGCCACACTCGCCAAGCTAAGAAAATGTTGGTGTAAGGTCAAGACCTGTCGGCGCAGACCTTCGATATCTCCTTGATTATCGATGACTGCGTCGGCCAGCCGTAGGCGCTCCGTGCGGTCCACTTGCGCGTTCAGCATCGCTTCGACCGCATTAAGACTTACCCCATCGCGTGTTAGCACCCTTTGCTTTTGCAATGCCTCGGGGACATCCACGACCACAATCTGGTCCACCCGGTTGGCCCCGCCGCTCTCCAGTAACAGCGGAATACATAGGATACAATACGGGGTCTTAATCTTCTCCGCCCGTCGCTCCATTTCGGCATAAACCCGCGGATGGAGGATCTCTTCTAAGCATTTGCGCTTTTCGCGGTCGGCAAAGATGAGCGAGCGCAAGCGCTCGCGTTTGAGCCCGCCTTCGGCACCGATGATGTCTTCCCCGAATTGGGCGATGATGGCGGCCAGGGCGGGCTGCCCAGGGGCTACCAGTTCGCGTGCGATCAGATCGGCATCGATCACTGGCACCCCCAACCCGGCGAAAAGCTCGCAAACCGTGGTCTTACCGCTGCCTATGCCCCCGGTGACCCCCACCCGTAGGGGCGTTCTCACGCCCCGGCGGCCCACCGAAGGTAGGTTTGGGTGAACCCCTCACCCCACAACAGCGCGATCCACCCGGCGGCGGCAAGATAAGGGCCGAAAGGAATGGCCGCGGTACGCCCCCGCAAGCGAAGCACGATCAACATAGTGCCGACCACCGCCCCCACGACAGACGACAAAACGACGACCAAAGGCAGCGCCTGCCATCCCATCCAGGCACCGAGCATGGCCAACAGCTTGAAATCTCCGTGCCCCATTCCCTCTTTACCCGTGAGCAGTTTAAATAGCATATAGACCGACCACAGCGACAGATATCCCGCCATGGCGCCCAGCACCGCCGATGGTAAATCGGTGTACACCCCAAAAAGGTTTAGCGCCAAGCCCAGCCAGAGAAACGGTAGGGTAATGGCATCGGGCAGCAGCCGTCGATCGAAATCGATGGCGCTCAAACCGATTAAAGCCCAGGACAGGAGCGCCGCACCCCCCGCCTGCCAGGTAAAACCAAAGTGCCATGCGACCACAGCGGCCAGCAAAGCGCTCAGTAATTCTACCAAGGGATACCTTAGGCAGATCTTTCCCCGGCACGCGCGGCATTTCCCCCCAAGCGCGGCGTAGCTGAAAAGAGGAATATTCTCCAAAACGCCGATCACGTGCCCGCATTGCGGGCATTGAGAACGCGGAAAAATGAGATCATAACGCGCCCGGGTGCCGTTGGGAGCGTTTTCCAATCCCATCAATTCCCTACACTGCGCCCGCCATTCACGCTCCATCATGATCGGCAGGCGGTGGATGATGACGTTGAGAAAACTCCCCATCATGAGGCCAAGACAAGCCATGATGGCGATGAATAGGGCCGGATTAGACTGATCCGCGATCACCGGCACCTCAGGCAGCGGTTTGCCTTACACTAACAGGAAGATACGGAAGATCGTTTTCGGCTAAACGACCTGTCCGAGCTTAAAGATCGGCAAGTACATGGCGATCACCAAACCACCGATGAGCACCCCCAGCACGGCCATTATCATCGGCTCCAACAGGCTGGTCAGCGCATCCACGGCATCGTCCACCTCCTGTTCGTACCAGTCGGCCACCTTGCTCAGCATGGCGTCCAGCGCGCCGGATTCCTCCCCAATGGCGACCATTTGCACCACCATATTGGGAAATAGATTAGTGTCCCGCATTGCGACCTGCAGTTGGGTGCCGGTTGCGATCTCATCCCGCATGCGCAAGGTCGCATCGTGATAGATAATGTTGCCGCAAGCCCCGGCAACAGAGCTCATCCCCTCGACCAGCGGTGTACCGGCCGCGAACACCGTGGCTAGGGTGCGCGAGAAGCGGGCGATGGCGGATTTTTCCAGGATCTCGCCGATCACCGGGATCTTCAAGGACATGCGATCGAAGAAGTGGGCGACTTTCTTAGAGCGTTTTTTTAAGGTCAAGACCCCGAAGATAGCCCCTCCGATAAGCCCAAAAATAATGTACCAAAACTGCTGAAAATAATTGGAGACTGCGATGACCAGCATAGTGAGCGCTGGCAGATCCGCTCCGAATCCTTTAAAAAGCTCCTCAAACTGGGGGATGACGAAGATCAGCAGGATGGCGGTGATGATGAAGGCCACCACGATGACTGCGGTGGGATAAAACAGAGCTTTCTTGACCTTGGATTTTAGGGCTTCGACTTTCTCCAGATAGGCCGCGATCTTATGCAACAAGGCCTCGAGATTACCCGAAGCCTCCCCGGCGTGGACCAGATTGACATAAAGCTCGCTGAAATACTTGGGATGTTTGGCTAAGGCCTCAGTGAGCGCTCCCCCCGCCTCCACATGGGCTTTAACATCTAGGATCAGGTCCTGCATCTTCTTGTTTTCATGGCCCCGGCCGACGATTTCAAAGGACTGGACGAGAGGTACACCCGCGGACATCATGGTCGCCATCTGGCGGCTGAACACCGCAATGTCTTTCGTTTTAATCGTCTTACCGCCCTTGCCCCCAAACCAGGTTTTGGACTTCTTCCTCACCCGCGTGGGGTTTACTCCCTGGCGGCGCAACAACGCCTTTACCAGAGCGTCGTTCGTGCCGCTCATCTCCCCCTTGACCTTTTTGCCCCGCTTGTCCGTGCCTTCCCAGGCAAACATGCTCTCTTTGACTGCTTTGATCGCGGGTGCTTTTGCCGCTTGGGCTTTAACTGCTGCTTGTGCCATAGCGCCTTATTCCAAAGTGACTCGGTTGATTTCCTTCATGCTGGTAATGCCGTCCTTTACCTTTCTCAAGGCTGATTGGCGTATATCAGGGATCCCTTCTTTCTCTGCCTGATCGGCCAGCGCGACCGCGTTGGCGCCTTCCATGATCAAACGCCGCATCGGATCGGAGATGGGCATGACTTGGTATAAACCGACGCGGCCTTTGTACCCATTGTTACACTGATCACAGCCCGCTGCCTCGTATACCGTGAAGCCTTGCTCCACATCGCGTTCGGAAAACCCCTCTTGGATCAAGCCGTCTTTAGGCATTTCCAGCGGCCGCTTGCAATGGCTGCACAGCCTGCGGGCCAAACGCTGCGCGATGATGACGTTCACCGTGGTAGCGATGGCAAACGGCTGGATCCCCATGTCCGCCATTCGGGTCAAGGTTTGCGGCGCATCGTTGGTATGCAGGGTGGACATCACCATGTGCCCGGTCTGGGCCGCCTTGACCGCGATGCCGCCGGTTTCTAGGTCCCGGATCTCGCCCACCAGGATGATATCCGGATCTTGGCGCAAAAATGCCTTCAGCGCTTTGGCGAAGGTCATGCCGGTCTTTTCGTCCACTTGCACCTGGTTGACGCCCGGCAGGTTGATCTCGACCGGATCCTCGGCCGTTGAAATATTTACCCCCGGCTTGTTGAGGATACTAATCCCGGTATAAAGCGAAACCGTCTTGCCGCTGCCGGTGGGTCCGGTGACCAGAAACATGCCATAGGGTTTATGCAAATTGCGTAGATAAAGCTCCTTCTGAAAATCCTCGTAGCCCAGCACGTCGATGCTGAGCTTGGCCGCGTCGGAGTCGAGGATCCGCAGCACCGTCTTCTCCCCATATAAGGTAGGGCAGGTGCTGACCCGAAAATCGATCGCCTTGTTCTTGGATACTTTGAGCTTGATGCGGCCGTCTTGGGGCACACGGCGTTCGGCGACGTCTAGCCTGGACATGACCTTGATGCGTGCCGCTATCTTGCCGGCGAGCCTCAGCGGCGGCTTAGCCGCCTCGGAGAGCACCCCATCAACCCGAATTCGTACCCGGCAAAACTTCTCATAAGGCTCGAAGTGCAGATCAGAAGCCCCTTTTCTTATCGCGTCCAGCAGGCACTTGTTGACGAAGCGGACCACGGGCGCGTCGACTTCCACATCGTCCTGCTCTTTCTCATCCTCCGCGACTTCCAGTCCCTGTAGATCCTCAAGGTCCGCCTCTCCCATTTCGGAAATGGCGTTTCCGCCATCGGCATCTTCGAGAACCTTGTCGATGGCCCTGGTGAGCTTGACCTCGTCCACCAGCACCGCTTCGGTGCTGGCACCCACATGGAATTTGATCTCGTTTAACCCCTGTAAATTGGTGGGGTCGGAGACCGCCAAGTACAGCCGTGTGCCCCGTTTAAACAGGGGTAAGGCGTGGTGCTTGCGGATCAAGCGATCCGCCACCAGCTTGACCACCTCCGGGTCCAACTCCATGGCGTCGATGTCGAGCAGGGGAACGCCGAATTCCATAGAAGCGATTTCGGCCACCCGCAGGCTGTCCACTAGCCCTTTCTCGACCACGAACGAAACCAAAGACCCTTGCTTTGCTTGGGTTTTTTTGAACGCCTCCTGAACATCGGCGTCGCTGAGGACACCCTCGGTGACCAAGCGCCGTGCCAAGCCGCTCAATGAAATATGGGTACCGGTAACCGCCATGTGTGCGTAGGCTTTTGTTGGTAAAACTTAACTTCACTATAGTGGATGCATTAGCGGATCGCCACGCGAATGGACTCTTAACCCCGGCATTGTTAGACTGGAAAAATCATGTCCCAATCAACCCGCACCTACCGAGTGATTTTCCACAGCCAAGGCAAGGTGTACGAGATCTACGCCAAGGGCGTGCATCAAAGCGGTATGCTCGGCTTTGTGGAGGTGGAGAAGCTCGTTTTCGGCGAAAAGACCACACTGGTGGTCGACCCCTCAGAGGAACACTTGAAGACAGAATTTTCAGGCGTCGCACGCACCTATTTGCCTATGCATGCCATCATTCGCATCGATGAAGTCGAGAAAGAAGGGCACGGAAAGATCACGGCGGTGGTGGGCGGCGAAAAAATTATGACCTTCCCCCTCTACACCCAACCGGATTCCGGCAAGAGCTGACGGTGAAGCCCATGCCTGCTGAAAAAAGGACAGATCCTTTGCAGGCACTAATCGGTTGTTGGTGAGTGGCGCACGTGGGGTAACAAGTACCCTAAAGTGGCAGGATCGGTCGTCATCGTCGGTGGTGGGCATGCAGGAGGCCAAGCAGCCGCTGCGCTGCGCAGCGAGGGATTCAGCGGGCGCATCATAGTGGTAGCCGATGAGCCCCACGTTCCCTACCAGCGCCCCCCTTTGTCCAAGGGCTTTCTCAGCGGAGCGTTGGGGATCGAACGCGTTTATCTCAAACCCGAGGCGTTTTACCTGCAACAACACATCGAACTTCTGCTCAACCGGCAGGCTGAGGCCATAGACCGCGACCGAAGACAAGTCACCTTAAACGACGGCCAGGTACTGGATTACGACAACTTGTTGCTCGCGACCGGCTCTACAGTACGGCGCCTAGAAGTTCCGGGAGTTGATCTTCCCGGCGTGGATTACCTGCGCACTATCCGCGATTCGGAAGCCATTCGCGCCCGTCTCAAACAGGGCACCACGATGGTCGTCGTGGGCGGCGGTTATATCGGGCTCGAAGTCGCATCGGTTGCGGCTACCCAAGGATTACGGGTCACGGTGCTGGAAATGGCGCCCCATGTCATGGCACGGGTGGTGGACCCGGCGGTTGCCGCGGTTATGGCGGAGGCTCATCGCCTTCACGGCGTCGATATCCGCACCGGCGCCACGGTAATCGCACTCGAGGGCACGGGACGCGTCACCTCGGTGCGCTGTGCAGACGGGGCAAGCTATCCCGCCGATCTGGTGGTCATAGGCGTAGGGATCGCACCCGATACGAAGCTCGCCGCAGCGGCCGGTCTGCAGTGCGAAAACGGGATCTGGGTGGATGAGTACGCGCGCACCAGCGACCCCGCTATCTACGCGTGCGGGGACTGCACCTATCATCCGAACGCGCTGCTCGGTTGCCGTCTGCGCTTGGAGTCGGTGCACAACGCGGTAGCCCAAGCGCGGGTGGCCGCAGCAAACCTCTGCGGTAAGCAAACCCCGTACTCAGAGATCCCCTGGTTCTGGTCCGATCAATACGATATTAAGCTGCAACTGGCCGGGATCTCCGCTCAGCAAGACGAGCTGGTGTTTCGCGGCGATCCACAAAGTGGACGCTTTTCCGCGTTTTACTTAAAACAGGGGATCCCGGTCGCGGTGAATACCTTGAATGATCCGCAAGAATTTATGGCCGCGAGAACCCTGCTCGCTCGACGCCCGCAGCTTGACCCCAAACAGCTTGCCGATCCGCGCAAGGCGCTGTCCTATATCACCTGATTTCTGGGGCATCACCGGGACAAGCGGAAACGCATGAAGCTACTCCTCCTTTCGGATCTGCACTATGTCCTGAAGCAATTTGACTGGATCAACGGAGTCGCCGACCGGTTCGATCTCGTCGTCATCGCCGGCGATCACCTCGACATCTCGGCGGTCGCGGCCATAGAGGTGCAGACCGTCGTGATCTCCAAGTACCTTGCGCGCATCCGGGCAAAGACCCAGCTCTTGGTCAGCTCGGGCAACCACGACCTCGACCGGCGCGGCGGGGACGGCGAGCGCGTGGCGGCGTGGATCTCAAGTAACAGACTCCCGGGAGTCGCGGTAGACGGCGACTTCATGCACATCGAGGATGTGGCGATCACCATCTGCCCTTGGTGGGACGGCCCGCTCGGCTGCGCCGCGGTCGGCCGCCAGCTCGCCGACGACGCACGGCGGCGATGCGCGCGCTGGATATGGGTATACCACGCCCCACCGGACCTATCTCCGGTGAGTTGGGCCGGTACCCGACACTATGGCGACGTCGAGTTGCTCGGCTGGATCCGGCAGTATCAACCCGACCTCGTCCTCACCGGCCACATCCACCAAGCACCCTTCCGTGCCGGTGGCTGCTGGGTGGATCGCATCGGGGAAACGTGGGTGTTCAACGCGGGCCGCCAGATCGGCCCCTGCCCGACCCATGTGATCATCGATCTCGCCCAGCGCCGCGCCCTATGGTTCTCCCTTGCCGGGAACGAAGTCGTGGACCTCGACCAGCCGTTCACAAGGCCCATCGCCGCACTCAGTCCAGTGTAGGATCGGGGTAGCGATCGGAGCCCGGGGAAGCCTCGGCTTCTTGGTGGTGAAGGAGGCTTTCCAGCACCTCATCGACCATCGCCAGGTGATCGCCGCTGCCCTCAAACTGCCGCTTGAGATCGGCAAGGTAGGTGGTGACAAAGTGCAGCTTGCGGGCAAGCACTCGCGACAGATCCATCGCGAGCGCCGGGGTCGAGCGCAGGAAGCCTAGTGGGTCTTGGGTCACGTGGAACGTGGAGCTCTCGATGGTCCGCACGGTGGCCATATGCGGCGCATCGAGCAGCACCGACATCTCGCCGAAGAACGCGCCGGGCTCGGACACGGTGCTGATCCGAATCTCACCCTTCACCACCTCGACCGTGCCGGACACCAAGATATACAGCAAGCCAGTGCGCTGGCCCTCCGCAAGAACCACTTCCCCCGGGCCAAACGTACGAACGGGAAGGGTTTTGCAGAGATCGAGCACCGCCATAGCGTGCAGTGTATCGAAATCGGTCGGATGCGTATACTCCAGGTTGCGCTCCGATTGCCCCCTTGGGTCACGGCAGCGGTGCTGATCCGCGTTAGAATGCAATACCTGCCTGGCTGCTGGCCTGGGCGGGATCTTTATTGCTGATTGGCACATGCCACATCACCGTTGGCGGGTTTTGCTCGGCTTATCGCTGGCCTTGTGCCACAGCGGGTGCGCGACCATGGCCTATTATTCCCAGGCCATTACGGGCCATGTGCGGGTGATGGCGGCGGTTCAACCGATCTCGCGTGTAGTGGCCGATCCAAACACGCCAGACGCGCTACGGGATCGTTTAACCACCATCGAGCGCGTGCGCCGCTTCGCAACCGATCATCTGAGCTTGCCTGGAAACGCCAGTTATCGAAGTTACGCCGATATTGGGCGAGAGTTTGTGCTGTGGAACGTGTTTGCGGCTCCCGAATTCTCTTTAGAGCCGATCAAGTCTTGTTTCCCCTTCGCAGGCTGTGTCACCTATCGGGGCTATTTCAACGAACGATCCGCGCGCGCGTTTGCAGAGCGATTGCGCGCTCAGGGTAACGACGTGTACGTTGGCGGTGTGGTGGCGTATTCGACCTTAGGGTGGTTCGATGACCCGGTTCTGAATACCATGCTGGGCTGGAGCGAGTTACGTGTGGCAAGGTTGATCGTTCATGAGCTCGCGCACCAAAAGCTGTATATTAAGCACGACAGCGCCTTTAACGAGGCCTTTGCCACCACTGTCGAACGGGTAGGTGTAGGGCGATGGTTGCGTTTCGAAGGCGACAAAAAAGCGCAGGTTGCGTTTGAGCGTGAGCAAGCGAGGGAAGCGGAGTTCATCGCCTTAGCGCTCGGCACGCGTGCTAAGTTGGCCTCGATTTACGCCTCCGATTTGGACCTGCGTGACAAGCGTAAAGCGAAATCGTCGGCCCTCGATGAAATGCGCCAAGCCTATCGGGGTTTTAGAGTCAAGTGGAACGGTTTATCAGGGTATGACGAATGGATGGCGGAGGATCTTAATAACGCGAAATTTGTTTCTCTGCTTACTTACCACGAACATACCAAAGCGTTTGAGACGCTGTTTGAGAACGTGGGTAACGATCTGCCCCGATTCTATGAGCTGGCAAGAGC
>JBOIEE010000300.1:0-10792 GCA_050740975.1 Gammaproteobacteria bacterium | reverse complement strand
ACTCGATCTCCTCTTCGCGCTCGACCACCATGCGCAGGGCAGGGCTCTGCACCCGTCCCGCAGAAAGACCGCGTTGGATTTTCTTCCATAACAGGGGAGAAAGATTGAATCCCACCAAGTAATCGAGAGCGCGCCGAGCTTGCTGTGCGTTGACCAAGGCCATGGAAATCGCGCGCGTATTTCGCATCGCCTCCTCGATCGCCCGCTTTGTTATTTCGTGAAATACCACTCGATAAATGGGCTTGCTATCAACCGCCCCGCGTTCCTTTAGCACCTCCGTGATATGCCACGATATCGCTTCGCCCTCACGGTCGAGGTCAGTCGCCAAATACAAAGCCTCCGCTTTGCGCATCGCCTTTTCGATGGCATCAACATGGCGCATGTTTTTCTCGATGACTTGGTAGCGCATTTGAAATTCGTTCGCCGGATCAACAGCACCTTCCTTGGGCACCAGATCGCGCACGTGCCCGTAGGTCGCAAGCACTTCAAAATCAGGACCCAGATAGCGCTTTATCGTGGTCGCTTTCGCGGCGGATTCGACAAGAAGGAGGTTCTTCGCCATCTTATTCTGCTATGTCGAACAACTGTTCGGGGGCCAGCATGGGAATCCGTTGGTCAATGCAATTTGCGCGCGCTGCCTTCTTCAGAAAAAAGATGGTCTAGCCACATCACGGGCATCTCCGGGTTTGGTTGATTGGCCAAGACCATAAATACAATCCATTTCAACTGGGGTAATTCCACTGTTTCTCCTTCAAGGGCCATCACACGGTTTATCACCAGCTCACGGGTATGAGGCTCAAGGACGCCCGCTTGCTCCAGCAGCAGGATGAGTCCCAAACCTTCGATTCCGAGCTTCTCTTGCTCCAAGGCCGTGTACAGCCGTACGGAGTTTCGGTGGTGGCGCGGCTCTAGCGTGGGCTCTTCCGAAAACGCCTGCAACCAATCAAAGGCTTTTCCAACTTGATGCTCGTCAAAGCCCACTTCCATTAACTGGGCTTGGAGAGCGCCCCGATCAAGCGGTAGATCCGCCTCCTCGTCGACCCAATGGTCAAACAAAAATTGTAGGATATCCAATACAGTTTGCTTCATCGCGCGTCTGCTTATCGCCGTCTTATGTATCTTCCGCCCGCTTCTGATCCGACATGGCCCTCAAGCTCTAAGACTAACAGCATGGAAGAAACCGTACTCGCCGTCAATCCAGTGCGTTCGACCAACCCATCCACGGTGACCGGATCAAAACCGATCGCATCCAGAAACGAGCGCCTCTGCTCGTCGTCCAAGTCACTCTCCTGCGTGGCGTTTTCTGGCGATCGCACACAAACGGCCGCCAAGGGGCCCAGTTCTTCAATGATATCCTCGACCGTCTCAACCAGTTTTGCCCCTTCGCGGATCAAAAGGTGGCAGCCGCGGGCTAAGGGATCTTGGATTGATCCGGGCACCGCAAATACTTCTCGGCCCTGCTCCATCGCCATATGAGCCGTGATCAGCGAACCGCTGTTACGCGTAGCCTGCACCACCAAGGTGCCCACGCTCAAGCCACTGATGATACGGTTGCGTTGGGGAAAGTTTTTCGCCTCGGGAGAAACTCCGGGCGGAAAGGGGGAAACCAATGCCCCCTGGCGTGCGATCACTTGGGCTAACTCTTTGTGGCGGGCGGGATACACTCTATCGAGCCCTGTAGCCGCTACGGCGACCGTGCTCGCTCCGGCGTCCAAGGCTCCACGATGGCCAGCGGAATCGATCCCGATGGCAAGCCCACTGGTGACGGTGACCCCACCTTGTGCCAGACATTTAGCAAAATTAAACGCCGTTTCTAGGCCCGAGGTGCTGGGATTGCGACTGCCCACAACGGCAACTTGGACCGTTTGCAAACACGCTGGATCGCCGAGGACGAATAGAAAAAAAGGTGGGTCGGCTATTTCACGCAGGAGCGTGGGATAGACCAGATCATCGATACACAGCAAATGCCTTCCCGGCGCATCCAACCAAGCGCGATCGCATTGCACAGCGTGCCAATCCGGGGCTCGTAGGTATTCTAATGTGCTCTGCGCGAGCCCTGCGCTCAGAAGCTCACGCGAACTGACGTGGAAAACCGCTTCGGCCGTCCCGAAGCGCTGCAACAATTGGGTGCAACGGCGGTCTCCTAATCCTGGTGCGCGGCGCAGCGCCAATCGATAAGGGATATCGGATGCAATAGCACTGGCCGCCATAACCCCTTATCATACCCAAATGCGATAAAGGCGAGGACCCACCCGGGCTAATGCCCGAGAATCGTGCTTTGTTAGGGGTTGGTTACAGTATCGTAGACATGCGCGGGCCGCAGGCTACGCATCACCAGGGCAAAGCTCACACGCTCAAAGATGCGGAACACCATAAGGTCCCCGACGTACTCAGCGGGTAGCTCAACCAGCTCGCCACTTCCCTGGTCCGTCGACCCGTATCCCGTCCTAATAGCGATGGGGTCGCGCACGATCTGGCCGGTTTGATAGATGCTTAGCGCGTGCCCTGGCTCAAGGCCGTCTTGTAGTCCTAGGTTCAAAACCACCACATTATATTGACCGATCTGGGAGACGCCACCGAAAACCGAGAGAATGGTCCCCACGACCTCCCGAGACGGAGCATGAGGCACAAATTCCAGAAAAGCCGTATCGGAATCCGCAAGCAGTCGATCACCGACCAGAACCTCGCGATTAGACTGGGTAACCAGCGCAACCGCCGGATCGCTAAATTGTTTCACCACTGCATCGGCGACTTGCAGCGCTTCGTAGCCCAGGATCTCTCCGGAAGCCGGGTCTACATAAGGCTCGCCACGGCGAAAAACGCCATAACCCGGGGGCGCGGCATCCGCTAAACCACGCACATAGACCACGTTGCCTGCTCCCGCGACCAGGCGTTGATCTTGGCTGGAAACGATGTAAGGAGCCTGTCCGTACTCCGCCAAGCTTACCACCCGTGGGCGGCTGAGGAATGGCCTCACCGCATCCAGGGGCAGCGGGGCAATGGCTTGATCGTGGACCACCTCCCTGAGCTGTGGTGAAAGCTTGCGCGCGCGGCCTTGGTGCACGCTCAGATAGGGCTTGCCGCGGAAATAGCTCAGAGACAGAACATCCCCCGGATAAATGCGATGGGGATTTCGGATCTGGGGGTTACCACGCCAAATTTCAGGCCAGGACCACGGGTTTTGCAAGAATGCGCCGGCGATGTCCCACAAAGTATCCCCGCGTTTTACTACGTAGCTTTGTGGAGCATCCGAGCGCAGCTTGAGCGCTTGCGCGTGACAGAAACCAACCACTCCTAACGCTAAAGCGCACAACCATATCAATCGTTTCGTCATCATCTCCGATCCCTCATATCGCTTTTCACGGCCCCTGCAGGAAGTTTAGCAAAAATAAGCGGGTTCACTAGGAGGGGATCGGGGGCCGACGGAAATGATTAGCGACCCGATTTTATAATCCCTCCGGTTTGATCCTTGCGGCCTCGCCCGGCGAGACCTCTATCACTCGCTTTTAGCCGCTTCTGGTGGCCGATTCGAAGCATGGCATCACTCACCCCTTTGCCCTGTTCGGTTGTCCGCATCGCTTTCCAGTGGCGACCAATAACCCCAGTCGTGGCGCCGCCAACGCGAAGGAAGCAAATCGAAATAAAGCATCAGACAACGAATGATGGAATGGGCCGTTTTCCGCCAACGACCTCTGTGCAGTCTCCTGTGGTCCCGGGCGTAGACCAACAATGCCGGATCGAAAGCGACCCGGAAACCGCCGCGCTTGGCTCTCCAAACGAATTCGGAATCCTCGTTGCAAGCGAGCTCGGGGTCAAAACCACCGACCGCTTGCAACACCTCTCGGCGCACCAGGAGGTTGGAGCCGCTGGCCGCAGGCGGCCCTAAGCTGTGCGATACCCGCTGGGTACGGGCGAACCATTGATAATAGCTAATATAAGAATCCCGAGACAGTTTAGGGCCATAGACGACATCATCGCCCGCATGTCCCAGTGCGCGGGCGAAGTACGCGGGAGGAAATTCGACATCCGCATCGCTAAAAAGCAACCATGGGGTGCGCGCCGAGTCCGCCCCCAGTTGTCTCGCTTGGCTGATGTTTCCGTAACAGCGCAGGACCCTCAACCCACCTCTACGCTTGCGCTTGAGGATCTCAACGGTGCGATCGTCGCTCGCATCCGCTACGATTAAGGCCACGGCCTCTGGCACCGATGCTAGGAACCGGGCAATGTTCTTTTCCTCGTTTCGCGTGGGCACAATTACCGTAATCTCGCTGATATTCATCGCCTACAGGCTCCCTGAAGGATGCGGCTGAGGGGGTGCTGCGAGCTCGCCCAGGCGCAATCGGTGCTCTGTGACGATCGTTCCCTCCAGATCGCGGATCTGCAGTGCGATCACAGGATCCGGTTGGGTCCAACGCACCTCGATGAGGCCGAAATTATCGCGCCGGAAATTCTGCGCCGTAACGCGGTAGCGGTTGCGTTCCCCGGCACCTGCACCGGCCGAATTCATTCCGCTTGTGGTTAATTCATACAGCGGATATCCGGTCGCGGACGGCCACAGGCGGGAGATCTCCCCGAGGTGCCGATCGCCGCTGGCAAACAGCACTCCATCCGCCCCGGTATCGCGGATCAGGGCAAAAAGCCTTGCCCGCTGGTGTGGGAAGTTAGCCCATTTTTCGAAGCAATGCTGCTCCGGAAGGACTTGAATGCTGGAAACGATGAGGCGCAACACGGCTGGTTCAAGCAACTGCTGGCGAAGCCAACCCCACTGCGCTTCGCCAAGGAGGGAAGCATTAGGGTCCGCATTGGGCACGTATCGCCCTACCGGACACCGTTTTTTGTCCTGGGTTTGCCTTAGGGGACTGCGAAAAAACCGGGTATCGAGCAAAATCACCTGCACACGCTGGCCCGTGGCCCCGTAGCTGTGAGCGCGATACACCCCTGGACGGGTCCGTACGGGCGATGCGGCCGGGACACCGAAGAATCCCAGGAACAAGCGCTTGGATGCTTCTTTCATGGGGTAGTCCGCGCCGGCATCGTTTTGTCCGTAGTCATGATCATCCCAGGTGGCCAGCACCGGACAGTGGGCTTGCACTTTCCTATACCCGATTTGGTCTTGGAGCTTTGTATATTGGGCCCACATCGTGTGCATATTCTGGGTGTCGGCGTAAACGTTATCCCCCATAAAAACAAAGAGATTAGGCTTGGCGGACAGAATCGCGTCCCAGATAGGCTGCGGGCGGTCTTGTTTAAGACAGGAGCCTAAGGCGATGCGATACTGAGGTGCGGCGCTCACTGTTGCGCCCAACAAGAACAACAACACACATACCCCGCTTGCTATTAATATTCTGGGCAGAGAAAGCATGGTTGCATGTTAAGAGCTTGACATGACAGTTGGGTTACCACAAAAAAAGCTGATACCATGGAGATCTCAGAAGCAACCGAGCCTGGTCCAGTTGCAGGTGCAGAGTAACTAAAGTTTCACCGTAGTGTCATTCTGTAGAAATATTTGGGACCGAAACTTTAGGGACCATCCTCTAATGGGGCCCTACACCGTGAGCAACGCCAAAAGCGCCGGGATCCTCAGGCGCACTCAGAATTATGATCTCACGCTGTGTCTCTTCTTTAATAGACCCTGTGGGACAAAGTGGATCCGATCCGGCTTCGCGCTCGTAAGTCGGTTGGGCGATGGGGTGTTTTGGTATACGCTGATGTTGGTGTTGCCATTGGCTTTTGGGAGCCGGGCAACGTGGGTCTCGGTGCACTTGTTTGTAGTGGGTTTAAGCGGGGTCGCCGTTTACAAGTTGCTAAAATTGCGCACCGCCCGCCCGCGTCCGTACACGGTAAACGCCCGTATTCATCCCGGCACGGTGCCGCTGGATCGATACAGTTTCCCCTCCGGGCACGCTCTTCACGCGGCCGCCTTTACCTTGGTAACGATTTCCTATTTCCCCAGCATGGCCTGGCTTTTGGTACCTTTCTCCATCCTGGTTGCTCTATCCCGGATGGTGCTTGGGTTGCACTACCCTTCTGATGTGCTGGCTGGCGCCGGCATCGGGGGCTTAATGGCGTTATTCAGCTTGCAACTAATAGAAGTGGTTGGGTAACGGGCATCGCCCTTCAGCCGCACAAGAGCGAGGCCGTGATCCATAAGAAGCCTGTTCTTCAAGCCTGTTCTTCCGCCCAAAGGCCCTACATCATTAGCTGGGGGTTGTAGCAAAAACGCTCTAGGGTTTGAAGCAGCAGAGCCTTCTTGATCGGTTTTGTCAGATGGGCGTTGCATCCGGCCGCTATGCTTTTTTCCACGTCTTCAGCCACCGCGTGCGCGGTCAGAGCAATGATAGGCGTCGGATCACGGCCGCTCTCCTGCTCCCAACACCGAATCGCTCGGGTAGCCGAGTAACCATCCATGACAGGCATCTGGACGTCCATTAGTACCAGACTAAAATTCTCGCACTTGAACTTTTCCAGCGCTTGCGCACCGTTCTCCGCTTCAACCAGGCGATAAGGGGTTTCTTTCAGGTACGCATGAAACAGCAGGCGATTATCCGCGTTGTCCTCCACCAGAAGCACGGCTAACAAAGGGGAACCAGGTGACACGGCCTGCTCGGGCGGTTTAGAATTCGAAAACTTCGCCAGCGTCCCGCGTACCGCTTCTAGTAATTGCTGCGATTTCACCGGCTTGACCAAATAGTCGCCCAACCCCAATCTCTTGGCACGCGCCAAATCGTTAGTTAAGTTGGAAGAGGTCAACATGATAACCATTTTGGTAGGCCCCCCTTCTCGGTTTATCGTTTCCGCGATCTCAAATCCATCTATTCCCGGCATCCGACAATCGGTCAATACCACATCGAACTTTCTGTGTTGGCTCTTAGCCGCACGCAGCATTTCAAGCGCGGATAGGCCATCCGCCGCTTCGCTAACGATCACCCCGTTTCGTTCTAGGATCTCCCGCAGGATTATGCGATTGGTATCATTGTCGTCAATGACCAGCACGTGCTTGTCCTGCAACTTCTGAGGAGAGGTCACCGCCCCGGCTGCGGGCGATGTGTCTGGAAAACGCGCCGTAAAACTAAATGTGCTTCCTTTCCCTTCTTCACTGACCACCCAAATACGTCCTGCCATCAGTGCGACTAAACGCTTTGAGATCGCCAGTCCCAATCCAGTGCCCCCGTATTTTCGCGTCGTGGACGAGTCTCCTTGGGTGAAGCTTTGAAAAATGCGCTCGTACTTGTCCGGCGGGATCCCGATCCCAGTATCGGAGATGGAAAACAGCAGTGTAGCGGGCTGCTCCGCACAACGAACAACCCGCACCACGATTTCGCCACGTTGCGTAAACTTGATGGCGTTGCCTATGAGGTTAAGCAATATCTGGCGCAGCCGAGCCGGGTCACCCTTAACGAATTCGGGTACATCGGGGGCTACCTGGCAAGCAAGTTCTATCCCTTTCTTGTCGGTCTTAAGCGCATAGATTTCCGTCACTTGCTCAATTAACTCTTTAAGGTCGAACTCAACTTCCTCGAGCGCGAGCTGATTGGCCTCGATTTTTGATAAGTCCAGAATGTCATTCACCAGGCTAAGCAGGGCTTCCCCGGCCTTCTTCAACAAGTCTACGTAACTGCGCTGATCCGGGCTCAGACAGGTTTCACCCAATAAGTCCGCGCTGCCAATGATGGCGTTAAGCGGGGTTCGGATCTCATGACTCATACTGGCGAGAAATTCCGATTTAACGCGCGAGGCTTCCAGAGCCTGATCCCGGGCCTGCGCCAATTCCTTGGTCTGGCGCTGCACCTGGTGTTCGATTTCGCGGTTGCGGCTCTCCAGCTCATTGGCGTGAATTTCTCGAGCGCGAGCCAAGGCCACTAGCAACAAACTGCTACCCGCACCGACAAATAGCGCTGTCACCACGATTCCATAATCGATATCACCCAGCCGAATGGGCTTTGACAGGCTAAGCTTCATCGCATAACGAGGAAATCGGACCGAATATTCCTTCTCAAGCCGTGATACCGACGATCCGGTTAGGGTCTCCTGTGGCCCACCATCGTTCTTTTTGAATACCAGACTCCGACCTGGCACGCCGTCAGATTCAGTGGCTAAAGTTACGCTCAAACCCGGCTTTAACGAAAGATCCGTAAACAGCGTCGGGGGGTCCACTGCAACCACAACAAAACCGCGAACCCAATCACTGCCATCGGCCGGAGCCGGGGCGGTGTTGGGGCGCGCACCAAGCGCTTTGAGTAGAACATAGGTTTGGCTCTTCCCGTTAAGAGCCAGTGTCGGCGTAGGGACAACTTCTCCATGGGCCGCCGCGCCAAGAGCTTCCCGTAGCCGCTCATCGCCAGCCAAATCGTACCCCTCCGATATCCCTTCGCTCGACGTCCGCTGCGCCGCATAGATACAGCGGAACGAATCGCGCAGCCATCCGTGAACAGCCAACGTCGGGGAAGGTTTGGCGATCGCCGGCGTCTCACCTTGCGGCGCTATATTCTGTTCGTTACGTAACCGTGGGTGATACGATATCGATACGATAAAGGGATAACGCTGCAAAACAGCGCGCGAAAAGCGTTGAAATGGCCCTTTTTTGTCGTCTGTCCCGGCTAAAGACTCGATCAGGTTGGCGACGTCATTCGCCGTATCCTCGGTCGCAGTTACCCCCTGATTTACGCGGTTAATGGCAAACTGCGACTCGAAACTAAATGTCCGCCTGACATCTTCTAGCGCATTAAACCAGGCCAACAAAATGAGAATGACGGAAAATGCTACCCCCAACGCTGTGGCCACGAAATAAGCGAATCCTTTCGAGGGTTGGGCTAAAATCATTAGCATGCGGGCTTATGTGATGGAAATACGCGCGATCAGTCATAGACTACGTGCACCCGCTCCAGATAGTCCTTCAGAAGCTCAAGCGCCAGGATGATTTGAACCCGGTTGCCCACCGTCGCAGCGGATTCGATCTGCGCTCCCAAATCGGTGATGGTGTCAAAACCGTAGCCGCCACCACTTCCTTTAATGCTATGGCCGAGTATGCGAATACGCTCATAATCTGCGCACGCCATAGCTTCCTTTATCACCCGCACGTCTTTGCGCCGGTTGTCCAGAAAACACGGGATCAACGGGGCCAAATTCGGGTCGCCTGAAACAACGATCCTTTCTTTGCCCATCGGGAGCTCAGTCCCCAGGTTGATCCGGCGTGCGAAAGTTCGCGGGCGTCAATTGGTGCTGGCTGAGCAGCTTGTAGAACTCTGTTCTGTTACGACCTGCCATGCGGGCGGCGTTGGCCACATTGCCGTTGGCTAAGCGCAAAACGGTGGTGAGATATTTCCTTTCGAAGGCATGGGTCGCTTCTTTTAGAGTCTGCAACTGACCGGATTCATCACGCAGCGCTTTCTTTGCCATGGTTAGGGGGATGATCTGCCCCTTGCTAAGCGCAACACACTGCTCCACGACATTGGCTACTTGTCGTACGTTCCCTGGCCAGGGCGCGGATACCAAGTAGTCCACGGCGTCCGGCGCAAAATGCTTTCTTTCCAGGTTCCTACGCCGGGCATGCGCTTGCAAAAAATGATTCAGCAATAAGGGTATATCCTCCCGCCGCTCAGCAAGGCTCGGCATCGTCAACGGAACCACGTGCAAACGATAGTAGAGATCTTCGCGAAATTCTCCCGCCTTTACGGCTTGCTCAAGATCGTGATGGGTGGCGGAAATGATCCGTACGTTCACGGACTTGCCGCGCACCGCCCCCACCGGCCGGACTTCAAAATCCTGCAACACCCGCAGCAACTTCACTTGCAAACTCAAAGGCATGTCTGCTATTTCATCCAAGAACAGGGTTCCGCCATCCGCTGCCTGAAAAAGGCCTTCACGACGAGTCACAGCCCCGGTAAAAGCCCCCTTTTCGTGCCCAAACAGCTCAGATTCCAGCAGTTGCTCCGGTATCGCGCCGCAATTGATGCCGATAAATGGCCTTTCTCTTCGGAGACTGGCTTCGTGGATCGCCTTCGCTAACACTTCCTTACCGGTACCGGTATGGCCGTTAATGAACACCGTTATGTCGCTATCGGCCACCAGCCGTGCTTGATCGAGAAGCTCCGCCATTACCGTGCTGCGATAGACGATATGGCGGCTCAGGACCGTCTCCGGCCGGTCGCCACTATGGGTTAAATGTAAAACCTTCTTAACCTGCTCGATAAGCTCCTCCTTGTTGATCGGCTTAGTGAGCACGGCAAGCGAGCCCAAGTGCGTCGCCTTGACTGCATCGGGGATTTTCGCCCGACCGCTGAGCATGATCACGGGCTTAAGCGGGTTCTGTCGATGGATCTCCCCCATCAGCGTCATTCCGTCCATGCCCTCCATAACCAGATCTGTGATCACGAGCTGGGGCTGTACGAGGCTAAGCTGAGCCAGTGCCTCCGGACCTGAATTCGCCGAAATGGCCTGAAACCCGGCGGTATCGAGCCAAGCCGTGAGCAAAGCCAGGGTATCTTGGTCATCGTCTACGATCAGGATCCGGGGCCGCTGTTCCTTCTTGCGCGTTGTCTCTTCAAGAACCAACGGTTGACACTCGACAATTTATTCTACCGTGACCGACTTCGCAAGATTGCGGGGTTGATCCACATCCGCACCCTTCAGCACCGCCACATGGTAGGCTAAAAGTTGCAACGGCACGGTGTAAATAATGGGTGCTATAAGGTTTTCGACCGCAGCAACCTCCAATACCTGAATGCTGTTTGACGGCTCCACCCGAGAACGGGGATCCGCAAAGATGAACAATTTCCCACCGCGTGCCCGCACT
>JBOIEE010000299.1:0-9558 GCA_050740975.1 Gammaproteobacteria bacterium | reverse complement strand
GCGATCCCCGTTTTGGTTCAGCTCCTGGAGCGCGATAACGACACCGAGTTGCGGTGGCGTGCCGCGGACGCATTGGGCGCTATGGGAGCACACGCAAAATCAGCAGTCCCCGTGCTGCGTAGGCTGGTAACCGATAAGGATAAGAGCGTGTGCGCATTCGCCCAAGCCGCTCTGGCTAAAATCGCCCCCGATCGGGCGTGAGCCCGCGGGTGAAACCACGCACGCCAGAAGACTGCTATGGGCCATCCTGGCTTACGCCGAAGGAAGATTACCCAGACTCGAAGCCTCTTGCTATTCGCCATCCAACGCTTGACACCAGATCTCCTTGACTCTGTCCGGCAGTTCCCCCAGGGCTTGTTTTTCTGGCGCCGAGCGCTGCTCGGTGAGTTTTAGACGGTACTCGATACTGAGGTAACGGCGATAAGCTTCGACGAGCACGTTCTCGTGCCTTTTAGTAATCAGACCATGCCCGGCTAATACCTGTAATAGGCTGGTAGTGTCGGTATGCTCGGTAAGCTGAGGATGCTCTGCCGCAAAACGTAATACCCAGTACTGGACCAGGAACTCGATATCGACCATGCCCCCGCGATCATTTTTAACGTCAAATGCTTCCAGATGCCTGCCTGCCTTTGCCGCAACCATCTTCGCACGCATGTCCTTGATCTCTTCTTGCAGGCGGCTGGGATCACGCCGCGCGCATAGCACTTCCTTCCGGACCACCTGAAAGGCCCACAACAGGTTCGGCGGCCCGATGATGGGACGCGCCCGCACCAACGCCTGGTGCTCCCAGGTCCAGGCGCTAAGACGCTGGTAATTTTCAAACGCCGGCAGGGAAGTTACCAGCGGGCCGGACTGCCCGCTCGGTCGCAGCCGCATGTCTACCTCATACAAATGGCCGGCCCGAGTCCGGGCTGTGAGAATATGGATCAGCCGCTGGCCAAGGCGAGAAAAGAATTGCTCACTGGCGAGAGGCCTCCGGCCCCTTGTTTCACCGCGGCCGTCGCAGCCCTCGTACAAAAAGATCATATCTAAATCAGAGCCATAACCGAGCTCGCGCCCACCCAACTTGCCGTAACCGATAATCGCAAAGCCCTGGACAGAGTTATTTCCGTCGCAATACGGTGGCCCATGCTTTGCGACCAATGCGCGATACGCTAGCTCCACGGTCTGGTCCAATGTGACTTCGGCGATATCGCTCAGATGCCGGCCCACCTGCTCCGGCTCTAAGCCGGGTCCGATGTCGGCCGCCGCTATTCGAAGCAAATGCCGATGGCGGAACTCGCGCAAGGTATCCATCTGGGCTTCCAGGTCCTCTTGTGCGATCGAGGCCAGGCTGCGCCTGATCTCATCCGACAAGGCTTTGCGCGACAAGGGCGCATAGACTCCCGTGGGGTAAAGCAACTCGTCCAACAGCACGGGGTTTTGACTGATCCAATTGGCGATCCAGGCGCTCGCGGTACACAGCTCGACGAGTTGGGTAAGGGCTGTGGGATTCTCCACCAACAACGCGAAATAGGCCGAACGGCGCCCGATGGCTTCTACCAGCTTTAGGAGACGCGCCAGGGTCAGCGCGGGTTCCCGACTGCGACCGGCAGCGGCCAACAGTAAAGGCACGAGTTTGTCCAAGCGATTACGCCCTTCTCTGGAAAAAGCACTGTAGGCCAAGCTTTCACGTAATCGATGCAACAACCCGTAGGCTTCAGCCGGATGTGGAAAACCGGACGCCTCAAGATACTTTTGGGCCGCAGTCTGGCTTAGCGCTCCAGACCAGATATCCGTTAGTGTTTGATCGGTGGAGCCCGCGGTCTCGTGGCGAGGCGTGGCGAACACCTGATCAAAATGCCGTTGCACCGATGCTCTATGCGCTGTCAACGTGGCTTTAAAGGACGACCATTCGGAGAAACCCATGGCGCTCGCCAGCCGCAGTTGATTTATTCCGTCCTGTGGCAGCTTGTGTGTCTGGCGATCGGCGATCATCTGCAGGCGGTTCTCCGTATTCCGGAGAAAGCGGTACGCCGCGTCGAGCTGTTCGACGGCCGCGGCGTTGAGATACTTTCTATGAGCTAGGATGTTTAATGTTTTCAATAGGTTTCGTTCTCTTAGCTCGGGCTCACGCGAGCCGCGGATGAGCTGAAACGCCTGTGCGATGAATTCCACCTCGCGGATCCCTCCCTGGCCCCGTTTAATGTCGTCTCGCATCCCCTTGCGCAAAACCTCGCGGTCGATCGCGAGCTTCAGCTCGCGCAGGGCTTCCAGTGCCCCATAGTCCAGATAGCGGCGATACACAAACGGCCGCAGACGCTTGAGCAGATCTTCGCCCGCCACCGCTTCCCCAGCGACCACCCGAGCCTTTATCAAGGCGTAGCGCTCCCATTCTCTTCCGTGCAGTTGATAGTATTGCTCCATGGCGGCGTAATTTAAGGCCAAAGGACCGCTGTTACCGTTTGGTCGCAGCCGCATGTCTACGCGCCACACGATGCCTTCGGAAGTGGCTTCGCTGAGGACGTTGATCAACCGGCGTCCCAAGCGCAAAAAAAACTCGTGATTACTGAGGGTGGGGCGCGAATTGGTGTGGCCGCCTTCTGGATAGGCGAATATCAAGTCCACATCGGAAGAAAAGTTGAGCTCGCGTCCCCCAAGCTTTCCCAGGCCGAGTACGACCATGGGGATAGGCGCACCGCTCTCCTCTCCAATGGGGACTCCATGTCTTTCCGTGGCTCGGGCATAAAGCCAGTCGAGTGCGGCCCTTAGGCACGTCTCACCCAGCGTGGATAAGCCGCTCAACACCTCTTCGAGGTTTGCCCAGCCGGCTAGATCGCGCCAAGCGATCCGCACCAGCTCTCGGCGCCTAAAACGCCGCAGACAGCGTTTGACCGCTTCTTCGTCCGTGGCATTTGCTATTTCCAGCTCGAAACCGCACCTCGCGAGAGGCCGGTACTCGAGCAAAGTGCCGTCTTCGATGAGCTCAGCGAGAAGCTCGGGCTGGCCGACGCAGCTATGCGCGATAAACTCGCTGCATGACCACACCCGGGGCAGCGTGCGCAGGCAATCCAGCGCCCCAGCGGCACTCCAAGGGAAGTCTCCGGCATGAGAAGAAAAACGCCGCCAGTGTTCAGCGACGGGCTGGCGCAGAGGCTCTAGGATTTTGGAGAGCCCCTGAAAGACGATGCTCTCAAAAGATACCATGCTTAGGCCAAGTATACATTCAGAAGAACTGAGAGCTTTGTCAAAAAATCGTCGCGAGCGAAGGGAGGTCGCGTTCCGCCGGAGCGCAGGAGCGTTTCGCCGGGAGGAAAACGAAGCGCAAGCCCCGAAAGGGCGAGTCTCAAGGATGAGACAAGCAACCGGAGTACATGAGGATCCGAGCACCGCCGGGAAGCCAGGGCCAGGGAGTGGCCTTGTTTGGCGCGCGAGGACGCAGCGCGAGGTCCCGAGCGCAGCAGATTTTTTAAAAGCTCTGAGCTCGAACTCAGGCACGGCCCTCGATCATAGCCTTTGGTGCCATGGGAGCATACAATCGTTTTCTCTGGAGGCAAGCGGAAAGCCGACCGTTAGGGCCAAGCGCCGTCACCCAGACGAACAACATTTAACAAGATCCTAGAGGGGGATGTTCCATGAACAAGAAAGAAGCTGTGTCTTTTGCCAAGGCCAATAAGACCGAAATCGTGGATCTCAAATTCTGCGATTTTCCGGGTTTGTGGCAGCATTTTTCCATACCCGTCAAGGCATTTACCGAAGGGCTGTTCGAAGAGGGCATAGGCTTCGATGGCTCGAGCATCCGCGGTTTCCAGAAGATCCAGGAAAGCGACATGCTTCTGGTACTGGATCCTGATACCGCGTTCCTAGACCCCTTTACCGAGCTGCCCACCTTGAACGTGATCTGCAACATCAAAGACCCGATCACCGGTCAGCCCTATACCCGCGACCCGCGTTTTGTCGCGCAAAAGGCCGAGCAATATCTCAAAAGCACGCGGATCGCCGATACCAGCTATTGGGGACCGGAGATCGAGTTCTACATCTTCGACAATGTGCGCTTTGACCAGACCTACAACGAAGCATTTTATCAGGTCGATTCCGTGGAGGGATTCTGGAACTCAGGGGATGAGTCCCGTCCCAATCTCGGCTATAAACCGCGTTACAAAGAGGGTTATTTCCCGGTGCCGCCCATGGACCACATGCAGGACATTCGCTCCGAGATGGTGAAGATCCTGCAGCAAGTGGGCATCGAAGTGGAGGTGCACCACCATGAGGTGGGGACCGCGGGCCAGACCGAGATAGACATGCGTTATCAGAGCCTAACGCGCATGGCGGACCAGGTTCTATTGTACAAATACGTGGTCAAGAACGTAGCCAGGAAACGCGGAAAGACGGTGACCGTAATGCCCAAGCCTATCTTCATGGACAACGGCTCCGGTATGCACGTCCACCAAAGTCTTTGGAAGCGCGGAAAGAATGTCTTCTATGACCCGAACAACTACGGGCTGATCAGCGACACGGCGCGCTATTACATCGGTGGGTTGTTGAAACATGCCGATGCTTTGTGCGCCTTCATCGCGCCCACCACCAATTCTTATCGTCGCTTGGTCCCTGGGTATGAGGCGCCCATCAACTTGGTTTACTCCCAACGCAACCGTAGCGCCTGCGTTCGCATCCCCATGTACAGCGCCAGCGAAAAGGCCAAGCGCCTGGAGTTTCGCACCCCCGATCCGAGCTGCAATCCCTACTATGCCTTCCCCGCTATGCTGATGGCGGGGCTGGATGGCATAGAGAACAAGATCGAGCCGCCGGAACCCATGGACAAGGATCTCTACGACCTCCCACCTGAGGAAAAGAAAAACGTCCGCTCTGTGGTGGGATCGCTAGATGCGGCGCTGGATGCTTTGGAGCAGGACCACGAATTTCTGCTTAAAGGCGAAGTATTCACCCAGGATGTCATCGACACCTGGATAGCGTACAAGCGTGAGAAAGAGGTCGATGCCATTAGGCTGCGCCCGCATCCTTACGAGTTCGCGCTTTATTACGACGTTTAAACCGTGACTGCGCCAAAAATGGCTTGCTAAGCTTACACTGACACAAGGGGATCTGCTGGTGGAGACGAAGTCGACGGAGGTCGAGCGGATCGAATGCCGAAAGGTCGGAGGGACAAGTTGACCGGCCGGGACTACACGGCATCAGCGATGGTGGAGATGCTCGAGATCAACGGGCTATAGCAGGTGGACAAGTGGCTTGGCACCATTTGATGAAGACCACCGAGTGTCTTGATAACGGAGTTCCTGAGAATTGGACCGGCGTCACCGTGATGACGAGCAAATAGGCGGCAGATGTTCTGGGCTCTTGTTCTTTGCCACCTCCTGGCGGATTACCCCTTGCAAAGCAAGGCCATCGTTCAGGCCAAGACGCGTCTGCCGGGATTGATATGGCATGTCACGATTCATCTGATCACCATGCTGGTGGTCATCCTGGGATTGTTGGGAATGGATTCGCGGGTAGCCTTACCGGCGATCCTGGCGCTCGCCGGCTTTCACTTTCTGATCGATCTCTGGAAAAACATTCTGGCAAGGCTTAGGCCCCTTTGGGTGATCTTCAGCTACCTACAAGACCAAGTGCTGCATCTCCTCTCCATCTTAGCGATCGCCTACTGGGCGGAACAGGCGGGCGGGCCGTCCATGTTTCTCAACGAGATGGCTTGGATAATTCCCCTGATCGGTTTTGTTTTGGTGACGCACGCCTGGTTTATCACGGAGCGGGTATTGGCGCACAGAAACGAGCCCTATCAGGAGTGGGTCAACGAGCAGTCGTGGTCTCGCATGGTCGGGCGGGCGGCCATGTTCAGCGCGTGGTTTGCGGGATGGAGCCCGTGGGGTTTGCTGCTTGTGCTGTGCGGCCTCGCCTATCATTGGCTGGATCTCGCGGGGGCCTACCGCGTCAGAGCCTTGGCCACCGATGGCTGTGTGGTGGCCGTGGTGCTGTCTGTTTTTGACTGGTCATTGGCGTAAGATGAGGGTGCTAAGATGAGCACGGGTCATCAGCCTCTGGAACCTCGATTGGCCGCTGACTGCATAGCTTTTCTTGCCAAAACGGAGCTGTTTTCTGAGCTATCGGCCTTGGAAGTCGAATCCTTGGCCCGGTATATGGAGGTGCGTGCTTTAGCCCAAGGGCAGTTTTTGATCCGGGAGGGCGAGCCGGGCGACAGCCTTTATCTGGTCTTTGAAGGTCTACTACAGGTCACACAACGAAACGCCCGCCGGGAAGAAGTTTCGCTTAACCTCATCGGCCCGGGGGAAAGCGTGGGGGAGATTGCGCTGCTGACCGGCGAGCGGCGGAGCGCCTCTGTTTATGCACGCCAAGACACCGTGCTTTTTGCTCTTCCCAAACCCGCCTTTGAGCACATTCGACAAACTTCGCCTCAGGTCACCGCCCGCTTCTCCCAGATCATCGGCGAGCGGATCCAAAAAGCGGAGCTAAGAAACCTGCTGTATGTGAGTGAGCTGCTTAAAAACATGGGTGAGGCCGCGTTGCGGGATCTGGAAGCAGAGCTTGAGTTGATCCTTTGCCGGAGCGGAGAGTGCCTCATGCGCGAGGGTGACGAGAGTGACTGCAGTTTTATCGTAGTCAGTGGCCGCCTACGCGTGACCGATCAGCACGGTGAAGGCGGGATCCGGCTCATTTGCGAGCTCGGACGCGGCCAGACCGTGGGCGAGATGGGGATCCTGACCGGTGCCAAGCGCGCCGCGACGGTCACCGCCATGCGTGACACCCTTGTAGCAAAACTGTCGCTAGCGGCATTCAACCGCCTGCTGCGGAATCATCCCCAGGACACAGTCAAGCACTTTGCGGGCGAAGCGGTAAATCGCCTGTGGATGCAGACGCTGGGCAAGTTTCGGAACCAAAACGATGTGGCCAACATAGCGATTGTTCCGACCGGGCACGACGTGAGGATGGCGCCGTTTACGCGACTCCTTGCCGAAAGCCTGGCCGCACATGGATCGACCTTGTACCTCGACAGCGGATCGTTGGATGATTACCTCAGCCCTAGCGGGATCGCTCAGACCCCGATAAACGACCCCAACAACGGCAACATCGCGCGCTGGCTAAACCACCAGGAAAGCACGCATCGGTTTATTCTCTATCAAACCGATCCCGGGCCTACGGAATGGACTAAGCGCTGTCTGCGCCAAGCCGATCGGATCGTGCTGGTAGGGGAAGCGCGTGCCTCGCCAAAACAATGCGCTATAGAAGAAACGCTGTTGCGAGATCTCCGTTACCAGCACCTGCCGAAAATCTTAGTCATCTTGCATGACAGCGCGCCCTATAACAACACCGCCGCATGGCTTAAAGAAAGAGAGCTGCGGCACCACTACCATGTCTGCCCTTCAGAGGGGAACGATATCGCCCGTCTGGGGCGTTTGTTGATCGGCAAGGGCGTGGGCTTAGTGCTGGGCGGCGGCGGCGCCCGCGGGTTTGCCCATATCGGCGCGCTAAAGGCCCTGCAAGAAGCCGGAATTCTCATTGATAAACTCGGTGGTACCAGCATAGGTTCCATCATTGGGGCCATGGCGGCATTGCGTTGGGACTATGCGACGATGCTGGGCCGCGCCCTTTCTTTCAACTACCGCATGGATTACACCTATCCAGCGGTCGCTTTGACTGCGGGGTACAACATCACACACGGGCTCAAGAAAGGTTTTGGCGATCAGAAAATCGAGGATCTTTGGATCAATTTTTTCTGCGTGAGCACCGATCTTAGCACCGGCCGCCAGTGGGTCCATGAGCAGGGGCTGCTATGGAAATACGTGCGGGCGAGCATGTCGATCCCGGGTCTATTCCCGCCGGTGATCGAGGGGAAAAGTTTTTTCGTCGATGGCGGCCTGGTGAACAACTTGCCCATCGATGTCTTGCGCGCAGAGGAAGACATCGGCTATGTATTCGCCTTTGATGTCGCTGGACCGGCCCACTTGGAAACGGAGGTTCCCATCGAAGGAAGCTTTTCAGGTTGGAAGGCATTTATCCGCAAGCTCAACCCTTTTGCTTCGTCGATCGTTCTGCCTAGCTTGGCCAAAACCTTGATGCTCACCTCCGTAACGAAGAGTACGGGAGTGAATGAACTCATGAAAAACATGGCCGATTTCTACATGCGCTTTCCGGTGCAAGACTATGGGCTGATGGATTTTAACAAGCTCAAGAAGATCGCCGAAACGGGGTATGCCTATGCCTGCGAACAATTGCGCGCATGGGAGAAAGACGGTTCCTTGCGAAAAGTAAAAACATAGCGCAGAGGTTAAATATGTGTTCGCTAACGGTTAAGAAACGTTTGTTCGTTGTCCTCATGTTTTTTGCATCTACAGCGGCGGCAATGGAGATCGCTGGCGTGAGGCTCGCTGATCAGGTGCAGGTTGGCGCAGCGGCTAGGAGATAGCCCAGCGGACAAGGAGTTGAAGCAAGGACTCTTAGGACAATAGAGCACCTCGAAAAATTCAGGGCGCCCTGCGTAGAGGGTTGTCGCCTGCACAAGTTGTTCGAAGTCCTTGTCTTCGGTGAGACCGATGCTTTCTTGAGCCGGTGCTCCTCTTGTGAGCTGGGGGTAGGCCTCTAATAAGTTGATCCGCCGTGGCGCCTTCGCCAAGCTTGCGCGAAAATAAGTCCACCGTGATCCGCGTGCTCCGGATCACCGCCCCCTCCGCCTATGGCTAAGAGTTTTTGGTGCCTTGAAGAACAAAGCTAAAATCCCGATCGTCCTTTTTGCGTTGGCGTTCACGGGATGGCATTTCGGCTCCCAGATTTCGCTCGGAGGGGAGCCTATCAGAGTGGGCATCCTCCACTCGTTGACGGGGACGATGGCGATCAGCGAAACCTCCGTGGCCGAAGCCACGGTGATGGCCATTGAAGAAATCAATCAACAAGGGGGACTTCTAGGAAGGAAAATCGAGCCCAGGGTGGTGGACGGCCGTTCCGATTGGCCGACTTTTGCTAAGGAGGCAGAAAGACTTATCACCGAGGAGAACGTCAGCGCGATTTTTGGCTGCTGGACCTCCGCCTGCCGTAAGACTGTGAAGCGCGTTGTGGAAAAGTACAACCATCTCCTCTTATATCCGGTACAGTATGAAGGGCTGGAGCAATCGCCCTACATTGTCTATACCGGCGCCGCAGCAAACCAACAACTGATCCCTGCCGTAAAGTGGTGTTTTGATCATCTGGGCAGGAAACTCTTCCTCATTGGTTCTGATTATGTCTTTCCCCGCACTGCAAATGCCATTATCAAAGATCACATTGCCGCCTTGAAAGGGAAAGTGCTCGGGGAGGAGTACATCCTCCTGGGAAGCGGTGACGTCAAGGGGGTGGTAAGAAAAATCGCCCAGACCCGGCCCGATGTTATTCTCAACACAATTAACGGCGATACGAACGTTGCGTTCTTTAAGGAACTGCGTACCGCAGGTATCACCCCGAAGGAGATCCCGACCATGTCGTTCAGCATCGCTGAAGACGAGCTCCGTATACTGGGCGCCGCCGAGATGGCCGGTGATTATGCCAGTTGGAACTATTTCCAGAGCATCGCAGGAG
>JBOIEE010000298.1:0-13542 GCA_050740975.1 Gammaproteobacteria bacterium | reverse complement strand
CGAATCCTGTGATCTCGTTTCCCAGCTCGCGTATGTTGTTGAGAACGATCGCCTCCAGGTCCAACTGCCCGATGGCGAGATACTCGCGGATCCCGCTCCAGACGCCGACTAAGAATGGCGGGAGCTTGCTGGCCAAAGACCCACCGTCTTCCGCCGCCATCCACGACCTGGCGGCGGGGAACACCTCCGCCGCCTCCTTGACCAGCAGCCATACCGCAAAGAGCAAGGGCACGATGATCGTCACCAGGGCAAGTAGGGTGCTCAGGAAAGCCGCTATGTTTCGGCTCTGGATGATGCCCGTGATGCGCACATAGATGGGATAAAAAATCAGCGTGAGCGTGATTGCGCTCATAAGAGGGGTAAAAAAGGGAGCCAACAAACGCAGAAGCTGATACAGAAGCAGAAAGAACACACCGAAGAAAAATAACCGCGACAGCAGTCGCTTGCTTATCGCAATGGGTTTCTGGGGTGCTATCGGGAACTCTGACATTGAATGCCGATGAAGCGGAGAACTGCGTGCGCCTTTTTGGCCCGCGCTCAGTGTGAAAAGTATAACAGCGTGAGCAATCCGAAGGCGATCCGGTAATACCCGAATACGCGGAAACTATGGTTGGCTACAAAGTGCAGGAGGCCCTTCACGGCCAATAACGCGCTGATAAAAGATGCCAGAAAGCCAAACGCGAAACTCGCGATATCCTGTGAACCCAGCGTTTGCCAACCCTTAGCCAAGGCGTAGAGCGTCGCCGCCAGCATAATGGGGATGGCGAGAAAGAAAGAAAACTCCGTGGCGGCTTGTCGCGACAGGCCGAATAACAGTCCGCCGATGATGGTGGCTCCGGAGCGAGAAGTACCGGGGATCAGCGCTAAGGCCTGGACGCAACCGATCTTAAGCGCGTCCGCCCAGCGCATCTCGTCGACAGTGCTAATCCTGGGCCGACGTTCCTGGCGCTCGATAAAAAGTATTACCAGTCCGCCCACGACCAGGGCGATCGCTACATTGGCTGGATGAAATAGATAGGTCTTGATCGCCTCGTGAAATAGAACGCCTAAGCAGGCTGCCGGCATAAACGCGATAATTAAGTTAAGAACAAAGCTCCTGGCTTGTTTCGCGCGGACAAGATTCACCGTCACCTGGCTGATTTTATTGCGGTAATGCCAGCATACCGCCAGGATGGCACCCAGCTGGATGAAGATCTCAAAGGTCTTCGCTTTTTCCGAAGCCAGCCCCAACAGATCGCCCGCGATGATCAAGTGACCGGTGCTGGAGATGGGGAGGAATTCCGTCAGGCCTTCGATCAGGCCCATGAGCAAGGCCGCGTAAGGTGGAAATTCGTTCACTCAACCACAAAGGCCAGGAGAAGTAGCGCGTATTGTTGCTCGACACAACGCCGACCGCGCGGGTTTAACCCCGCCAACTCCCAAAAATGCCTTAACGGATCCCCCGGGTTTAGGGTTATGAAAAAGACTAAGGCGATTGCGACGCTCCCAGTAGGCGTCCCTCCAGCGAACGTTTGTTCTTCACCACTTTTGACAAGCTTTCTTTGTCGATCAGCAAATAGGCAAACCCGCTGTCCCGGATCGCGGAATAGCTCTTTCCGTCATACTCCACAGTGCCGATGCCGTTATTCCAATCGCTACTGGAAAGTGAGTATATGCCGCTCCACTCCGCGCGACGCGCCTCGTCCGAGCTAAAGGGCAGCGCGCTCGCCCCTTGCTCAAAGCTTATCACTACCCAAGTCTCACCCGCGTCGATGGCGATCCCCGGGGTACCCTCATTTACCACGATCTCGTCGACCACACTGTCACCCTGGGTGATCAGCCTGCCGTCGGTGACGGTGGACCCTCCAGAGACATCACTGCGGTACAAGACGATAGGCTCGGCTAAGTAATATTGTAGCTTCATTAAGTCTTCGTTGTTTAAACCGTGAACATGGCGCAGGTCGTGAGTAAAGGGAATCAAACCGCTGGTTGTGGCGCACCCCGTGACAAGCACCGCGCCCAGGAGCAGGGTTGTGGTGCGCAGCCATCTCTTATCAGCATCCATCGTCAGTCACCCCAAAGCCGTTCTAGGCGCAGCCCAGAAGAGCGAAGAATAAAACCGCTATGTTCAAACATAGACATAAAACTCAATCGTATCAAGCGCCCGCAACCCAACTCCTGGCATTATGAAATAAACGCATCCAGGGCCCTTCTTCATGCCGCCAGTCCGGGGGTAACCACGAGTATTGCTTGCTCAGGAACAAACGTTCCGGATGGGGCATGAAGAGGCTCACCCGCCCGTCCTGGGTGGTAAGGCCGGTGATCCCTCCGATAGAGCCGTTTGGATTGGCCGGGTAGCGCTCGCTTGCATTTCCATAATTATCAACAAAGCGCAGGGTGGCTATTTTCCCGTGCAGAAGATCGTCGGCCAGTCGGCTGTGCGTAGCCGCGATTCGACCTTCGCCGTGAGCCACCACGACCGGAAGACGGGAGCCCGCCATACCGCGCAGAAAGATGGAAGGGGAGTCCAGCACCTCCACCATTACCAGCCGGGACTCGAACTGCTCCGATTGGTTGCGGGTAAAACCCGGCCAACCCTCGGCACCCGGGATCAGCGCCTTCAGCAGAGCGAGCATCTGGCAGCCGTTGCACACGCCCAAGGTAAACGTATCCACTCTGGAAAAAAAACGCGAGAATTCCTCCAGGGCGCGGGCGTTAAAAAGGATGGATTTTGCCCAGCCGCCTCCCGCGCCCAGAACATCGCCATAGGAAAAGCCACCGCCACAGGCCAGCCCTTTAAACGCAGTGAGCGTGCGACGGCCGATGATGAGATCCGTCATGTGTACATCGATGCAGTCAAACCCAGCACGCTCAAACGCTCCTGCCATTTCTACCTGCCCGTTGACCCCTTGTTCGCGCAAAACGGCCACTTTGGGCTTCGCACCCTGACTGACAAAAGGAGCAGCTGGCTGCGCGAAGCTCAGCGCGAGCTTTAGGCCCGCATCGTGTTGATCCTGAAGTCCCTCATACTCCTGGCGTGCGCACCCCGGATGGTCTCGCAGCGCCTGCATCTGATAGGAGCACTCGGACCACAGCGCTTGGATCGTCATCAGATCTTGGGCATATACCTCCCTACTCTGAAACGTGAGCTCGATCCGCTTGTCAGGCTGTACCTGCCCGAGGATATGGGTGTGCCCTTCCAAACCGCTGGAGCGGAACAGCTTTAGCACGCCCGAAGCGTCTTCGCAGCGTACCTGGATGACGGCGCCTAGCTCTTCGCTAAACAGTATGGCGAGCGGATCCTCGCCCAAAGCGCTCAAGTCCGTCGCTATGCCCACTCGTCCCGCCAAAGCCATTTCGCACAAGGTCACGAACAAGCCACCGTCCGAGCGATCGTGGTAGGCCAAGAGCAAACCCATCTCGTTCAGCAACTGTATGCAACGAAAGAAGGTCTTTAGGTCCTCTGGCTGATCGAGATCGGGGGGCACTCCGCCCACTCGATTGTAAACCTGAGTCAGGCACGATCCGCCTAAGCGGTTCTTGCCTCGCCCCAGATCGATCAGGATCAGATCGGTCTTCCCCGCATCGGTCCGCAGTTGTGGCGTGAGTGATAAGCGCACATCGGCCACCGGCGCAAACGCAGAGACGATCAGGGAAAGGGGTGCGACCACGGATTTCTCCCTACCCCCTTCCTCCCACACCGTTTTCATCGACAGCGAGTCCTTGCCCACCGGTATCGACAGGCCCAAGGCGGGGCACAGCTCCATCGCCACCGCCCGCACGGTGTCAAATAGGTGTCGGTCTTCCTCCCCGTGACCGCTGGTGGCCATCCAGTTAGCAGACAGGATCACGTCCGGAAGCTTGAGGATCCGCGCGGCGGCGATGTTGGTGATCGCCTCACCTACCGCGAGCCGCCCCGCGGCCGGGGCGTCGAGCAAGGCAACGGGGGAGCGCTCGCCCACGGCCATCGCCTCCCCGGTAAAGCCTCGAAAAGAGCTGGCCGTAACCGCGCAGTCGGCGACTGCAATCTGCCACGGACCGACCATCTGATCGCGAACCACCAGCCCCGAAACACTGCGATCGGCGATGGTTATCAAAAAGCGCTTATCGGCAACGGTAGGAAGACGAAGCACGCGCTCGGCGGCTTGCCCGATCGTTATCTCCGGCAAACGCAAAGGTGGAATACGTTTAGTCTTGGAATCCACCGCGATGTGGCGCCTTGGTGGATCAGCGAACAACATGCGCATGGGGATATCTATAGGCTTGGGCTTACCAGGGTCGTCGCTCAGTACCAAGCGGGGATCCGCCGCGGCCTCTCCGATAACGGCGTACGGGCAGCGCTCGCGCCGGCAGATTCGCTCAAGTAGCCAGAGGTTTTCAGCCGTGATGGCAAGCACATAACGCTCCTGGGCCTCGTTGCACCACAGCTCGAGCGGGGACAGCCCTGGATCGGCAGAGGGGATGTCCTTGAGCGCGAATGAACCACCCCGGCCGCTCGCGGCAAGTAGCTCGGGCACTGCGTTCGATAGACCGCCCGCCCCCACATCGTGGATCGATAAGATGGGGTTGTCCTCGCCCAGGCTCCAACACGAATCGATGACCTCTTGACAACGGCGTTGCATCTCGGCGTTATCCCGTTGTACCGAGGCGAAGTCCAGCGCTTCAGCGCTGCTTCCGGCCGCCATGGAGGAGGCTGCGCCTCCGCCCAAACCGATCAATAGGGCAGGACCGCCTAAAACCACGACCTTGACTTGAGGGGCAAGAGAACGCTTAGCAATATGCTCTGGGCGTATGTTCCCTAACCCGCCGGCGAGCATGATCGGTTTGTGGTAACCACGGACCTCTTGCACTCCCGCTAGCGCCTGTTCATAACAGCGGAAATACCCGCACAATGCGGGACGGCCAAACTCATTGTTAAAGGAAGCGGCTCCGATGGGTCCTTCCAGCATGATCTGCAACGCCGAAGCCTGCCAACGGGGCCTGCCGTGGTCCTGCTCCCACGGCTGCACCCATCCCGGGATGCGCAGGTTGGATACTGAAAAACCGGCCAGTCCCGCCTTGGGTTTAGCTCCTCGGCCTGTCGCGGCTTCATCGCGGATCTCCCCCCCGACCCCGGTTGCCGCACCTGGGTGGGGAGAGATGGCCGTAGGGTGGTTGTGGGTTTCCACCTTGGCCAGGATATGCACGTGCTCCGATCGGTATTGATATCGTCCATCCTCGGGCGCCGGAAAGAAGCGGCTTGCGGCATACCCGTGGGTCACGGCGGCGTTGTCTACGTAAGCCGATAGCACCCCGCCCGCATGGCGCGCATGGGTGTGCTTGATCATCCCCAGCAGGGAACGGTCTTGGATTTGTCTATCGACCATCCACTTCGCGTTGAAGATCTTGTGGCGGCAATGCTCGGAGTTCAGTTGCGCGAACATCATCAACTCCACATCCGTAGGATCCCTCTCCAGGGCCGCAAAGTGCTCTGAAAGGTAATCGATCTCCTCATCAGAGAGCGCGAGCCCCAGCTCGGTGTTCGCTCTGACCAGCGCTTGGCGCCCGCCCGCGCGAAACGGCACGGTGGTCAAGGGCCGCGCAACGGTGCTCTCGAAGAGCCGTTCAGCCTCCCCCCAATCGGGCAGCACGGTTTGGGTCATGGGATCGTGCAGATAGGCTGGGAGGGCTTTCCAAACAGAATCGGCATCCTGCGGTGGTCCCGCCAAGGTGACATACCAGGCAGTAGCCCGCTCCAGGCGCAGCACCTTGCTCAAGCCACAGTTGTTAACAATTTCTGTCGCCTTGCTGGACCAGGCCGACACGGTGCCCAGGCGCGGAACAACCAGCAGCAACTGGGCTTCTGGTGGCACTTCGACCGCCGCACCGCTGTAATCAAGCAAGGTCGTAAGGCGCTCCTCTTCTGCCCCGCTCAGCGGGCTACTCAGGCGCGCGAAGTGCGCCCACTCGGCGAACAACTGCGAAGCATCGGGCACGGCCTTTGACACGGTTTCGCGTACCCGCCCAAGGCGAAAAGCGGAAACAGCCGGCCCGCCGCGGTAGCGCGTGATCTCCGCCACATCAAAGGCCAAGACGGCGAAAATTGGGATCGGGCAGAGCCTTGTCCCAGATCTCTTCGAAGCGCCGCTGTAACTCTAAGGCCTCGGACCTATCGTCAAAATTTACCGTGCCCTCAAAACGGTCCGAGAGCTTGCGATAGATCACCCCCGTGCGATCCGCGACCAGAAACGCCTCATTGAATTGCCGGTGCTCCTCGCCCGGTACCCGCAAATGAACCAAGCTGCTCAGGCATTGGGCCAGGTCCAAGACCCTATGCCCCTCACTGACCATCGGTTGCGGATCCAGGACCACGATTCGGATCTGCGTATGGCGGCTACGTAGCGCCAGATCCATAAGCGCATCCTGAAACTCTGCGGTATCGTAAACGGCGGGGTCGAGGTAGCGGCTGACCAGGTCGAGCTGCTGCTTGCACTGCTGAACCATGCGCAGCGAAACCCGGCGCAACTCCTCGCTGCTCTCAACGCGAAACGACTCCGCGGTCTCCCCCAATACGCAATGCTCAAATTCGTTCATGGTCATCCGGAATTATATGTCCTCCGCCATTGCTTGCGCGTTTCCGGTATAAAGGGCGGGGGTCAATTCGAGCAGCTGCTTTTTGGCTTCCACGGGGATCTCCAAGGCTTGCACAAAAGCCCGGATCTGTGCTTCCGAGATAGGCTGGCCGCGGGTTAGCTCCTTCAACCGCTGATAGGCATCCGGGACTCCGTAACGCCGCATCACCGTTTGAATGGGTTCCGCCAGCACCTCCCACGCCTGCTCCAAGTCCCGGGCCAGGCGCTCGGGCTCGGCCTCCAGTCTTTCTAGGCCGTTTAAACAGGAAACATAGGCTATGAGGCTATGCGCCAGCGCCACACCCACATTGCGCAACACGGTAGAATCCGTAAGATCGCGCTGCCAACGCGATATCGGAAGCTTGAGCGCCAAGTGGTCCAGCAAGGCGTTCGCGATCCCGAGATTGCCCTCCGCGTTCTCAAAATCGATGGGGTTAACCTTGTGCGGCATGGTGGAGGAGCCAACCTCCGTGGCGACGGTTTTTTGGCGGAAATAGCCCCAGGCGATGTACCCCCAAATATCGCGGCAGAAATCGATCAGGATGGTGTTGAACCGCATGATGGTGCCAAACAGCTCGGCCATAGAGTCATGGGGCTCGATCTGAGTGGTGTAGGGATTCCAGGCCAGCCCTAGGCCAGCGACGAATTGCTCTGCCAGCGCCACCCAATCACAGTCTGGGAATGCGGCCAAATGAGCGTTGTAATTGCCAACCGCCCCGTTGAGCTTGCCCAGGATGACGCATTGGGCGAGCTGCTGGCGTTGCCTTCTCAGGCGGTGCGCGAAATTCGCCAGCTCTTTACCCAGCGTGGTTGGAGAGGCGGGTTGACCGTGGGTGCGCGCAAGCATCGCCAGCCCGGCATAGCGGTGCGCCAACCCGGTGACAGCTTCGCTCAAATCATCCATCTTCGGTAGCAAGACCCGGGTGCGCGCGTCCTGCAGCATCAGCCCATACGCGAGATTGTTGATATCGTCCGAAGTGCAACCGAAATGGATGAGCTCCATCATCGGTGCCAGATCGGGATCAGGCGCGATTTTCTCCCTTAGAAAATACTCCACCGCTTTTACGTCGTGGTTGGTGGTACGCTCCAGTTCTTTGATCCTTAACGCAGATCTGATATCGAAGTTGGAGACGATTGCATCCAGAACCGCGGTCCCGTGAGCGCTGGGGCGAGGAAAGCTTGCATCGGGTAGATGCGTAGCCAGCATCTGCAGCCAACGCACTTCGACCAGGATCCGATAGCGCATCAAACCGTATTCGCTGAATAACTCGCGCAGGGCAGCGGTCTTCTCGGCATAGCGTCCGTCTATAGGCGACAGGGCCGTTATCGGTGAGAGTTCCATAGCACGGTGTCTGGGAGTGTGTTAGCGCCGATCATAGCGAATTTGCCGCCCCTAGCGGAAATCGCCCCACCTGCATGAGTTCGAAAGGCGATCCACCACCGCCACGGGCGCTGCTCTCACCCGGAAACTTCCTCGGTCAGCTCTGACAGCTAGCGCACTGCTCTGGGCGGCGCGAGCTGTTGTAACTTGCGCTTGAATTCCTCCGTTACTCGCAGCGATTCCTCCTCGTTCCTAACCGCGCGGGGGGTGATCAATACCAGTATCTCGGTGCGGTCGAATTCGTTTGTGAAGTTCCCGAAGAGCTTGCCGATGACGGGTATTTTGTACAGGACAGGTACTCCGCTGTCGGTATCGGAACGCGTATCTTGAATCAGCCCACCGAGCACGATGGTATTGCCGGAGTCTACTGCCACAGTGCTTTCGACCTGGCGCTTGCGGAAGCTGGGGGCGTTGATAGTAGAAGTCGTGGTCGTGATCGCCTGTGAGACCTCCTGGGAGATCTCTAAAGTGACCAGGCCGCTGGCGTTTACTCTAGGGGTGACCTCTAGGATCACGCCCGCGTCTTTAAACTGAATCTCATTGATGGTATCCGCGATAGTCCCCGCAACTTGCACAGGGACTCGCTGGCTGGTCGGCACGGGGACTTCGTCGGCCACGGTGATGGTGGCGGTCTGATTATCCAACACCATGAGCGCGGGGGCGGACAGCACATTGGCCTTGCTCTGCGAGGCCAGCATGTTGAGCACCGCGCGTACTTGGCCGGCGCTGGAGATCAGGTAAGAAAATCCGCTGGAAGCCGCAAGGCCTAACGGTGGGCCAAGTGTACTCGCTATATCCGTGAAATCAAGGGTTCCGCTAGCTCTACCACTGCCGCCTACGGTATTTCGGAAAAACCATTCCACCCCGAACCGCAGATCGTCGGCTAAGGTGACTTCGTAAATCGTCGCCTCGATCAAGACCTGCAGCGGTATGATGTCGAGCTTCTTCAGGGCGGACTCGATCATCTTATAGTCGGCCGCGGAGGAGAACACCACTAAGGCGTTATTGACCACATCGGGGATAATGCGCACCGTGCTGCCGCTCGGCAGGGTAAGCTCGCTGGCGCTCGCGGGCTGCTGTTCGGCGGCCGTGCCACGCCTTTGGCCCTCCTGGGGTTCCTCGGACTCGATCGTGGCCGGTTCCAGCCCCGGGGCTACTTCCGCGCCGGGAAACGCCCCCTGGCCAGGCCCGGTGCCGAATACGCCGTTTAACGTTGCGGCCAGATCTGAAGCCTTACCGTTTTGTACGTAGTAGACATACAGCCGTTGACCGGCTTTACCGTCCGAACGGTCCAGACGTTCCAACCAGCCGCTGATCTCATCTAAGTATTTAGCCTGGGAAGTCACGATCAGAACCGAATTCAGGCGTTCGATGGGAATAAAGCGCGCCATTCCGCCGAGGGTACTTTCATCTTTCCCCCCAAACACCTCTTCCAGCTCGCTGACCACTGTCTTGGCATCCACGTATTCCAAGGGAATTAATCCCAAGGACATACCCTTCAGCCAGTCCACGTCGAAAACCTCTATGGTTTCGATCATATTATCCAGCAGCCGTTGCGGCCCCGCGAGGATGAGCAGGTTGCGGCGTTTATCCGCCTGGATCAGCACCTCGGTTAAAAACGGTTCGAGCAGTTTTTGCACTTCATCGACGCCGATGTAGCGCAGCGGCAACACCTGGGTGCGGAAACCAAGCGGCAACCGATCGGGGCGCTGCCCGACCGAGGGAGGCAGACTTTCACGAAAGGCATTTTCCGCCGGAATGATCTTGAACAGGCCTCCGCTCTCCACCAGCACCGCATCGTTTATCTTGAGCAGGGACTCGAGGGTCGGGATCAGGTCCTCCCTGGACAGGGGGTGACTGCTTTGAATGGTGGCCGTACCCGCCACAGCGGGATCGATCACGTAGTTCTCGTGCAGCAGATCACCCAGAATGACCTTGACCACCTCATGTAGATCGGCCTCTTCAAAATTAAGCGTGTATTCCCCCCGCTGGCTTGGTGGCCGGCGAACCGAGTCGGGAGATTTCACAAACTGCCCGTGCCCGCGATGCAGGTCTGGTTTGCGTTTTTCTTCCTCGGCTTGTCCGAGCTCGATCTCCGAAGATACCCCCCGAGATGGGGGTTGCGGGCTTACCCCAGTGCGCGCTGAAGGCGAAGCCCACGGAGGTGCTGGTCGCGGGAGCTGAGCGCAGGCAGAAAGAAGGAAGCCCCCCCCTAAAAGCAAGAGCGCTATCCGCGATTTCATGAACCACTCGCTATGTGATTTCCCCATTTCTTACCCGCTGCCACCCCACCGGGTTATTCTCGAAAACAATTATAATCTGAGTATAACTGACTGAATATATTATTGTTCCTCATCGCTCTCAGATTCTGCTGGGGGCTCATCGCGCTCAGGATTTTCCTTCTCCTCAGCTTTGTTTTGCCCCTCCCGAGCTTCGCGACGGGGTGGCTTCTCCGCGCTCGTATCCCCCGCCTGGGCTCGGGCGGAACGCGCTTGTTTGCGCTTTTTACTTTGTTTTTGTAGTTTTTTCCGCTTGGCCGCCAAGGGATCCCCTTTTCTAATCAAAGCCAGCTCCTGCGTCTGGGCGCCATTGTGCATCACGACTTTATCCGCAAGCACCTCCTCCAGTGTCCATCCGCGAAATTCCTCACCCTGGCCGACCCGATGTTGCGCATTATCTCTTTTGGTCTTGATCAAAGCGAGCTTGTGGGTTGCGGAAAGGGTAACTCCGGAGAGCTCAAGATCAAAATTAAAAGCCGTGCTCGCACCGCTCGGGTCCAGCGGGGTCTTATCTTGCGACTGGAAGGCTCTGCGCGTGCTGCTAAAAAGTGGCCGTTCAACGAACTCAGAATAACGATCAACCGGGGGAAACTCAATGCTCAGGTCGACCGCGTTGAGTGGCGTTTCGCCCCCTCCAGTCTTTCCTGTCTCGATGGGCTTGTCGTAGCTGCTTCTGAACACTTCGAGCCCAATTACGACCGCAAGCAAGGCGGCGAAGTAAATCATTATCTTGCGCCGTGTCATAAGCTGGCACCCTGTTCGCGTTTGCCGTTTGCGGCTTCTGCCACACGGCCAAAACCGGACAGATCCAATTGAATATCAAGCATCGGCTCCGCGTTGGGGATTGCGCGGGGGCTGTAAAACGACAAGCCCCGAACCGACAGCTTGTCGATGAATACCAGTGGTAACTGGGTCTCGATCGCGTAGACGATTTCTCGCAACCCTTCGGTTTGGGCTTTTAAGCGCAGGGAAGTTGCGACTTTTGTCAACTTCTCCTCGTTTGCACTGGGCAGATCGCTGGAGGTGATCAGCTGGCCCTCGCTGGCCTCTATGATCGCTTTTAGGTGGTTTTGCAGGCCAGCGGCCGCCAAGCTCGGGGTACGGCCACTCAGATAGTAGCGGTCGCTGGTGTCACTGCGGCGAAATTCCGCCAGCCGGCTTTCTATCGCCTTTCGACCCTGCGCGATCTGGATTAACTTCACGAGTTGGGCCTGAGCCTGCTGCAATCGATCCGTGGAGGATTGATAAGCATCGATTAAGGGCTGCAAAAAACCAACATACACCGAAGCCAGAACGGTGAACAGCAAGCCGAGGGCGAGAACTCGATGGAGCGTTGTGGTCGAGCGCATTACCCTTTTTCCCCCACGATCTCGGCGGAGAGGTTGTACTGTTCTTTGCTGGTGCGAATGTTCTGCCGGATCGGAGAAGTGAATCGTGCACCGGCAAAATCCTGCGAGGATTCGAGCTTTTCGATCAAGGTCGTCGCCCTGTCCGCTTCGCCTTGGATGGTGATCTGGTTCCCATCGACTTGCAAGCGGTTAAGCCACGCATCATCGGGCATGAGTCGCGCAAGTTGATCCAAGGTGGCGATCCTCAGGGGCAAGTCTTTGCGTTTCCCGACCACGTACTGGGCTCCGCTCCTTAGCTGCTCCAACTGCTGGCGCAGGCGGGTGGCTGCGCCAGCTTGCTTCCGCACTTGCGCGATTTGCTCTTGCAACGCGGTTAACTTTTCCCCATTGAGGTATAGGGGGAGGAAGAAGGCGACAAACAGTAGCAGCCCGATAAGCGCGGCTTGCACCCAGAGCTCGCGATTGGCCGCAGAGCGCGTGTCGCCGTCCGCCAGTAACGTTAGCTCGTGGGTTACGCGACTAGGCTCTGCGGGATCGGCGAATGCCACAGCCTGGGCCTTGAACCCCCAGGAGTTGAGCCGCTGGGTTACAGCGTCCACTGGAGCCCGCGGGGACAAAAATAGCTCTAAGCGCAAGCGCTGTCCATCGGGATCCCGTTCCAGGATGCGGTAGTCGAAGTAGATCTCCTCGAGATGAAACGGGGTAAGGCGATCCATCTCGAAGCCGATGACCTCGCGCAGATTTTCTTCCGCCGCCAGCGGTAAGGTGATCGATTTACGGATACATTCCGAGGCTGGGAGTAGGATCAAGATACGGGCCCCGGCTTCGCGATGCCGTGAAAGCCAGGCAAGGGCCGCTTTCTGTTCTGCGCTTGCGCGCTCTCCAAGAGCAAAGCGGAAGGTATTAATGGGCGTTTGTTGGCCGGGAGACGCTTGTGTGATCACGGCCTCCCCTTGGCTAAAGCCAACGTAGATGGTGTCGCGTTCGCGCTCGAATCGCTTTTGTATTTTCTCCGGCACGACATCGCGCAAGCCGTCCAGCCACCAGCGAAAAAACCCCTTGAGCGGTAAGGCAACAGAAGCTAGGGCCATCCGCCGCTCACCCCGAAGTCCACCCCAGAATGGTGTAAGGCCGTTGCGGGATCCGATCCAGAGAAATAATGGCCACGGTAGAGGCGCGCGCGTTCGCGACGATCCCCTGGGCACGAATGGAAAACACCCGCCCGCCCCCGGTGCCTGCGTACCTCGGGTCGAGATTGAGGGCGCTGCGTTCGCTACCCGGTGTTTCACGCTCTTGCAACATGCGCTCGCGCAGCTTTTCCGGATCTTGGTTCGGCACGGCCTTCAACACTGACATCGGCGCTAAGATAAGGTTTACCTCCTTGAGCCCGGAGTGCACTGTGATCCCTCTGCGCAGTTTGTTAAATAACTTCGTTGACATGCCCGGGGTCTGCAGCAGCTCCTCAACGGTGTCAAAACGGGCGTTTTTCGGACCGTAGTCCAGACCCGACTCTCGATAGACTTCTTCTTCCAAGCCCTTAAGCCGGTTAAGATTATCTGGATCTCGAAAATCTAAGATCGCCTCCACCAAGCTCTCGCGCTGCTCATCGCGCAGACCCACGGAGAGCAGTAAGTCGTCAAACAACTCTGGGCCGGCTTGGTTAAGGTCGATTTTTCCAGCTTCATCCTCGACGTAAACTCGCACCTGCCCGGGGCTAAAACGATACTGCTTTGTGCGCAGAGTCAACCGCGGCGTCTGGCGCCGATCGGCTTGGAGCAAGCGTAGAATAACATGATTAATTCCCGCTTCGGCGAGCGCGCGTGCCCTCACCTGAGCGCTTTGCGTCATGGCCAACCGGATCTCGGTTCGCATCGCCAGCACCAGCCCCCCCATGATTACGCTTAGCAACACCGTCGCCCACAGAATGATTACGAGAACGATGC
>JBOIEE010000297.1:0-9367 GCA_050740975.1 Gammaproteobacteria bacterium | reverse complement strand
TGGGGCCGTGAGATGGGTGAAGCGGTGCTGGAGCATTACACCGAAACCAAGGCGGTCACGATCAAGCTGTAAATCCGACGGCTGCGGATTTTTGCCGGGCGAGTGTGTCGATGCGTATCAAAATTTCGTGGTCTGGGGCGCGATTTGGGTGATCGCGTGATCCCAACCGCGCAGTCGGCCCGCGCGCTCAACTCGGTGCCAGCGGCGGGGGACGTTCAGCGCTAACAATCGCCACCTAGAGACGATCACGGACACCTTGCCTTGTTTACCGTGCGTTGGCGTAAGCCGAGCTTATCGGGACCGTGCCGGTTTGGGGATTATCCGACGGTTCCCCGCTTTTATCGGGTGGCTAACCTAATGTTGGCGTGCATGATGTCTCGAAAGCAATCCCAGGGCTGCGTAGCCATCTTGGACCTGGTGGCGTTTCGCCCTCGTACCCTACGTCGGCAGCAAGCAGCAACGTCATTACCGTAGAGCGCACCTTGGAAACTGAACTCGGATTGGGCGTTGGCCTTGGTTATGGCCACTGGGGATGGGTGCTCTTCAACGCGCTTAGTTGGCTCCTGGTCAGCTTTTTCCTGCTGCGGCCCCGCGTTCTTCGGGAACAACTGGCATGGTTGCTGTTCGCCCTGTTCCTTATCGACGAGTTCGTCGAGCTCTACGGAACACCGCTTACGCTACGCGTATTCTCGCGTTGGCTGGCCGAGTATCCAAGGAGCGACCAATTGGCACATCGCGCGGGGGATCTCTGGCGCATCTTATTCGGCGAGGGGGGGCAGCCGGCTACCTTTGACTTCTATCACATCGGGGGCGGGATAATGATTTTTTCCGCGCTCGCGGTTTTGGCGCTAGCCTGGCGAGCATTAAAAGTAGCCCAAGTTAACAACATGCCCGCCACCCAGTGGCCCTATAGCATTGTTCGACACCCGCAGTATATAGCGTTGATCGCCATTATGGCGGGATTTATAGTCCAAGGTCCTACTATCACAACTCTGTTGCTTTTTCCTTTGATTAGCTATCTTTACCTGCGCTTAGCGAGGATAGAAGAAAGGGAAGCCGCGATCAAGTTCGGCGATGCCTACCTCCGATATGCGGCGCGTACGCCGCGATTTATTCCTGGCAACAAACGGCCCCAGCGGTTATAAGACCAGAGAACGAGTATGCAACGTGGTAGTTCCTCCTCGTGCTGCTCAGAGCGATCAAATAAGGTAGGCAGAGCACGAGCCATGGTCAAACCCGAGTGGTATTACAGGGTGGCGTGTGATTGAATATTCGTATGAGAGATCGAAAACCCCTCTTTAGCAGTAACTTGAGTGAAATGAATGCTCGCAGGCTTGGTTGCCTTGTGGGTGACAGTCGCTTATGAGTGCCGGTGACGGTGCCAACCCCCGAATGAGCGCAGCAGGTGGGCCGCGACCAACCGCGTGCTTGCGATTGCGGGCGGCCGCGTTGCTATTTTTGGGGTTTTTTTCCCAAACACCAGCTTTCGGAAAGCCCGATCTGGAGCCGAGCAGCGCCCAAATTCGTGCTACGGAACTGGTGTTGGATCTTATGGAAGAGCACCACTACAAGCGCATGTCCCTAGACAATACCTTGTCGTCCAAGATACTGGATAGTTATTTAGTGACCTTGGACCCGAACAGAAGTTATCTGCTGGCGAGCGACGTAGCGCGATTTGAGCAGTGGCGTCACCGTTTGGACGATAGCCTTAACCAAGGGGATCTGCTTCCAGCCTTCTCCATGTTCCACACATTTCGTCGACGCGTGCAACAGCGGGTGCGCTTCGCCATCCAGCTATTGGACGGAGCTTTTGACTTTAACCTGGACGAGGACTACGAGCTGGATCGCAGCAAGCAGCCTTGGGCAGAGAACGTGACGGCACTCGACGAGATTTGGCGCAAACGGGTGAAAAACGATGTATTAATTCTGAAGCTCGCGGGCAAGACTGAGGCGGACATAAAGCGCACGCTAAGACAGCGCTATGAAGATTTAGGACGGCGCACAGAGCAGCTGAACGCAGAAGACATACATCAGTTTTTCATGAACGCGTACACCTCCTCTGTGGAACCGCACACCAGCTACCTTTCGCCACGCGCTTCCGAGAACTTCCTGATCAGCATGAGCTTATCCCTGGAGGGCATCGGGGCCGTTTTGCAGAGTGAGAACGAATTTACCTTAGTGCGCAAAGTCGTGCCGGGTGGCCCGGCTGATCAGAGCAAACAGTTGCGCCCCGAAGATCGGATCGTGGGAGTGGGCCAGGGATTGGGGGATCCGATTGTCAATGTCGTAGGGTGGCGTCTTGATGATGTCGTCGACCTCATTCGTGGTCCCAAGGGCACAATCGTTCGTCTTGAGGTATTGCCTAAAACGAGTGGGCCAGAAGGTTCGACAAAGGTGATCACCCTGACACGAAGGCGCATAGAGCTGGAAGAACAAGCGGCGAAAAGTCACATTTTTGAAATACCGACGGAAAAAACCCGAATTGGAATCATACGCGTGCCTACGTTTTACGTGGATTTCGCGGCCCGCTCCGGAGGTGAGCAGGGTTACCGCAGCACCACCCGCGATGTCCGCGCGTTGATCGAGACGCTGCGGGCGCAGCGCGTGGAAGGTATTGTGATCGATTTGCGTGGCAATGGCGGAGGCTCTTTGGCCGAAGCCACTGCACTAACCGGCCTGTTCATTGAGGGGGGTCCTGTAGTGCAGGTCAAAGACGCGAGGGGCCGCATCGAAGTCAATGCCGACCCTATTCCGGGGATCCCGTACACGGGCCCGCTCGCAGTGCTGGTCGACCGTCATAGCGCCTCGGCATCCGAAATCTTTGCTGCGGCAATACAGGACTATCAACGTGGGATTGTGCTTGGCGAGCGGACCTTTGGCAAGGGGACGGTGCAGAACCTGATCGATCTGGATCGGCGCGGTGGTCCCCCAGAGGAAAAGCTTGGACAGCTCAAGGTTACCATCGCCCAATTTTTTCGCGTGAATGGTGATAGCACCCAGCATCGAGGTGTTGCCCCGGACATCACGTTTCCTACCGCGCTAGGCGTCATCGAAGAGGGAGAACGAGCGCTGGAAAACGCGCTCCCGTGGGATCACGTGCGACCGTTGCGCTTTATACCGGCGCATGCTCCGGTGCAGGCGTTTGCCTCGGTGCGGGGGCGGCACGAAAAGCGTGTAAAGGATGACCCCGGCTTCGGTGCGTTGCTGGAGGAGGGCCAGCTCGCCAAGGAGGCGGAACGGAAAACCCGAGTCAGTTTACTCGAGTCCAAGCGCAGCCAAGAAATGCAGGAAAGCAAAACGAGTCAACACGAGCGTGAAGCGCGCATTCAACGCGCGTTAGGCCTCACTCCCGCCGTCGAGAGGGAAGGCGCCGCTGACGAACAACCGGAGATGGATCCGAGCAAAGATGTGCTGCTGAAGGAAGCGGCTTATATTCTGGGTGATCTGATCGTTAAGCCCAAGCTCAAAGCGTCGCGACAGCCGCCCGGTCAATTGCGTTATGGCCGCAGCGTCGTTGGGGTTGGTTGGGACTAGCGCTTGAACGACGATTGGCTTATCAAGCGGCTTGCACCGGGATAGCATCGCGCTTGCTAAGAATGCGGTTCGCTTCGTCCAGATAGATCAAGGTGGGTCGATATCGAACGAGTTCTTGTTCGTCCACCATGGCATAAGCGCAGATGATCAGCCGCTGTCCGGGCGTGGCCCGGTGTGCGGCGCACCGTTGACCGAAATGCCTCCTGATCCTCGTTCCGCACGTATGGCATAGGTGGTAAAGCGCTCGCCGTTGTCTACGTTGTAGATCTGGATCTGCTCGTATTCGCGTATACCCGCTTCATCCAACAGCAGGGCGTCTATCGCGCACGAGCCTTCATAGTCTCGCTCCACGCGGGTGACGCGTGCGCGGTGTAGTTTTGCCTTTAGTATGGTGACCAGCATCGCTGTATTCCTTAAGGAGCGACAGAGATTATTATTGATGAATAGCGGGAGTTCAAGCCGCCGTGCTTAGAGCATGTGAAAAAATCTGCTGCGCTCGGGATCTCGTGTTCCGGCAGTGCTCGGAATCCTCATGTATTTCAATATACACTGCGGTTCCTGCGCTCCGGCGGAACGCGACCTTCCTTCGCTCGCGACGATTTTTTCACAAGCTCTCAGGGAATGGAAATGAGGGCACTTCGAATTAATCGAAGTGCCCGGCGGTATAGGGATATGCCGCACATGTTTCAAACAGGTATCTGATTGAAACATGGAGCGAAGCAAAAATCGCATTTTTGCTTCGCGATGCGAAAAATTCCACGGATGGAATTTTTCGTAGTACCCATAAATAGTGCATTCGCTTGAAGCGCATGTCATCGAATCTCGCATAGCACGTGGTCGATTAACCGCGTGCGGCCCAACCATGCCGCCGTGAGCACGACCAGGTGCTTATCGCCATCATGTGCCGGAGCAAGATCGTCGGAGCTACGAAAACTGAAATATTCGGGACGAAACCCGCAGGAGGTGAGCTCCGCCATGCTTTCTTCCTCGATCCCAGTGAGATCTTTTGGATCCCGCAGCGCGGCCGCGGCTGCTTTCTTCAATACAGCATGGAGCCTGGGGGCCAGCCGCCGTTCTGCGTCACTGAGGTAGCTGTTGCGCGAGCTTAAGGCGAGGCCATCGGGCTCGCGCACTGTTGGCACGCCGATGATCATTACGGGGAAACACAGCTCGTGCACCAAGCGCTTCAGCAACAGCAATTGCTGATAATCCTTTTCTCCAAAGACAGCAAACTGCGGCTGAACCAAATTGAATAGCTTGGTCACCACGGTGGCGACACCGCGAAAATGACCCGGGCGGAAAGCGCCACAAAGCATCCCATCCAAAGCGGGGACTTCCACCCGGGTCTGATCCGCTCCCAACCCAAAGGGGTAAACTTCGTTCACGGTGGGGACGAACAACAGATCTACCTCCCTTTGGGTCAGAAGCTCGGTGTCGCTCGCCAGGGTGCGGGGGTAGCTTTCAAGGTCTTCGCCGGCAACGAATTGCGTCGGATTCACGAATATCGAAACCACGACGCGATCCGCCAGTTGGTGCGCGCGGTCTACCAACGCCAAATGTCCTCGATGTAGGTTGCCCATTGTGGGAACGAAGGCGATCCGCTTGCCACCGGCTCGCCAAGCGAGCACCGCTTGGCGCAACGCTGGAGCGCGCTTCAAGACTTGCATCAGTCAAAACCGTGTTCTGTCCCCGGAAACTCGCCTGTCTTCACAGCGTGTACATAATCCCGCAGCGCACTGCGGACATCGTTATGGGAACACGCAAAGTTGCGGCAAAACGAGGGGATTTTGGCCGCTAGGCCGAGCATGTCATAGAGCACCAAGACTTGGCCATCGCAGCCAGAGCCCGCGCCGATCCCGATCACAGGTATGTCTAGCTTTTGGGAAACAGTCGCCGCGAGCGCCCAGGGGATGCATTCCACCACCAATAATGCCGCCCCGGCTTGCTCCAAAATGCGGGCTTCCTCAAGCAAGCGCTCGGCCTCTTCGGAGCTTCGGGCTTGTACCCGATACCCCCCGAGCTTGTGGATCGACTGCGGCATCAGCCCCAGGTGGGCGCATACAGGTATGCCCCTGGCGTCGAGCAGCCGCACGGTCTCCGCCAGCCAGGCACCCCCTTCCAATTTCACCATTTGAGCGCCGCTTTGCATTACCCGCCCGGCACTGCCCAAGGCTTGAACGGGCGTGCTGTAGCTCATGAAGGGTAGATCGCTCAGGATCAATGCCCGTTTTCGTCCCCTACGTACGTTTGCGGTGTGGTAGATCATGTCGTTCAGGCGCACCTCCAGGGTACTTTGGTGTCCCTGGATCACCATTCCCAGCGAGTCCCCGACCAGAAGGACCTCCACCCCCGCCTCATCAAGCAGCGCCGCGAAGCTTGCGTCATAGGCGGTAAGGCAAGCGATCTTCTCGCCTGTCCGCTTCATTTCCCGCAGCCGGGTGGGGGTGATAAAAGTCATCACAGAGAGGGATTGAAAAAACGCTTTCCTTTGAGCGGAATAGTGATTTGTTCGACCAACAAGGCGTAATCCGGCTGCCCTAGTACGAGATTCACCTCGGACGTGTTTACGATCAGCAGTGGCGCTTCCTGGTACGTATGAAAAAATTCAACATAAGCATACGCCAGTTGCTTAAGGTAGGTCGTATTCAATACCACGATGCTCGATGCGCTCGAGCAGGGTTTCCACCGGTGCCTGCAGATAAATAACTAAGTCGGGTGTTGGCACCCGAGGCGCAAGCAACTCGTAGACGCGATAGTATAACTCCAACTCGTCGGGGTTTAAGGTGAGCTCGGCGAAGATGCGGTCCTTTTCCAGCAGAAAATCGGCCACGCAAACGGGCGCAAATAGGTCGCGCTGGCGTAACGTTTTCGCCTGCCGGACCCGCTGAACAGGAAATACAATTGTGTCGGCAAGGCCGCTTCCTCTGGGTTCTGGTAGAAACGCGGCAGAAAGGGGTTCTCCTCGGCCCGCTCCAACAGGAGATGGGCACGGAAGCTCTCGGCAAGACGCATCGCGGGGAGGTTTTCCCGACACCGATCGGCCCTTCGATGGCAATGTATCCAGGCGCTCTAAAAACCACTATCCGTCAAGCGCTGTAGCCGTTGCGGCGGACATTTGCGAAGCAACTCCGCCAGCGGGCCCAAAGTAGGGAGCGTGAGGTCTGGCGCGATTTCGTATAGGGGATGGAGCACGAACGCGCGCTCCGAAATGCCCGGGTGGGGTACTTTCAGCCTCGCGTCATCAATCGTCGCGTCCCCAAACAGCAATAAGTCTAGGTCTAAGGTACGTGGTCCCCAACGCTCTTTGCTACGAGTGCGGCCGTGGGCGTTTTCTATGCTCTGCAAAGCGTCTAATAAAGCGAAGGCCGATAAGGCGGTATCGATAGCCGCCACGGCATTAAAGTAGTCCGGTTGGTCCCCCGGGCCCATAGGGGCGCTTCGGTACAGCGATGAGTGCCGCAGCAGTCGGCTCGATTGCAGGGACTGAAGCTCGAACAAGGCGCGTTTCACCTGCAAACTGGGCCTATGCAGGTTGCTGCCTAAGCCCACAAACGCCGTACAGCGCCCTGCGCGCCCGCTACTCGGCACCTGCTAACGCATGCACCTTCGAGTGCGGGCGGGGCGCTGTTCGTTTAGCGTTACCAACATCTGCTCTCGATGGTTGCTTGGCTCTTGTTGGAACTCGGTCCACCAGTCGCTGAGTTCTTGTGAGGCTTCTCCGGCTTGGGCGCGCAGGAGCAGAAAGTCATACGCGGCGCGAAAACGTGGGTGGGTGAGCAATCGCGTGGGGCGTTTTCCCGAGCGGTTGCTGAAACGGGGTTGCAGGGTCCAGATCTCCCGCGTGATGCGGGTGCAGCGCCGGGGCATGGAGACGCGCGCGATCTGGCGTGAGATCACAGCATCCGCGGCCAGCACCAGCGCCTCGTCGCTTTCGACCCCGCGCGCGCAGAATTCTTGCCACTGCCGGCGCATCGGATCCCAGAGAAGCGCGGCAAATAGGAAAGTCGGCGTGACCGGTTTGGCTTCGGCAATTCGCTGGTCGGTATTTTCTAGGGCACGCACCAAGAGCATGTGTGGAAATCCTTGTTCTTGTTCTTCGAGGCAGGGTTCCGTTTGAGGGAATAACAGGCCGAACAAGTTAAAGCGGCGCAACTGCTCGAAGGTCTGCACGGCCGCTCCGCCCATAAACAGCTTAAGCGTTTCTTCAAACAAGCGTGAGGGTGAGATCTGGTTGAGCAAATACTGAAAATTGGATATCGCTTGGGCGGTTTCCGGGTGGATAGTGAACCCCAGCTTTACCGCGAACCGAACCGCCCGCAACATCCGCACCGGGTCTTCAAGGTACCGGTTTTCCGGATCTCCGATAAGCCGCAAGCAGCCGGCTCTTATGTCCTCGACGCCGCCTACATAATCCACCACGGTGAAGTCGTCGATGTTGTAGTAAAGGGCGTTGATGGTGAAGTCCCGCCGCCACACATCGTCGTCGATGTCCCCATAGACGTTGTCCCTCACGATGCGGCCGTCCTTTATCAGGCCATCGCCGTCTGGCTGCGCATCGTGCTGCGCCCGGAAAGTCGCGACCTCGACGATTTCCCTCCCAAAGTGAACGTGAGCAAGACGGAAGCGGCGGCCGATCAAGCGGCAGTTACGAAACATCTCGCGTACTTGTTCGGGCCGCGCATCGGTAGCTATGTCGAAATCCTTGGGTTCGCGTCCGAGCAACAGATCGCGCACGCTACCGCCGACGAGAAACGCTTTGTAGCCGGCATTCTTTAGCCGATACAGTACCTTAAGGGCATTATCGGAAATGCTCGCGCGGGAAATGATGTGCTCCGAGCGCGGCACGATGCGCGGTTTAGCCTTAAACGGAACTACCCGGGCAATGGGGTGTGTTTGGCTCATGAGGATAGGTAACTGTTCGAGAATTTCTCTTGTCGCTGTGCTTGAGCGAGCGCTACGCGGCCGTATAATATCATTATAGTGGCCGAATCAGGCTTCCCCGCTCCCTTCGTCTAGTGGCCTAGGACATCGCCCTCTCACGGCGGCAACAGGGGTTCGAGTCCCCTAGGGAGCGCCATAAGGTATTGATCTAAAACAGATCGCCTTGCAGTGGGCTGCCATACAGTTGTGGCATTGAAGTGATGCCTTGCGGCTCATGGCTATTCCAGCCGCCCCCGAAAGCACGGTACAACGTCACCATCGCAACCGTGACCGCCGTTTCTGCTTTGGCCTGTTCATCTTCAGCTGAAAGCTTGGCTCGCTGTGCATCGAGCACGGACAGTAAATCGGTGACGCCACGCCGGTAGAACGCATCGGCAACCCGGTAGGCGCGCCGGGCGGCATCAACGGCTTGACGGAGATCCTCGCGGCGCTGACGCGCGGTGGTGTAGGCGACATAGGCGTTCTCAACCTCTTCCAAGGCGGTGAGAAAGGTCTTCTCATAGCTCGCCGCTACTCGGGCAAGGCGCGCATCGGCGGCGGTGATGTTCGCGCGGATACGCCCGGCATTAAAAATCGGCGCCGTGATCCCAGAGCCGAGCGCGTAGATCCCTTGCCCTGCCACACCCGGAAGTCCCGCTAAGCTCAGCGCGCCAAGTCCACCGCTCAACGAGATGAAAAACTTGGGAAAGAGATCGGCGCGCGCGGCACCGAGGCTCGCCGCCGCGGCGGTGACCTCGGCTTGCGCACGCCGCAAGTCCGGTCTCTGCTGGAGGAGATCTGAGGGCAGAAGGCCGGGGAGGTTGGGCAGCGCCGGAGGTAGGGACGCTGCCTTGCCTAACTGCGCTTCAAGCGTGTGCGGGGGCTCGCCTAAGAGCACGCCGAGGCGATGGAT